>JAUUPT010000020.1 GCA_030843315.1 Bacteroidaceae bacterium | reverse complement strand
TAGAGTAGCTGACTACGGATCAGCCGGTTACAGGTTTGAATCCTGTCGCGATCACAAAAAGCCTTTGCAAGTATCTTGCAGAGGCTTTTTCGTATGATAAAAACACATCATCTGTTTGCCCCAAACGGATGGTCTGTTTAAAGCAAACGCATCATCTGTTCAGGGTAAACAGATGATGCGTTTTTAGTATATATACGATGCGTTTTTTAGACTCAGCACTTGATGTTCAATTCGTCCAATATCTTGCGCATAGCTTCGAAAGTCGTGATCCGGGTTGGTACCAATGGCAAGCGGAGCTTGTTTTCTATCATTCCCATCACATTCAGCATGGCCTTTACACCCGCAGGATTGCCGTCTACAAACAAAAGCTTGAATAATTCGGCAAATTTATGGTGAATGGTCAGCGCATTTGCGTAATCTCCTTGTAATGCCAGACGTACCATGCGGCTGAATTCGCGCGGAAATGCGTTTCCGATAACCGAGATGATACCAACTGCCCCCAAGGTAATCAGAGGGAAGGTTATACCGTCATCGCCCGAAATAACGTCGAAATCAGCAGGTTTATTCTTGATAATATCATCCATCTGGGTAATATCGCCCGAGGCTTCCTTGATGGCTATTACATTTTTAAAGTCGCGCGCAATGCGCAAGGTTGTTTCGGCTTTCATGTTCACACCAGTACGGCCGGGAACGTTATAAAGCACAATGGGCAGGTCGGTTGCTGCCGATATAGCCTTGTAGTGCTGGTATATGCCTTCTTGTGAAGGTTTATTGTAATACGGAACGACAGACAGAATCGCGTCTACTCCCGTAAAATCATCATTCTTTAGCGTTTCTACTATGGCACGGGTATTGTTTCCGCCTACACCGAGCAGAATAGGTATTCTTCCGTTCACGCGTTCGATGACCATTTTTTTTATTTTCTTCTTTTCATCTTCCGTCAGCGTCGGAGTCTCTGCCGTAGTGCCCAGTACGCACAAAAAATCGGTATTGTTTTGAAGTTGATAGTCCACCAAACGCATCAACGCATCATAATCAACGCTCTCATCCTCTTTAAAAGGAGTAATAAGCGCTACCCCCATTCCTTTCAATCTTGTCTGTATCATGAGTATTATAAAAGTAATCTCTAATTAAATGACTCGCAAAAGTACGAATTTTTTCGATTTACACTACAAATATAAGCCATAAAAAAGCTTTTTGTAGAATTTTGTTAGGATATCAGCGCCAAAAACTCATCTTCGCTCATAATCTTCACACCCAGCTTTTGGGCTTTTTCCAGTTTGGCAGGTCCCATATTCTCGCCGGCCAGGATGAAACTGGTCTTGGCAGAAATACTGCCTACATTCTTTCCACCGTTCTTTTCAATCAGATCTTTATACTCATCCCTCGAATAGTGGGTGAATACGCCACTGATGACAATGGACTGCCCGGCAAGCTTGTCGGTATATCCACTCAGGTCTTCTTCTTTTTGGTAGAATTGCAATCCGGCTGTTTTTAAGCGATTTACCAACTCCCTGTTTGACGGATTTGCAAAGTAAACGAGAATGCTCTGCGCTATTTTTTCGCCGATTTCATCGATGTTTTTCAGCTTTTCGAGATCGGCGTCTTCCAGTTCTTCAATGTCTCTGAAGGACTTAGCTATTTTCTTGGCCACGGTTTCGCCCACAAAACGGATGCCAAGTGCGAAAAGCACTCTTTCGAATGGAACTTCCTTGCTGGCTTCAATGCCTTTGATGATGTTCTCGGCAGACTTTTCGCCCATCCGTTCCAGGTTCTTGATGTCATCTGTTTTAAGCTGATATAAATCTGCGGTGTTTTTTATTAATCCCATGCGATAGAACATGTCCACGGTTTCCGGGCCCAATCCGTCTATGTTCATGGCTTTGCGACTGATGAAATGCTCTATCTTACCCTTTATCTGGGGCGGACAAGCTGTTTCATTAGGGCAATAGTGGGCTGCTTCGCCTTCGTAACGTATTAATTTACTGCCACATTCGGGGCAATGAGTGATGAACTTCACTTTCTCACCAATAAGCATACTGCGGGCTTCTTTGTCAACCCCGGTTATTTTAGGGATAATTTCTCCGCCTTTCTCCACATAGACCATATCACCTACGTGCAAGTCCAGTCCTTCAATAATATCTGCATTATGGAGGGAGGCCCTTTTTACGATAGTGCCGGACAGTTGAACAGGGTCCAGATTGGCAACCGGAGTCACTGCACCGGTGCGTCCCACCTGGTAAGTGACTTTGTTCAAGCGTGTTAATGCACGCTCTGCCTGAAACTTATAGGCAATGGCCCAACGGGGAGATTTTGCGGTGAAACCGAGGTTTTTCTGCTGTTTCAAGCTGTTGACCTTCAGCACAATGCCGTCTGTTGCCACCGGCATATTCTTGCGTTCGGTATCCCAATACCGGATGTATTCGAATATCTCTGCCAGGCTATGCGCCTTCTTCATGTGCTCTGATATCTTAAATCCCCAGCCGGCAGCTGTTTGCAGATTCTCGTAATGTCCGTCGCAGGGCAATTCTTCGCCCAGCAGATAATATAGGTACGTGTCGAGCTTGCGCGAAGCTACGATGGCAGAGTTTTGTAGTTTCAGAGTTCCCGAAGCTGCATTGCGCGGATTGGCAAAAAGCGGTTCTTCGCGTGCTTCCTTTTCGCGGTTCAGCTCTTCGAATACTACCCAGGGCATCAATATTTCCCCTCTGATTTCGAACGACTTAGGATAATCTCCATGGAGAACCAGCGGGATGGTGCGTATTGTTTTCACGTTGTCCGTCACGTCGTCGCCTTTTTCGCCGTCACCACGGGTAACGGCGCGTACTAATTTGCCGTCCTCATAAGTCAGTGATATGGAAGTTCCGTCATATTTCAGTTCGCAGCAGATTTCAAAGTCATCATTCAGTGCTTTCTTTACACGGTCATAAAAGTCCGTCACTTCACTTTCAGAATAAGTGTTCCCCAATGAAAGCATCGGATATTTGTGTGTCACTTGCGTGAAATTCTTGTTTATATCGCTTCCAACACGCATGGTTGGCGAGTTTTCATCTTGATATTCAGGATGTTCCTTCTCCATGTCTTGCAACTTGCGCATCTTGTCGTCAAACTCCTTATCGGATATTTCGGGAGCATTCAGCACATAGTAATTATAGTTATGCCGATGCAGTTCAGCGCGTAGTTCATCTATCTTTTCCTTTACAGTCATAGCGATTTCTGATTGTTTGAATGCAAAAATACGGGTTTCTACTCGAATATTTGTACTTTTGCAAAAAATTAAAGTTTATGCGTATCGACATTATCACTGTTTTGCCGGAGATGATTGAAGGCTTCTTCAATTGCTCCATTATGAAACGTGCTCAGAATAAAGGGCTTGCAGAAATACATATCCATAACCTACGCGACTATACGGAAGATAAGTATCGCCGTGTAGACGATTATCCTTTCGGAGGATTTGCCGGAATGGTGATGAAGATAGAGCCTATCGAGCGCTGTATCAATGCTCTGAAAGCCGAACGGGAATACGACGAGGTGATTTTTACCACTCCGGACGGTGAACAGTTCGACCAGCCGATGGCCAATTCCTTATCTTTGGCCCAAAATCTTATTATTCTTTGCGGGCACTTCAAGGGAATAGACTATCGCATTCGCGAGCATTTTATAACCAAAGAGATCAGCATTGGAGACTACGTGCTGACGGGAGGTGAGTTGGCAGCTGCTGTGATGGCCGATGCTATCGTGCGTATTATTCCCGGTGTTATTTCAGATGAGCAGTCTGCACTTTCCGATTCCTTCCAGGACAACTTATTGGCGGCTCCGGTCTATACGCGCCCTGCAGAGTACAACGGTTGGAAAGTTCCGGATGTTTTACTTTCCGGGCATGAGGCAAAAATTAAGGAATGGGAGTTGCAACAGTCATTGGAACGAACCCGAAAATTGCGTCCCGATTTGTTAGGAGAGTAATTCTTCTGATGTAAATAAAAAGAAAAAGGACATTCATAAGTGAATGTCCTTTTTTCTGAATTTGTATTGCGAATGGCAATCTCCTGTTTTTAGTTATACCTCAAGCGCACCGATTATGTCTTGTACAGACTTGATTCCGTGCCTGTCAAGATAGTCATTGATACCTTCCGTTACCTTCACCGTTATTGCCGGGTCTATGAAGTTTGCCGTACCAATCTGGATGGCAGACGCGCCTGCAAGCATGAATTCCACTGCATCTTTCCAGTTCATGATACCCCCCAAACCTATGACGGGGATTTTTACCGCCTTGGCAACCTGCCATACCATGCGCAATGCGATGGGTTTCACGGCTGCACCGGACATTCCACCCGTAACAGTAGAGAGTATAGGACGCCTGCGCTCCGCATCGATAGCCATTCCCAGCAACGTATTAATGAGCGACACGCTATCTGCACCGCCATTTTCGGCTGCGCGGGCTATTTCTGTGATATCCGTAACGTTCGGTGAGAGTTTTACGATAAGTGTCTTTTTGTAAACTGAGCGCACGGCTTTTACTACTTCTTCAGCTCCTTTTGCCGTGACGCCAAAAGCCATTCCGCCTTGCTTCACATTAGGGCAAGAGATGTTCAACTCTATGGCAGGAATTTTGTCAAGTTCGTTAATGATTGCAGCTGTTTCAGCATAATCTTCGATGGCAGAACCCGAAACATTCACAATCATGTTCGTTTGGATGTCTTTGATGCGTGGATAGATGTGTTCAACAAAGTAATGTACACCCTTATTTTGCAGTCCCACAGCGTTTAACATACCCGATGGAGTTTCTGCCATACGTGGATATGGATTCCCTTCACGTTTGTGAAGGGTGGTCCCCTTTACAATTATACCACCTATTCGCGATATATCGATGAAATCGGCAAATTCTTCACCATACCCAAATGTCCCGGACGCCGTCATAACCGGGTTCTTCATTTGTAATTCACCAATGTTTACACTTAAATCTGCCATAATAGTTTGTTTATATTAAAAACCGGACCATCTTTACATACACATAAATGACCTTCTGTGGTATTCTCCACACAGCATAGGCAAGCACCTATACCACACGCCATCATATTCTCCAGGGACACTTCGCAATTAATGCCTTTACTTTTGGCATATTTTGCCACGGCCATCATCATCGGTTTCGGACCGCAAGTGTATATCTGCTCAAAGTTCACCTTATTTAATATAGAGTGCTGGGTTACGTAGCCCTTCTCTCCATGACTGCCGTCTTCTGTAGTAGTATAGACGTCTCCATAGGTTGCAAATTGCTTCAGTTGAAGCAAATCCTTGTCACTTCTGGCACCCAGCAGGAATGTCGGCTTACTGCCGTTTTTAGCCAATTGCTCGCCTAAGTAAAGCATCGGCGCCGTGCCTACACCTCCGCCCACTAATAAAAGCTTATCTGAAGCCTTTTCAGGCATTGTAAAGCAATTCCCCAGCGGAAGTACTACATTGATTACATCACCGTCCTTTACCTCTCCTAAACGCTTTGTTCCATCGCCCACAAGCTGGATAAGAAACCAAACCTCATTCCGCTGTCTATCCACATAATTGATGGAAATGGGCCTGCGCAAAAAAGTAGTTGGCGAACCGTCCACGCGGATCTCTGCAAATTGTCCCGGAAGCATTTCCGGAAGCGGGGACGAAGAAGTCAATTTCAGCAGCACATAATTGGCATGCAATTGGACGTTCTCAGTCACTGTCAGATTTAAAATATATTTTTTCATATTATCTATAAAGAGGAATATTATCTTTCACGGCGCAAAGATACGGGAAATTGTGTAAACTGTTATTCTTACTCCTTAATTTTCGGGTTTGAATGTTTCGTAAGTGTTATCATCAAAGAAAATTCTTATTTCAGTGATTTTCCTGGGAGGCCTTTCTTTGTAGATAATCTCCTGTTTCACAATCTCTTTAGGTGCTTTTCGCTGTGTTTCTAACGCAATTTCCTTGCGATTTTCCATTTCATTCGACTCATTGCCCGGATTTTCCGGCTTCTCAGCGAATAGAGGATAGTCGAATATGCTCTCTTCTGTAGAGTTTGAATCATTACTCATGTTTCCCTCTCCGGTAAGCAACCAGTTAAGGTTGATGTCACTATACCGTTGATGCAACCGAAGGATTATATCCGTACTTGGATATTTATTACGGGGACCCAAGATATGGGAAATAGTAGCTTGGGCCACACCGATACTTTCAGCAAAGGCGCCAGCTGTTAACTTTTCCCGATCCATAATTAATTTAAATCTGTCTTTTATGCTCATAGCGTGGGTGTGATTACAATTGTACTCTAATTTTAATTGATTACAAAAGTAAAAAATAGAAATCACAAAAGCAAATTAAAAATGTAAATATTCGAATATTACAATTTCGTTTGCTGTATTTCGAATGTAATTACCGCAAATGTAATGTATGATAAACCGCTATATATAAACCCTTATTTAAGCTTTAATATCTTACTATAAAGTATTAGTTATTAGCTATATATATATTACTATATTGTCATAAAATACTGCTTTACAATTATTTTTATGCGTTTCTTTGCATAGTTTTGCTAATCACTTTATTTTAATTGCGTATTATTCTGAATTATAACATACTATAGTATAAATAAGACAGAGTTAACCCCCTACTCTATATATTTGTAATTTACATATTTACTGGCTTAAATATTTCAGTTTACAATTATATCGTTCGGTCGTATAGTGCAGTTGTAATATCACAGCTATATTTAAGTATAAATGTAAAATGTATGTTTTTACAAGGGTAAAATCTTGTTGTTGCAAACACAACTATTTAACTCATTTGAATAATGAGGTGAAGTTAGATAAACTATCTGTTGGGAAGAAAATAGATGACACAGAAGAAAAGTAATCGGGAGATATTATTCCATTCACTCTTTAATTAGCGAATCCTTGCCTTATTTCCGTACTAATGACCGATTGGACGAAAAAAAACGATTCTGAGAGGGACTTTTTTAATATATATAACTGATAATAAATATATTATGTCCTATTTTTATGTTCACATAGATGCTTATAATAGAAAAAAGAGGGAAGAATTTCCCTCAATGTGACATAATGGTATGAAATAGTTCTAATTCAATGCAAGTTCGGTATAAGACGATCCATTTCATTTTATTTCCGGTTTAAGCTTCTTATAATCTTTTTGAGGAAAAGAACTAATAACACGGATCATTAATCGTCCGACGGCTATAATTCTTCCTTATATCGGGGGAAAGAAAGGTTTACTGTGAGTATTAATGCAGGATTTTAAAGACTAGTTCCCGGAGGATATCTCCGTCGCTTAAGGAAGAGTTGGCTACACCTTTGGACTTGGCATCGGCATATCTAATCTCTCCGATGATTTGCATGGTCTTTACTCCGTTGTAGCGGCGCATGGCACTTAGGTATTCACGAGACTGCCACGGGCTTCTTAAACCCAGGAAGGTAGCAATGCCCTGCTCCGACTTTTCGGGTGCATAATAAGCTAACATCAAGTTGGAGAAGAAGCCAAAAAGTAAAGATAAAGTCATTTGAATAGGATTCGTTTTCGGATTTTCTTCAAAATATTTTATTATCTTATTGGCCTTTAGTACGTCTTTTTCTACGATAGCACTGCGTAGTTCGAAGTTATTATAATCTTTGCTGATTCCGATGTTGCGTTCTACCTGTTCGGGGGTGACGCGTGTCTGACCTTTTGGAAGAGTAATAATCAGTTTTTCCAGTTCTCCGGTGAGGCGGCTGAGGTCAGTGCCGACAAAATCGGCAAGCATAGAGGTGGCTTTAGGCTCAAGGTCTATGCCTTTGCGCTTCATATAAGAAGTGATGAATGCCGGAAGTTGGGCATCCTTTACTTTCTTGGATTCGAATAAGATTCCTACTTTCTCTATTTCGGCAGCCAACTTTTTCCGCCTATCCAGCACGCCATGTTTATGGCAAATGACCAGAATGGTAGAGTTCTGCGGCTTTTGCAGATAGTACGAAAGTTCATCCATGTTGCGGATGGCTTGCGCTTCCTTGACAACAACAACCTGGCGTTCGGACATCATAGGATATCGCTTGGCGGCATTGATAACGGTAGCGATATCGACATCCGCACCATAGACAACAGTCAGATTGAACTCCTTTTCGGTATCAGTGAGAACATTGTCTATGATATAGTCAGAGATAAGGTCGATGTAATATGCCTCCTCACCCATAAGGTAATAGACGGGGCGGTATTGCTTGGCCCTCAACTCTTTCAGGATATCATCGCATGTCGTTTCTTGTTTCGCCATATAAGTTGCTTTGTCAGTGGATGCCGGTTATTGGCCAGAAAGTGATTGATTACCAGTCAAACTTCAAATGTTTCACTGTTTTCTTTTCATCGAGAATCATACGCAGGGATGCAATGCCTATTTCAACATGCTCTGCTACATAGTTTTGAGTGACTATGTTGTCACTTTTATCGGTTTTCACTCCTTCCGGAATCATGGGCTGGTCGGATACCAACAGAAGAGCACCGGTAGGGATATGATTGGCAAAACCGCAACTAAACAGGGTTGCAGTCTCCATATCGACAGCCATTGCACGGGTTTTCTTCAGATATTCTTTGAATTCCTCGTCGTGTTCCCAAATACGGCGGTTGGTGGTATACACGGTGCCGGTCCAGTAGTCGCGGGCATAGTCTCGGATGGCGGAAGAAACGGCGCGTTGCAGCATAAATGCCGGAAGCGACGGAACTTCGGGAGGAAAATAGTCATTAGAAGTACCTTCGCCACGTATGGCGGCAATAGGAAGGATAAGATCCCCTATTTTGTTCTTCTTGTCTATACCTCCGCATTTGCCCAGGAACAGGCAGGCTTTGGGATGGATAGCACTCAGTAAGTCCATGATAATGGCTGCATTAGGACTTCCCATACCGAAGTTGATGATAGTCATTCCTTCCGCACTGGCAGAGATCATATTAGCATCTTTGCCAAGGATAGGAACATTGAACTTTTCCGCGAATATTTCTACATATTTGCTGAAGTTAGTCAACAAAATGTATTCTCCAAAATCCTCCAGGCTACGTTTTGTATAGCGGGGCAGCCAATTAGCTACGATTTCTTCTTTAGTTTTCATCAGATTTTATTAAATTTGCTCCGAAAAGACTTTTAAGGAGCGATTATTTAACTCACAAAAGTACAATAAAAAACTAGAAACTGGAAATTAAAATCGAATGAAACAACAATTATTACTATTGCTATTCTGTTTGTTAAGTAGTGTTTCGTGGGCGCAAGAGCAGGATGGTGATAGCCTTAGCTGGGCAGATGCTGCAAAAGAGTTGCAAGCAGGTCATTATGACGAAGCCTGTAGCCTTTATATCGATCTGAGCAATCATGCAATATCCACTTTTCAAGAGATAAATTCACGTGAGGTAAAAGATTTGCGGAACGAGTATTCCATAGACGAAGTCCTGCTGCAAAGAAATCTCCATCAAAGCCGTTTGCTGAAACTGGTATGGATTGCTGGCGCTATTCTTGTGGGTCTGTTTATTATCTGTTTTTTCTATATAAGAAGGCAAAACAAATTGTTAGCCCGTTCGCGTGAGGAGCTGGATCGGGCTAAATCACTGGCCGAAGACTCTATCCGAAACAAAAGTTTGTTCCTTTCCAATATGAGCCATGAGATTAAGACACCACTAAATGCCCTCTCAGGCTTTGCGGAAGTGCTTACCATGCCTGGCATTGATGAAGGAACGCGCAATCAATGCAATGAAATCATCCAGCTGAACTCCGAATTACTATTAAAGCTGATAAATGATGTGATAGACATATCCTGTCTGGACATTGCCAATATGAAGTTTAACATTAAGCCCTGTGAAGCGGTTTCGCTTTGCCGGAATGTAGTAAAGACGTTGAGTTCCATCAAGCAAACAGATGCTGAAATCCTTTTCGAAACCGATCTGTCTTCATTGGAATTAGATACCGATATAGAACGTCTGCAACAACTGTTGATCAATCTATTGGTGAATGCCACCAAGTTTACCAAAGAGGGTACCATCACACTGCGGCTAGAAATGGCAGATACTGGAAAGGCACAATTCTCCGTGACCGATACCGGTTGTGGTATTCCGCTTGAAAAGCAGGCACGTATCTTCGAACGTTTTGAAAAGCTGGATGAGAAAGCACAGGGAACCGGATTGGGACTGTCGATCTGCCAGCTTATCATCAAGCGCCTGGGTGGAGATATATGGATTGATTCCCAGTATACCCAAGGGTCGCGGTTTGTATTCATTCACCCTTTAAAACAGGAGGTACGCTTATGAAAAAGATATTATTCATCCTTATATGCCATCTTTTGATGATTGCCACTGCCAAGGCGGAACAGCCTCTCTCTTCTGCTGATAGCCAGTTGCGCGACAGCGTGTTCCGTGTATCCAGTAGCATGCCCGAAGACAGTTTGCGTGTGAAGTTTATGCGCAAGATGCTCCAGCAGAATATCGGCAAGGATTGGGCAAAAGTGTTTCTCGATTCTGCTATAGCATGGTCTACCCGTAGTAACTACGTTCAGGGAGAATTGGGAGTCTATTTTGATTATTACCGGCATTACAAGTATCAGGCAGATACTACGCAGATGAGCAGGTCTTTCAAGCAGTTGGAAGTTCTCAGTAAGAAATATGGGAGTTATGACCTCTATTTTATAGCTTGGGGAGACAAGCTTCAATTCAACATTGTTCGTGGGGATACGGAATACGTCATATTGGAAGCAAAGCGCATGGAAGCAGCAGCCCGCAAGCTGAACAATCCGATAGGTATCCTGAATTCCCATTTGGCTGCGGCCAGAGCCTATAAAGGAGCCAAGCAGGAAGAAGAAGCCATTGCCAAATTTCGGGAAATCTTGGAAATGCCCAATCTTTCGAGTGCCGACCGGCCGATGATTTATAGTGAGATTGCGGGTATATATATGTGGCATGTATCTAATAGTGAGAAGGCATTGGCCGAATTGCAGAAAGGATGCGATGCTGCATTGCGTGAAGTAAAGAAAGAACCGAAAAGGGCGGAAACTTTTAGAAACAGGTTACTGGACCTTGAATTGGCCTTCTGTGAGATTTATCTGACCATTTCGGATATAGATAACTTGGAGAAGCACTTGAAAGAGGTTGAGAAATACTATACGCCGGATTGCCTGTTTTCTTTTTACATACGGTACCACACGGTTTTGGCCGGTTATTATAGAATGACGAAAGAATGGGACGCTTGTTTTCGTGAGTATGACATAGCCCTGGAGCATTTCAAAGGAACGCAACCTCTGCATGAAATGTCCATACACCTTCTGAAAGCAGCAGCTTTTGAGGCCGCAGGGCGGAAGAAAGAGGCTGCTGAAACCTATGCCCACGCCGCGATTGAGATGGATTCCATAAACAGTGATGTGCTGCAACGTCATGAAGAAGTACACCGCGCCAACTACGCCATTCGCCAGGCTTTGCTGGACAAGGCCACGGCAGAAAAGCATTACAACCTGACATGGGTAGCTTCGGTCATCCTGCTGGCAGTGGGCTTGGCAATACTGCTGGTGCGTGCATTATACGTGCGTCGTATTTTGCGCAGTTCGGAGCGTGAAACCCGTGTGGCACTGGAAACGGTGGAAGCAGCCAATAAGATGAAGGAGGTCTTTTTGCGCAATATCACCTACGAGATCAGAGTACCGCTGAATGCTGTTGTTGGATTCTCCGAACTGCTCTCCGAAAGTGCCGGCGACCTTCCGACCGAGCAGATGCAGGAGTACGCCGCATTGGTGAAGAAGAATGCCGACCGCTTGTCGAAACTCATTTTCGACGTGCTCGACCTTTCCCGTTTGGAATCGGGCATGATGAAATTCAATGTTCAGGAGTGTGATGCCGTACAATTCTGTCGTGACGCTAAGATGATGGTGGAGATGCAAGACGGCAATATGGTGCACATTGAGTTTGATACCGAACTGGAGAGCTTGCCGATACAAGCAGATAGCATACGCTTTATGAAGTTACTGGTTTCCATCCTCTCCGCCCCGATTGGATATGAAGGCGAAGCCACTGTGAAGTTCTCGTTGGTGAGCGAAGACGGCAGCCTGAAGATCATCGTGCACGGCAGTCCATTGCTGGAGGTGGTGGGTGATAAAGAGCAACACCGCATACAGCACGATATCAATCGGCTTTACCTGGAGACCTTCAAGGGAAGTTACTTCGTAGATAAAGAGCAACATATGATTATTATTGCTTATCCTATTTAAGTCGTTGAAGATAATGCGAGGCTGCATAAGCACTCCATTTGTAAATATTCAATTATTTCGATTTCTTCTTTTGTTTCCACAGAATTTGATTATATTTGTTCCCTAATGACCTTTTGAGCAATATTTTGTTTGCAAAAGTGCAAGAAGCATAGAATCTGAAATCAAAATAGGATGAAACGACATTTACTACTACTATTACTCTTTTGCTTGTTAAGTAATGTTTTACAGGCGCAACAGCAAGTAGACAAGCAGTTGCGTGACAGCATTTTCAATATATACCATTCAATGTCCGCAGATACAGCCAAGCGTGTAGAGTTCATGCGCGACATGTTGCAGAAGAATATCGGTAAGGAGTGGTCGGTGGAACTGCTCGACTCGGCTTTGGTACTGGCTGTCGACAGCCAGTACAGAGAAGAAGAGGTGGGCATCCGCTACGATTACTATCGTCACTATAAATATCAGGCCGATACGTTGCAAATGGGCAATGCCTTTAGAACATTGGAGGCTGTCAGCCGGAAATACAAGAAGTATGACCTTTATTTTGCAGCATGGGGAGATATACTTCAATTCAACACAGTGCGCGGAGATACGGAATACGTGTTGTTAGAGGCCCAACGTATGATGGAGGAAGCGCAAAAGCTGGATAACAGAACCGGTATTTACTATTCCATGTTGACTACAGCCAGAGCCTTGCGCGCTTCTAAGCACGAAGATGAAGCCATCGAGAAATATAGGGAAACGTTGGAACTCCCCCACCTGCCCAAAGTGGACAGGGCAACGGTTTATAACGAGATTTACACCATTTACCAACTGAAAGGCGAATATCTAATGGCTATCTCCGAGCTGAATATGCAGCGCAGCATGATGGAACAAGCTCTGGCAGAAGCGCCGGAGAAAGCGGATAGCTATAGAGATAAAATGCTGGATATGGAGCTGTCTTATAGCGGTATATACCTGGATACTTCCGACCTGGACAACATGCTGAAGCATCTGAAGCAGGCCGAAAAGTATTATTCGTCGAACAGTTTGTTCTCCTATCGCATCAAATACCACATAATGTGGGGTGGTTATTATTGCCTGAACGAGGAATGGGATAAAAGCTTTCGTGAATACGATGCTGCTTTGGCATCGTTCGACGGCACTCAACCTCTGTTCAAGATGACGGTGCGCATAATTAAAGGGCATGCCCTGAGATATGCCGGACGATATAAGGAAGCCGCCGAGAACTATCTTCGCGGTGTGCAGGAAATGGACTCTTTGAATCGCGACGTCCTTCGCCTGCATGAAGAAGCGCATCAGGCAAACTATACCATCCGCCAGGCTTTGCTGGACCGGGCTACGGCAGACAAACGTTATAACCAGCTACTCGTGGCACTGATTGTGCTGATAATTATCGCACTGTTAGCTTTGTTGTGGCGTGCGTTGCACGTACGGCGTATGCTACGCAAATCGGAGCAAGAAACGCGCGAGGCTCTGAATACGGTAGAGGCAGCCGACAAGATGAAAGAAGTCTTTTTGCGCAATATCACCTCGCAGATACGGGTACCGCTGAATCTGGTAGTCGGCTTTTCGGAAGTACTTTCCACGGAGAAAGATCTTTCGCAGGAACAGATGGAGGAATATGCCGGACTGGTGAAGAAGAATGCCGGGCAACTGTCGCAACTGATATTCGATGTGCTTGATCTTTCACGCTTGGAGTCCGGTATGATGAAGTTTAATGTGGTGGAGTGCGATGCCGTGCAGTTGTGCCGTGATGCCAAGATGATGGTAGAGATGCAGGAGAACAATGCGATACATTTGCAATTCGACACGACATTGGATTCGCTCTTGATCCGGGCAGATAGCGGGCGCTTCATGAAGTTACTTTCGTCGATACTCTCCGCTCCCGAAGGATATCAGGGTATGGCTTGGGTAAACTATACGTTGAGACGTGAAGCTGTGGTGATGAAATTGGTTGTGACCGGGAGCCCGTTATTGAAGATGGTGGAAGAAGAAGGAGAATACTCCCCTCAGATACAGCATGATATCAACCGGCTGTATCTGGAAACATTTAAGGGAAGTTATCTCGTAAAGGAGGAGGAACACATAATTGTTATCACCTACCCTATTCTGTTTTCGTGAATTTTGATTAATTTTGTCCCTCGAAGACTTAGGAAGCAGTTATTTACCTCACAAAAGTTAAGGAATAAGAAGTAGAACAATGAAAGTAAAACAGAATGAAACAACGTATATTGCTACTATTATTATTGTGTTTGTCAGGTAGTGTTTCCCAGGCACAAGACCAGATTCAGAAGCAAGACAGCGATAGTGTGCTTTGGGCAGTTGCCGCGCAGGAGTTGCAAGCGGGACATTACGAGAAAGCATGCAGCTTGTACCTGGACTTAAGCAACCATACTATAGCCGTTTATCAGGACATCAACTCGCGCAAGGTAGAGGACTTGCGCACTAAATTCTCTATCGACGAGGTGCAGTTGCAACGCAACATCCAGCAGAGCCGTTTGTTGCGTCTGATATGGATTGCGGGAATTATTCTCCTGGCGGTGTTTGCGGGTTGTTTCTTCTATATACGCAAGCAGAACAGATGGCTGGCGCATTCCCGTGAGGAGCTGAACCGTGCAAAAGCCTTGGCCGAAGAATCCATCCGCAATAAAAGCCTGTTCCTGTCCAATATGAGTCATGAGATTAAAACACCGCTGAACGCCCTCTCCGGTTTTGCCGAAGTGCTGACCATGCTCGGAATTGACGAAGCGACCCGTGAGCAATGCAATGACATCATACAGTTGAACTCGGAACTGCTGCTGAAACTGATAAACGATGTGATAGACATATCCTGCCTGGATGTTGCCAATATGAAGTTCAACATCAAGCCTTGCGATGCCGTGGTCCTTTGCCGGAATGTGGTGAAAACCTTGAGCGCCATTAAGCAGACCGATGCCGAAATGCTGTTCGAGACAGACCTTGACACGCTGGAACTGGATACTGATGTAGAGCGCTTACAGCAGTTGCTGATAAACCTGCAAGTCAACGCCACCAAGTTCACCAAACAAGGCAGCATCACACTGAAACTGGAAAAGACCGAAGACGGTATGGCGCGTTTCTCCGTAACCGATACCGGATGCGGCATCCCACTGGAGCAGCAGAGTCGTATCTTCGAGCGCTTCGAGAAGCTGAATGAGAAGGCACAAGGAACCGGGTTAGGGCTGTCCATCTGCCAACTGATTATCAAACGTCTGAACGGAGATATCTGGATAGATTCCGAATATACTCAAGGTTGCCGTTTCGTATTTGTTCATCCATTAAAGCAGGAGGCGCGGTCATGAAGCAAACGCCTTCCCTTACTATAATATTTGCCCTATCTAAACTTAACGAAACAGGACGATGCAGGAACTTAATTTACCAAGATTCGAAACCAAGATAGCCGAAAGGGATGGACGGAGGGTGATCTTCGATGTCATCCGCCGCCGCTACGTGGCACTGACGCCCGAAGAATGGGTGCGCCAGCACTTTGTTCACTTCCTGTTGGAGCACAAAGGCTATCCGCAAGCGCTGATGGCAAACGAAGTACAGGTGCAACTGAACGGCACCAAGAAGCGTTGCGACACCGTGCTCTACCGCCGCAACCTGACCGCACGCATGATTGTAGAATACAAAGCGCCCGAAATAGAAATCACACAGAAAGTTTTCGACCAAATCACCCGCTACAACATGGTGCTGAAGGTAGACTACCTGATTGTGAGCAATGGGCTGCAACACTATTGCTGCCGCATTGACTACGAACGGAATACCTATACTTTCCTGCAAGATATCCCCGCGTACGGAGATTTATAGCATACTCTCATATACCATTCTCGAAATTGCTCCGATGATGGCTGCATTGTCTTTGTCGGACTCGTACGAATCCATCACAAAAACAGCGATGTAGTACTTGCGTCCATTGGGCAAGATGATGAAGCCGGCGTCGTTGTCGGCTATCTTCATGCCGGCGCTGTTGCGGTCGGAGGAACCGGTCTTGTGGCCTGTTACCACGTCCGGGGGAAGCTGGGCTTTCAGTTTGTCGGCGCCGGTTTGGGCTTCTATCATGATTTGCCATAAGAAGTTCTTGTACCGGGGGGCAAAGAGTGGCTTCCCGTCGGCTATTTGCAGCAGGCGCACCATTTCAGAAGGCAGGCTCCAGTTACGGCGCGGATTGTTGGTGGCGTGCATATCGGCCTCGGTATCAACAAGGTTGAACTTGCTGATGCCCAGTTTACGGACATAGTTGTGGATGTGGCGGATGCCGCCGGCATAGTCTATCAGGATGTCGCAGGCGTTGTTGTCGCTTAGGGCGATGCTGTATTTCAGCAGTTCTCCTAAGGAGATGTTCAGGTCTTGGTCGGGAAACTTCGCCCGCAAGGGGCTGTAAGTATCGGGAAGCAGTTGGGAGGCTTTTACGAAAAGGGTATCTTCCAAGCTGACGCCTTCTTTGTCCATCTTATCGAGCACCGCCAGAGCGACATGAAACTTAAAGACGCTGAGCAGCGGGAAATGGATATGGTTGTTATATCGGATCGTTTCGCCGCGGTCGGTCAGCACGGCAACGCCGATGGTGGCTTTCTTGTCTTTGGCGTAGGTGGCTATCCTGTTTTCCAGAGTTTTGTTCCGGGCTTGCAGGCCGATGCTTAGGATGGTGGAAAGCAGAATAATAAGAGAAAGTCTGAGTTTCATATTCAAAGGAATTGCTAGTGGATTATATTTCTGAGTACAAAGATAATGGTAAGTATTGTGCGTACAAAATATGAAATGGCTTTTCGCATCCATCACTTAACGGAAACGCATGGTCTGTTTGCCCCAAACGCATCATGCGTTGAAGGTAAACAGACCATGCGTTTGGGGTAAACAGATGATGCGTTTTGAGCAGCTACACCATCTATTTCCGTCGCTTGCCGAATCTCTCCTGCAATCGCTGCATCAGTTCATAGAAATTCGGGATGTAGACCGTGGCGAGCAGCGTATTCATTGCCATACCGAATACCACCGCGGCACCCAACGCGATACGGCTCCCCGCTCCCGCCCCGGTAGCAAACAGTAGCGGCATTACACCGAAAACAAAGGCAAGCGACGTCATCAGGATAGGCCGCAGACGGATGTGTCCTGCCTGGAAGGCGGCTTCGCGGATGCTGTTGCCTTGTGCCCGGAAGTCGCGGGCGAACTCCACAATCAGGATTCCGTTCTTGGCCGAGAGGGCGACAAGGAGGATAATACCGATTTGCGTATAAATGCTCACCGGTGTTCCCATGACGTAGCATCCCAGCATAGCCCCGAGCAACGCCACCGGAAGTCCCATTACCGCTGCCACCGGGCTCGTCCAGCTTTCGTACTGTGCAGCGAGCACCAGGAATGCTACCAGCAGTGCCATCAGAAATACGGTACTGGTAGTAGTACCCGCCTGCGTCTCCTGATAAGCCACCGACGTCCATTCGTAACCGAATTCATTGCCCAGTTGTTCCTTAATCAGACTCTCCACCTGCTTGATGGCATCACCGGAACTGCTGCCCGGAGCCACGTTGCAGGTGACGGCAGCCGTGGAATACATATTATACCGGTTTATCTGGTCCATTCCCAACTGCTCATCCACCTGCGTGAAAGCAGAGAAAGGCACCATTGCGCCGGAAGCGTTGGGCACACTCAGTTTCAGCACATCGTCGATGACGCGTTGCGCACGGTCGCCCGCCCCCAACTTCACTTGGTAGATATGCCCGAACTGCACGTAGTCGTTCACATAAGCCTCGCCCATATAATAGCCCAGCGCGGTGAAGACACTGCTCAGCGGAATGCCCATCAACTGCACCTTGTCGCGGTCGATGTTCAGGAGGTACTGCGGCACATTGGCCTGGTACTGGCTGCTGACAGATGCCAGGGCGGGATAATTGCGGTAATTCTCCATCAACGCCTCTACGGCACGCTGCATTTCGCCTGCGCCAAGATTGTTCCGGTCTTCCAGTTGCAGCTGCAAGCCACCGGTGGCACCCAGCCCGGGGATGGCGGGCGGAACCATGGCAAAGACTTCGCCTTCCTGAATACCGTAGGCTTCCATATTAAACCGGTCTACTACGGCGGCGGCAGTATGTTTCTTCCCTTTCCGTTCATTCCAGTTCTTCAGCACCACGAAGTAGGTGGCGGCGTTGCTCTGCTCCCCGCCCCCCATCACGGAGAAGCCGGACACGCCGATGTAGTCCTTCACTTCCGGGTACGTGTCGAGAATGGCATTGATTTCCCGTCCCACGGCTTGCGTACGTTCCAGGCTCGATGCCGGGGGCAACTGCACGACGGCAAGGAAATATCCGTCATCCTCTTCGGGAACGAAAGTGCTGGGCCATTTGACGAACAGCAGAATGGCAAGCAACGTAAGCGCCACATACGAAACAACGGCCAGGACGGGACGCGGCAGCAGATAACCAACTACTTTATCATAACTACCTTGCGCCTTGTCATACAGCCGGTTAAAGCCTTTGTAGAGCGGGAACTTGGAGGGCGAGGTAGGTTGCAGCATCAGCGCGCACAGTGCCGGTGTCAGTGTCAATGAGTTGAAACCGCTGAGCACGGTGCTGGCGGCAATGGTAAGGGCAAACTGTTTGTAGAGTTGTCCCGAAATGCCGCTGATGAGCATCGTAGGCACAAACACGGCGAGCAGCACCAGCACTACGCCCACAATAGGCCCGGTAATCTCTCCCATCGCTTCCGTCACCGCCTGTCGGGCGCTGTACCGGCCCGTGTCCAGCAGTCGCGTGGAGTTCTCCACCACCACGATGGCATCGTCCACCACAATGGCAACGGCAAGTATCAACCCGAACAGCGTCAGCGTATTAATAGAGAATCCGAAGAGCGACATCACCGCCAGCGTACCGATGAGCGACACGGGGATGGTGATGCAGGGAATGACGACCGCCCGCCAATTCTGCAAGAAGAGGAAGATGACGAGCACCACCAGCAGCGTGGTTTCAAGGAACGTCACCATCACTTCGTCAATGGAGGCGTGGATAACGTCCGTGGTATCGAGCGTCACGTTGTACTGGATGCCTGCCGGGAAGTTCGCGCCAAGCTCCTTCATCCGGGCTTTGACACCCTTCGACACATCGAGCGAGTTGCTGCCCGGTTGCTGATAGATAGCTATGGCGGCGGTGGGGCGTCCGTCGAGTTGCGACACCACGCTGTAGGATGCCGAACCCTGGTCGATGTGGGCTACGTCGCGCAGGCGGAGCACACGACCGCCGGCTTCGGTGCGCAGAATGATGTTGCCGAATTCTTCGGGAGAGGTCAGCCGGCCTTTCACGGTCAGGCTGTATTGGTAAGCGTTCTTGTTATCGGTGCCGATGGGCTGCCCCACGTTTCCGGCACTCACTTCCACGTTCTGCGTTTGGATGGCTTGGTAGACGTCCTGCGGCGAGAGGTTGCGGATGCGCAGCAGGGCGGGATCGAGCCAGATGCGCATGGAGTAATCCCCCGCTCCCATCACGTTGACGGCGCCCACGCCGGGCACGCGCGATAACTGGTCTACGAGGTTCAGCTTGGCGTAGTTGCTGAGGTAGAGCCCGTCGTACTCGGGGTTATCGGACTTCATGGTGAGGAACATCACAATGTTGCTCGATTGCTTCTGCACCGTGACGCCCTGCACCACCACGGGCGCCGGAAGTGATGACTGTGCCACACTGACTCGGTTCTGTACCTGAACTGTCGCCATATCGATGTCCGTGCCTACGGCAAAAGTTATTGTCAGTGAATAGGCGCCGGACGAAGAAGAGTTGGAAGACATATAGAGCATGCCGTCCACGCCGTTCACTTGCTGCTCGATGGGAAGTCCGACGGTTTGTGCCACCGTCTGCGCATTGGCTCCGGGATACACAGCGCTCACCGTCACGGTGGGCGGCGTGATGTCGGGGTATTGCGCGATGGGCAGGATGCCCAGTGTGACCAGTCCTGCCACCACGATAAGCAGCGCCAGTACAGTAGCGAATATAGGACGGTCTATAAAGAATTTTGAGAACATAATCGTTAGTTTATAGGATTAGAATTACTTGATTGGAGAAACTTTCATTCCGTCCCGGACTTTCATCAGCGCCTTGACGACGTACCGTTCCTGAGGCGTGAGTCCTTGCTTCACTTGGCGCAGGCTGTCGCCTATCAACTGCCCGGTTTCGATGTGGCGGTAGCGCACGATGTCCGAGTCGTTGACCACATAGACGTATTTGCCCAGTTGGTCGGTGCCGATGGAGGCGTCGGGTATCAGCACGGCATTCTTCTGTTCGCCGTAAGGCAGGGTGATGCTGACGTAGAGTCCGCTTTTCAGTAATCCCTTCGGGTTGTCGAGGCGGGCGCGGATATTCAGCGTTCCGGTGTTGAGGTCTACGTTGGGCGAAAGGTAATCCAGCGCCGCAGGATAGTTCATAATCCCGTTCTCGCCCAGGCTGACGGTGACGTGGCGGGGAATGCTGTCTCCTTGTTGCATCAGCATGCCGAGCCATTGGTTGTCCGCTACATTGAAGTAAGAGTAAAGGTGGTCGTCTTTGTAAATCGTTGCCAATGTGACGGGTTGCACACCGCCGCTGACGTAGCCTCCGGCATCTATCAAGTTCCGGCTTACCGTTCCGTCGAACGGGGCGCGGACGGTGCAGTAGCTCAGGTCAGTGCGTGCGGTGTTCAGTGCCGCTTCGGCATTGCTGACGGCAGCTTGCGAGGTGGCGACGTTCGCCTCTGCCTGCAAAACTTGTATCCGGCTGACGGCATCGCTCTTCACGGCTTCCTGCATGCGGGTGTAGTTGCTTTGGGCATATTCCAGATTGGCGCGGGCGGTCTTTAGCTCGGCTTCTGCCTGGCGGACGTTGTCCTGGTAGACTGTCGGCTCGATGACGAAGAGCACCTGCCCCTGCCTCACCCTGCTGCCGGGAGCATAGGCCACGGTTTGCAGCGTTCCGTTCACTCTGCCCACCAGGTCTACGGTTTTCTCTGATGTCAGATAGCCCGGATATTCCTTGGTCAGCGTGATGTCTTGCACGATGGGATGGGCTACGCTTATTTCGGGAGTCGGCATTGTGCGTGCCGCTTCTTTCTTGTCCCCGCATCCCGCCAGTAGCGGCAGAAGGAGCAGGGATGTGTACATTAGATTCTTCATATCAGGTTCTTTAGTTTATTATTATACATTGCAGAGTATCTTTTAAACAATTGTTATACAGGTTATTATATAATGAGAAGTATCCCCGATTCCCCTCCTCCTGGGAGGAGGGGTGCCCGAAGGGCGGGGTGGTAGAGAACACAATACAGAGAAATATTTTATAAAGGTATCTTCTTTCTCCTACCACCTCCCCCTTCGGGTACTCCTCCTCCCAGGAGGAGGAGAATTAAGATAGTTTTATTTATTCGACCATCCGCCTCCCAGTGCCTGGTAGAGCGATATCAGTTGCAATAACGAATTGCCTTGTGCCTGCACCAACTGATTCTGGTATGTCAGTAGCGAGCGCAGTGCGTCAAGCACATTCTGGAAGGGAGTCAGCCCCTGTTTATACAAATCAAGGGACAGATTCAGCGTCTCCTCCCCTTGATGGCAGACTTCGCGCATGGCTACAATCTGCTGTATGGAGTTGCGGTAGGCGTTCATGGCATTGTCCGTTTCTTGTACGGCGGTCAGCACCGTCTGATTGAACTGGTAGATGGATTCATCCAGTTGTGCCCGCGCCAGCCGGGTGGCATTCACCAACTTGCCGCCGCTGAACAGTGTCCAACTCAGGCTTGGAGCTATCTCAAAGGTCATACTTCCCCGCTTCGTCAGGTCTTTCAGGTCGTGCGAGGAATAGCCTACGGAACCTTTCAGAAACACTTCCGGCAACCAGTCACTCTTCGATACACCGAGTAGCGCCGCTTGTGCGTTTACTTGGCGCTCCGCCTGCCGGATGTCGGGACGGCGCATCAACAAATCGGCGGGGATGCCTACGCCGACAGGTTCCATATAGTCGGGCAGTTTGCCGGGTGCTTCCAGGATGGGGCGGATATATTGGGGATAGGTACCGAGTAAGATTGCAAGGGTCGTGATGTATTGGTTGATGCCTGCTTCCAGTTGGGGGATGGAAGCCTTTGTGCTGTAATATACCGATTTGGCCTGCGATACGTCCAGCTTGGATACCAAGCCTGTCCGGTATCGCACCTCGGTGATGTTGAGTACTGCCGCTTGGGTGTTGCAGTTGTGCGTCACCACGCTTAGTTCTTGTTGCAGTTCGCGCAGGTTGACGTAGGCGGATGCCACCTGGGCACAGAGGGAAATCATGACGGAAGTATATTCTTCCCGACTGGCGGCAAAGTTCTCGCGTTGCGCCTTTACCCGCTGGCGTATGCTCCCGAATACGTCCAGTTCCCAACTGGCATTGAGCGAAGCACTGTATGCTCCGGTGATGGATTGGGGCAGCGAGGTGACATTGCCGCTGGTTTGCTGGCGCGCCCATCCGCCGTCCAGGGATATGGAAGGGAAGAAGTTGCCGCGTTCTATCCGCAGGTTGGCTTTTGCCATTGCCATGCGGTCCAGTGCGGAGAGTACGGAATAGTTTTGAGTGGATGCCGTTGTGATGAGAGAGTCCAGCATTGGGTCACCGAAGGCTTTCCACCATTGGTCGTCTACGGGTTGTATCTGCCCGCCGAACAGGTTATCGTCTCCGGGGATGGCGTGGGAAGTATCACTCCCCCAGCCTTGCGGAAGCGGCTTTTCCAGATAGCGGTCGCTTTTCTGTGCCATTGCCGCAGAGCACAGACATAGAGTGAGCAGCGCAGTGCTCCAGGATTTTATCTTCATACAAAAAGGTTTAGGTTGTTATCTTGGGATTGATAACAACCTAAACCTTTATTTGTTTATGACGTATTTTAGGAAGGTTTCTTCCCGACCGGAAGCCGCGCTCTGATTAGAAAGCGTATCCGAAACCTACATTCAGGTAGATGGGATACATGGCAAAGGTGATGGTATTGAAGTCTTTCTTGAAGATGTCGTTCATGCCCCACGTCAGGTCGGCAAAGACATTCAGGTGCTTGAAGGCACGCCAGTCTGCTCCGGCTTGCAGTCCCCAGGCAAATTTGCGCAGGTCGCCGGTGAAGTTGTAAGTGGCAATGGCTCCGTCGGTAAAGTTCACCTTCTCACCGGTGGGGTCTCCTTCGCGCAAGTAACCTTCGTATACATAGCCTGAGAATTCTCCGTCCATCAGGTATGAAACGTATGCACCCAACTTGGTACGCCAGCGCGAACTGATCTTATAGGCAGCCAGCACAGGTACTGTGAGATAAGAGTTGCGCACTTTGGTCTGCACGCCACCCGTCCAGTTTCCTTTCAGGCGGTTGCCGTCGTTGCCGATGATTTCCATGCCGTAGTTCTTCACGGTGGCTTTGGTTATCATATTCTTAGTTTCCATTCGTACGCCGGTTATCACACCCCACTTCTTTTCTTTTCCCAGCCATTTGATGGCATTTCCTTCTATGATAAAGGCCAAGGTAGGATTGTAGGAGTCGATGCTTCGTATCTCTTCGGGTAACGGCAGCGGGGCGGTACCACCAATACTGATGCCCGCTCTTATTTCGTATTCCCATCCATGCAACGCAGCATTTATTAGTGTCTGGTTCTGGCTCTCTTGGGCGTGCAAGGCAATATGCATGCCGCCTGCCAGGATGATGAGTGTTATTATCTTCTTTATCATGATGTTCAGAGTCTATTTTATTCGTATATCAGTTCCACTTCGTCTATCAGCAGCGTGCTTCCCGGTGCTCCTTCAAAGACTGCGCCGTCTTTGCTCGAAGCAAAAATGAGGCTTATCTTGTATTCGCCCTTTGCCAACTTGGCTTCGTCTATCTTCTTGCCGTAGCGTGCATAGTCGAAGGGGATATCGAAGTGTTCCCACTCATCCGTTTCGTGCGGGTTGGACATGAGGGCAAGGGCCACCATGTTGGAATGTTCGTAGTTATTGTCCGGCAGATGACCGTCCAATGTTACGTCTATTGCTTTTCCTGCACTATCATAATTTACACCGTCATAGAAGATGGCATAGATGTTCATCATATCTTTCCGGTCTGTATAGCCTCCATTCTCATAGAACTTTTCTCCTGCCTTGTATTTGTAGTAGCCGGTCAGTCGCAAAGGTCTGTTATAGAAAGGTGTTCCGAAACGGGTGGCACTGAGCGGATTGGTAATGGCATTCAGCATGTCGAAACTGCCGATAAACAGGTTGCCGGCAGCAATGGGCATCCCTACCATATTACCTAAATCACCCGTGAGGCGTGTTTCCAGTTTTGCACATTTTCCTACTTTCCCATTCTCGTACTGCACAGTGGGATAATCTTCTACTTCGGCTTTGCTCATAGCCCAGCGGAACCCTTTGTTTCCACTTGCCCACACCAGTTCGTTTCCTCCGTCCTGCTCTTCGTAGAATTCTTGGTATGCCTGCTGTACAAGTCTAACCTTCTCAAAGTGGAACGTTGTAGGTATATTACTTGCCTTCTGTTCCCTTACGGTGACGGCATAGATGCGCTTCCAGTTCTTATCCTGCGAAGTGACGGTATAGCGCACCGGACTTGTAAAGTCCTGGCTGCTTCCACTGGCAGGATCAATGGTAGCACCCGGAGTCAACTCGAATACAGGTGCCAGCTTGGTTACGTCCGTGCCTTCTTTTACATTGATTCTTATCGGATAAGCATCCAGCGCTTCGTCATAAGACGGGTTCATGTCTATGTATGAGTTAGCCAGAATATCACCGGAAAAGGATATCCCCGTTATATCTGCCTCCGCATTAGGAGCTTCATCCTTTATGCACGATGCCATCAATATTCCGAGAAGTGAATAGAGTATGGATAATTTATTTAATCTCATGCTTCTTTTTATTTAATTCTATTAATTTTCAGTCGGCAAAACTACTTCTTTTTTCTTTAATAGCAGGCTTTTGTGAGTTTATTTAACAAAAAACGGCGACAGATGTTTATCTGCCGCCGCATTTATTTTAGGGCTTTACAAAAGAACTTACTCTGCACTTGCAGCTTTCTTTCTGGTTCTTGTTGCTTTCTCCTTTACTACTTCTACCTTTGGTTCGGGAGTTATACCAGCCAATTCCGGGTCAATCATGATACGGCCGCAATACTCGCAAACGATAATTTTCTTACGAGAGCGGATATCCAACTGTCTCTGGGGCGGAATCTTGTTGAAGCAACCGCCACAAGCATCGCGCTGTACGTATACAATACCCAATCCGTTGCGTGAGTTCTTACGGATACGCTTGAAGGACTGGAGCAGACGCGGTTCGATTTTGGTTTCGAGTTCTTTGGCTTTGTCTCTCAGCTTCTCTTCTTCCTGCTTTGTTTCAGAAACGATTTCGTCCAACTCGTTCTTCTTTACGTCGAGATCTTTCTGTCTTTCTTCCAGGGCAGTAGTGCTTTCTGCTACTTCCTGTGAACGTTCTTCCTCTTGTGCTGCAAATTCCTTGATGCGCTTCTCGCAAAGCTCTATTTCCAATGTCTGGAATTCGATTTCTTTGCTCAGGAAGTCGTACTCGCGGTTGTTGCGTACGTTGTCTTGCTGTTCTTTATATTTTGCTACTGAAGCTTTGGCTGTTTCTATTTCCACTTTCTTGCTGGCAATAGAAGATTTCAGCTCGGCAACTTCTGCCTTAATTCTATCAATACGGGTGCTCAGACCGGCAATTTCGTCTTCCAAGTCTTGTACTTCCAGCGGAAGTTCACCTCTCAACGTCTTGATTTCATCAATCTTGGACAGCATAGTCTGCAATTGGAACAATGCTTTCAACTTCTGTTCCACAGTCAATTCCTGGGGATCTTTTTTTGCTTCTTTAGCCATTTTACTTACATGTATTTTATGGGATTCGTGTTTACTTTGGTCATCTGGACTTCAAAGTCAGGAAACAAATCCCGGATTATTGTATAAAATATTTCTTTCGTATATTGTTCGCTTTCGTAATGTCCTATTTCTGCCAGCAGTATGTCGGTATCATGCCCGAAGTAATCGTGATACTTTATCTCGCCGGTGATGAAGACATCCGCATGGTTGCGTATGGCAAGCGGCATCAGAAATGCTCCGGCACCACCGCACAAGGCTACCGTTTGTATCTCCCTACCGGTAAGTCTGTTGTGCTTGAGGCATCCTACCTCAAAAGTCTTCTTGATACGTTTCAGGAACTCCAGCTCCGTTTCCGGGGTTTCCAGTTCGCCGATGACGCCCGCTCCGGCTTGCTGCCAGGAGTTTTGCAGGGGATAGATGTCGAAAGCAGGTTCTTCGTACGGATGCACTGCTAGCAGGGTCTTGATGACTTGCGCCTTCTTATAGGCGGGCAATACGGTTTCTATGCGTACTTCCTTTTCCGTATGCAGTTCTCCTATCGCTCCGCAATACGGATTTGTACCCTCTTGTGCGCGGAACGTCCCCTCTCCTTCCAGATTGTAGCTGCAAGAATCGTAGTTACCGATGCATCCGCATCCGGCATCGAACAAGGCTTTTCGCACTTCTTCCGCCTGTGTGTCCGGTACAAACGTTACCAACTTGACCAACGCATTCTCTTTCGGTTCCAGTATGCGGACGTTTTTCAACCCTATTTTCTCGGCTATCTTGAAGTTCACCCCTTCCGGTGCATTGTCCAGATTGGTGTGGGCGGCATAGATCACGAGGTCGTTCTTGATAGCCTTCAAGATACAACGCTCCACATAGTCCCGTCCCGTGATGGATTTATACCCTTTGAAGATAAGAGGATGGTGCGCAATGACCAGGTTGTATCCTAATGCAATCGCTTCATCCAGTACGGCTTCAGTAACGTCAAGACACAACAAAGCCCCTGTTGCTTCCGCATCTGTCAATCCAATTTGCAGGCCGGCATTATCAAATCCGTCTTGCAATGGCAGAGGCGCGAACCGTTCAAGGGCGCTTACTATTTCCTTAATTTTCATTATGGATAGAAAATTTGGTTGCAAAGATAGCAAAAAACAATGAATAGGGAATGTTTTTTGCTCTTTTTATGAAACTATATACTCCGGGTATGTCAAAGATAATCTGATTGTAGCTGTTATATTGTTTTTATAATTATCTTTGTTGGCACAATCATAGACTCGAAACATTATGAAAACAGTAAAACTACTATGGGGATTACTATTCCTTTTGGCTACAATCAACTTAGCTGCTTGCAGTGACGATGACCCGCAAGACACGGTGGAAACAATCAAAATGTTTATATCAGCTGAAACAAGTACCTATCAGCCTTTTGGGAGCGACCATCCCATTGACTGTATGTTGGTAAAAGAAGAAGGCGGAAGTGAATACATCCCCTTGGACTTTTTAGGCATCAGCGGCTTCGACTACGAAAAAGGATACGAATATTTTTTGTCAGTAGAGAAAAAAATATTGTCCAATCCTCCGGCAGATGGGAGCAGCATTGCGTACACACTGATAAATACAATATCGAAGGTTAAGATAGAATATGTATATCGGATAGAAATAAATGCCTCGAATCCTTTTCTTTTAGAACCTTATGGTGGAATGTATCAGATACCATTTGTCTGTAAAAGAGCAAAATATGTAGACGGTGAATTGCAAGAGGATGAATATGCTTCTTTAAAAGGATTAAAGTACAGCATGTATACCAATTATGGTAAATATACAAATATTGTTAAGGATGAGGATGGAGTCGGACATTATAGATTTATGATAGAAGCTCCTGAGCACTATAATCTGAAGGGAACTCCTCAGTGGTATTATGGCATTTATCCGGCAGATGCGGATTTGCTCTTCGGTCCCGAACCGGAGCCCATCTTTAAACAATGGTTCGAGCAACTGCAAACCGAGGGAGAAGACTACTTTATCTATCCGATAATACATGCTGCAACAGGTACATTTGATATCTAAAAACCATAAAAATCACAATAATGAAAGCACTGCTTATCTTATTCTTCTCTTTGCTCATATTTCTGTCTTGTCAAAATACGGGTAAATCCCAAGTTGCCGATTCGGACGATATGGAGGAAGCTGTTGATACTATTCCCAAGGCTACTGCTATCATTTATGCTCTTTTTTTTCTACCGTAACGGGCAATAGCTTGCCGTACGCATCGAATGACTTGCGGGAAGCCAATGAGATTGTAATCATCAGCGAGAGCATGGATGCCGTGAAGGTTATTACCATAATCATCATTTGGTATTTGATGGCTACATTCGGGCTGCTTCCTCCCAATATCTGTCCGATCATAGTTCCCGGAAAGGCAACCAGTCCCATGACAGAGATATTGGCAATCAGCGGACTGAATGCCTTGATGATGGCTTGGCGGATAAAGGGCGCTTGCGCTTCTGCGCGGGTAGCACCGTTGCCGAGGAGATAGCGATAGAGCTGTTGTTCCCGTTTCAGTCCGCTGTAATAGGTGTTGAGGGCAATGACATTGCTGGACAGCATATTCCCCATCAATATGCCGAAGATAGGAATAAAGTATTGGGCGCTGAACACATTTTCCAGACGCAGCACAATGCCGATGAAATACATTCCCACACATACCACGCTACATAGAAACCCCACTGAGATAGGTATAAGCAGTACTTTTCGTTTCAATTGGGTACGTGCCAGCGCTGTCTGCGAGGCTACGAATATCATGATAATCACCCATAAGAAGTTGATCCACGGATTGTTCCACAGAAAAAGGTATTTCAGATAGACGCCGATAAAGAAAAGCTGCACTATCATGCGGGCTGTACCTATTATAGTAGCGCGTAGCAGTCCGGTTTTGAACTTCCAGATGTAGAACAGGGGGATTAATAACAGTAATAATCCGATGCCCAGGCTGAGGTATGATATGTCGATGGTTCCCAATCTTACTTTATTTTATCTGATAAACAATACTACCAATATAGAGGCCACAGCAATGTAGACCAAAAGAATGAGATATGTCATCTTCACGCTGTAATGCAGTTCCGACCGTTCCTTTTTAGCGGTTAGCTTCGCAATTTTTTCCATATCTTCGGCTGTCGTGTTTTGAGGCATACCGTTGCGTCCGTCGTACATCTTGTCCAGACGGTTATTCAAACGCTCACGGCGGAGGTTACGCAAATCACGGTTTTCCTTATCTCGCCGTATCATGTCGAAAACAAATCCTGCAAAGCTCATAATCTATTCTTTTAAAGGTTTATGTCATTATAATATGGCGGTCGCATCCATTGGCAAATCCTTCATCATGCGACACTGTCAATATAGCGCTTCCTTTGTCTGCTTGCCGACGGAAGAAAGAGAGTACCTTTTCCGTAGAACCGGGATCGAGTGCGGAAGTAGGCTCGTCGATGATAATCAGCGGTTTGCTTATCATGGAAGCTACGGCTATCATCATACGTTGGCGCTGTCCGCCGGATATCTCGTTCACTCGTTTGTAATACAGCTCCTGTTCCATTCCCAACTCCTCAAAACAGGCAAACAGCCGGGATTCGGAAAAAGGAGTACCCCGGTTTGCTTTTAGGCTGAAGGGCAGTTGCACCATCTCTTTCACCCACTCCAGCGGTAATGCCAGTTCCTGAGGAATCCATGCTATCTGTTTGCGTATGGCATCAATACTTCCCTTCTCCAGCAATGTGTCATTCAGGATGATACGCCCCTCTCTCAACGGAGTAAATCCGAGTATGGCATTGAGCAGTGAAGTCTTTCCGCATCCCGACGGGCCGGAGATACTGGCTATCTCCCCTTGTTTCAGTTGCAGGTTGAATCCTGAAAAAAGTATATTGTTGCCATAGGCAATACTGGCATTTTCTATTTGTAGCATAGTATTCCTTCAATCTTTCTGTATCGCAAAGATAGAGAAAAAAATATTTGTGCTATCTTTGCTTCACTAATTAATTCAGGAAAGGAAGATTATGATACAAAATGAACGGGATTGTCGTCATGAACACGTGCTCGATGTGGCAAGACAAATGATGACCGCTGCACGTACGGCGCCCAAAGGAAAAGGCATTGATGTAATAGAAACAGCCTTGGTTACGGGAGAAGATCTCAAGAAACTGTCGGAGAAGATGGTTGCTATGGTAGAAGAACATGGCATGAAGTTCTTCTTGCGTGATGCGGAAAATATTTTGCAGGCCGAATGCGTAGTTATCATAGGTACACACGAACTGGCTCAGGGATTGAATTGCGGACATTGCGGCTTTGCTACTTGTGCGGGACGTTCTGAAGGAGTGCCGTGTGCCATAAATTCGGTAGATGTCGGTATCGCTATCGGTTCGGCATGTGCGATGGCAGCCGATTTGAGAGTAGATACCCGTGTGATGTTCTCGGCCGGTCTTGCTGCACAGCGTTTGGATTGGCTGAAAGGTTGTACGAGTGTCTTTGCCATTCCGGTCAGCGCGTCTTCCAAGAATCCGTTCTTTGACCGCAAACCGAAAGAAGAGAAAAAGTAATAAATAGAAGAAAGATGGGAATTATTGTCGGACTACCAACCGGTGGAGGTTCAGAAAAAGATTATCAGGTACATTTCGGGAAGAATATGACCATAGAAACACGTGATCCTTTCTTACCTGCTGAATGGGCTTCTCAAAGCGGCGTGCAGTTGACTTGGCCGCATGCCGATACGGACTGGGCGTATATGCTCGAAGAAGTACAGGAATGTTTCGTGTCTATTGCCCGGGAAATATCTTGGCGCGAAAAGTTGCTGATTGTCACCCCCGAACCGGAAGAGGTAAAGAAACAGATTGCTGCTACGGCTTGTATGGAAAACGTCCGTTTCCTGAAGTGCGAGACAAATGATACCTGGGCACGCGACCACGGAGCTATCACAATGATAGATACCGAAGGACCTTCCCTACTCGACTTCAAATTCAACGGTTGGGGACTGAAGTTTGCTTCCGATAAAGATAACCTGATAACACGTCGTGCGGCAGAAGCCGGCGTATTGAAAGGGAGATATGTAAACCGTTTGGGCTTTGTGCTCGAAGGTGGTTCCATTGAGAGTGATGGTGTGGGTACAGTACTCACTACTTCCGAATGCCTGCTTTCCCCCAATCGCAACGGACAAATGAACCGGGTAGAAATAGAAGAATACCTTCGTTCTGTTTTTCATCTTCAACGCGTGCTTTGGCTGGACTATGGCTATCTGGCGGGCGATGATACGGATAGCCACATCGATACACTGGCCCGCTTCTGTTCACCGGATACCATTGCTTATGTGCAATGCAGCGATGCCGGAGACGAACATTACGAAGCACTCCGCCGGATGGAAGAACAATTAAAAACTTTCCGCACATTGAGCGGAGAACCTTATCGCCTGTTAGCCCTTCCCATGGCAGACAAGATTGAGGAAGAAGGCGAACGCCTTCCCGCCACCTATGCCAACTTCTTGATATTGAACGATGCAGTGCTCTATCCCACGTACAGCCAACCGGAGAATGATGCCCGCGCCAAAGAGGTGTTACAAGCCGCCTTCCCCCATCATGAAATCATTGGTATAGACTGTCGTGCCTTGATTAAGCAGCACGGTTCGTTGCATTGTGTCACGATGCAATATCCCGTAGGGGTAATAAGATAATCTTAAATTATAAATCACTAAAATCTAAATAGATAAATGGCAAGAAAAATCAAAGTAGGTATCATCCAGCAAGCCAACACGGCAGACCTTCGGACGAATCTCATGAACCTGGCAAAAAGCATTGAGGCGTGTGCTGCGCATGGTGCTCGGTTGGTAGTGTTGCAAGAACTGCACAACTCTTTATATTTCTGTCAGACGGAGGATACGCAGTTGTTTGATTTGGCAGAACCGATTCCCGGCCCGTCTACCGGTTTCTATTCCGAACTGGCGGCGGCGAATGATATCGTACTGGTAACCTCCTTGTTCGAGAAACGTGCTCCAGGCTTGTATCACAACACGGCCGTGGTCTTTGAACGCGACGGAAGTATCGCCGGAAAATATCGTAAGATGCATATCCCCGACGATCCTGCCTATTACGAGAAATTCTATTTCACTCCCGGCGATATCGGTTTCGAACCTATCCAAACCTCTTTGGGTAAACTGGGTGTATTGGTGTGCTGGGATCAATGGTATCCGGAAGCTGCCCGACTCATGGCTCTGAAGGGGGCTGAAGTCCTGATCTATCCCACCGCTATCGGCTGGGAAAGCACTGACGCAGATGATGAAAAAGCACGCCAGCTCAATGCCTGGATTATCTCGCAACGCGGACACGCTGTTGCCAACGGCTTGCCGGTAATCTCCGTGAACCGCGTAGGCCACGAACCCGATCCTTCCATGCAAACGAATGGTATCTTGTTCTGGGGAAATAGTTTCGTTGTCGGACCGCAAGGCGAATTCCTCGCACAAGCCGCCAATGATCGTCCCGAAAATATAATAGTAGAAGTCGATTTGGAGCGTTCGGAGAATGTACGCCGTTGGTGGCCGTTCTTGCGCGACCGCAGAATCGATGCTTATGAAGGGCTGACGAAGCGGTTTCTTGATTGATCTTATTTAAACGTCACCTTCCTGTTCATCACGAAGTTAATACCTCCGTAAATAAACAATCCTAAGAACTGGGCAAGGTATTCGTTGCAATTCAATCCTTCCACCAGTCCGATAAGAAAGAGGTATTGTGCTCCGTAAGCCATTCCGAAAGCAATAAAGAAGAGCAGCACTTGTCGCCAAGTGTTGCTCTTCTTTTCTAAAGGGAATATCCAATACTTGCACCAGATAAAGTTATGAATCTGTGCCAGTGTATAAGCTACTACATTGGAGAGCCGATAATTGATGTCCAGCCTGTCCATCATCACCCAAACGGTGACAGCTATAATCAGTGCATTCAACGTACCGATTACCGCAAAGCGGAAAATACGCACGGACTCTTTCACTCTCTCCTACTCTTCTCTGTCTCTTTATTCTTTCACCTCTACAATCAGATTCAGTTCATCCAACTGTTTCTGGTCGATGCATGAAGGTGCATCCAGCATTACATCGCGTCCGCTGTTGTTCTTCGGGAATGCGATGCAGTCGCGGATACTGTCGAGACCTGCAAAGATGCTCACCCAACGGTCGAGACCATAAGCCAAACCACCGTGAGGAGGTGCACCGTACTTGAAAGCATTCATCAGGAAGCCGAACTGCTCCTGGGCCTTCTCCGGAGTGAACCCAAGAATCTCGAACATCTTGGCTTGCAACTGTGCATCGTGGATACGGATAGAACCGCCGCCCACTTCGATACCGTTGCACACCATGTCGTAAGCATCTGCGCGAACCGCTGCCGGGTCTGTATCCAGCAAAGGAATGTCTTCATCCTTCGGATGTGTGAACGGATGGTGCATAGCCATCAGGCGGCCTTCTTCTTCGCTCCATTCAAACATCGGGAAGTCTACTACCCACAGAAGGGCAAACTTATTCTTATCGCGCAAGCCCAGTTGGTTACCCATTTCAAGGCGGAGCTCATTCAGTTGCTTGCGGGTCTTCATCACGTCGTCACCGCTCAGAATCAGAATCAAGTCACCCGGCTTAGCTCCGAATGCTGCTTTCATCTCCTGCAACACTTCTTGTGTATAAAATTTATCTACGCTCGACTTCACGTTACCGTCTGCCTCTACGCGAGCATATACCATACCCTTGGCGCCGATTTGCGGTCTTTTCACAAATTCGGTCAGTGCATCCAGCTGCTTGCGCGTATAGCTTGCAGCACCTTCTGCACAGATACCACCCACATAGGCGGCATTATCGAATACAGAGAAACCGTGTCCTTTCATAATGTCCATCAGCTCTACGAACTTCATGCCGAAGCGAAGGTCGGGTTTGTCGCTACCGTAGTACTTCATGGCATCCGCCCACGGCATCCGCAGGAACGGTTCCTTCAGTTCCACACCACGTATTTCCTTGAACAGATATTTTGCCATTCCCTCGAACAGATTGATGATATCGTCCTGTTCTACGAAAGACATTTCACAGTCTATCTGTGTGAACTCCGGCTGGCGGTCGGCACGCAAGTCTTCGTCGCGGAAGCATTTTGCAATCTGGAAGTAACGGTCGAAACCTGATACCATCAGCAACTGCTTCAACGTCTGCGGGCTTTGCGGCAAAGCATAGAACTGTCCCGGATTCATACGTGAAGGTACTACGAAGTCGCGGGCGCCTTCGGGGGTAGATCCTACCAGAATCGGGGTTTCTACTTCAATAAAGCCTTGTTCGTCCAGATACTTGCGCACCTCAATCGTCATCTTGTGGCGGAGTTCCAGGTTGCTGCGTACGTTGGCACGGCGCAAGTCCAGGTAGCGGTATTTCATGCGGATGTCGTCGCCTCCGTCCGTATTCTCTTCGATGGTGAAAGGAGGAGTCAGGGCGGCATTCAGTACGTTCAGTTCCGATACGATGATTTCAATATCTCCGGTCGGGATGTTGCTGTTCTTGCTGAAACGCTCGTTCACCGTACCTTTTATCTGGATTACGAATTCACGTCCCAAGTGGTTGGCACGTTCGCAAAGTTCAGCGTTCACCTCTTCGTTGAATACTAATTGGGTGATTCCATAACGGTCGCGAAGGTCGATGAAGGTCATGCCTCCCATCTTGCGGCTGCGCTGTACCCAACCTGCCAGCGTCACTTGCTTATTAACATCGGAGATACGAAGTTCTCCGCAGGTGTGTGATCTATACATATTATATATATTGTTTTATAAAATACCGTGCAAAAATACATAAAACATATTATATGGCGTATCAAAGGAGGATAGTTTATTTTTATGATTCAGATTTTAGTCAGTTTCTTTATCTGCTCTTTTCCTTTATCTATTATCATTTTGTTTCTGTGGGCCATATCTTCTACGAATGCCTCGTTTATCTGCTTCAGCCCGTTGATATAGTCCTGTGCCCGTTGCAGTACGTTCGAGCTATCTTTCTCTGCATCCCGGGGGATGATGACTTGCAGTCCTTTCTTTACTATTTTCACGTCCACATTCTCCCCCATCATCAACGGATCGCCGTCAAAATGAGCCACTCCCGGTTTGGAACGGTGTATTCTCAATGTCTGGCAGCGGAAAGTCTTGATGCGGCTGTTCTGGTCGATTGTTTTGTTGAATAGTTGGAAAGACAATGACGGCACATCGAGCACGGTGAATGGTTCCAGTATCGTCACATCCAGCAAACCGTCGTTCAAGGTGGCTTGCGGAGTGATGTATGCATTGTTTCCATATTGCGAAGCGTTTCCGCAGGCTATGAGGAATGCTTTGTAGCGCGAAGTGCTGCCGTCCATTTCCAGCTCGTAGGTTTCGGGACGGTATTTCAGGCTTTCAAACAGTGTCTTTTCCAGATAAGTAAGCGGCCCTCTCCTGCCCGCTTGGGAGAATTTCAGACTCACAAATGCGTCAAAGCCTACACCGCAAGTACAGAAGAATGGTACCTCGTTGATCTTACCGTAATCGATGATGTCTATCAGTCCGTCATTTATAATATCAATGGCTTTCTTCGGCTCCATCGGAATTTGCAGATGGCGTGCCAGTCCGTTGCCCGAACCGCAGGGAATAATGCCTAATGCCGTCCCTGTATGTACCAGCGAACGTGCTATCTCGTTGATAGTGCCATCTCCGCCGACGGCAACCACTGCATATATGCCCTCTTTGGCCTTTTGCGCAGCTATGTCGACAGCATGTCCCGGTCGGCCGGTGTAGATGACCTCTTGTATATACCTTTCCTTATCCAGCTTTTCATCGAGCCATTTCAGTATCTGCTCTTTGCTCTGAGTGCCGGATATGGGGTTTATTATAAATGCTATTTTCTTCTTTTCGTCCATGCAAGGATTGTTGCTTTGCAGATTTTAGAACTGGCAAAAGTAATACAATTATCTGAAAAATTAACCACATAGAGCTTTTTAAAATAAGCATCAATAGTTTTTTTAGAGTAAATAGAGCATATACCGACATATTTTGCTATCTTTGCCCCCTGTTTTTAGGATTTGTATTTAAGAGATTTAAATATTCATTATATAAAAGATATTTCATGGGTTTACTACAAGACAAATTTGCGAAATATGATTTGCCGCAACAGTTTATGGCAAAGGGAGTTTATCCTTATTTTCGCACAATAAACAGCCATCAGGATACTGAGGTAATGATGGATGGCAAGAAAGTCCTGATGTTTGGCTCAAATGCATACATGGGGCTGACTTATGACCAAAGAATTATTGATGCCTCAATAGCTGCCACAGAAAAATACGGTACAGGTTGTGCAGGGTCTCGCTTCTTAAACGGTACCCTCGATATACATGTCGAACTGGAAAAGGAATTGGCAGAATTTGTTGGAAAAGACGAAGCTCTCTGCTTCTCCACCGGATTTACAGTGAATGAAGGTATCATCCCCGCAGTGGTAGGTCGTGGAGACTATATCATCTGCGATGACCGCGACCACGCTTCTATCGTAGACGGACGTCGTCTCTCCTTTGCCACGCAGCTGAAGTACAAGCACAACGATATGGAAGATTTGGAGAAAGAACTCCAGAAGTGCGAACCGGATGCAGTGAAGTTGATTATTGTCGACGGCGTATTCTCCATGGAGGGTGACTTGGCAAACTTGCCCGAGATTGTCCGCCTGAAAAAGAAATATAATGCCAGTATATATGTAGACGAAGCTCATAGTTTGGGCGTATTCGGCAAACAAGGCCGTGGCGTTTGCGACCATTTCGGCGTTTCCGATGACGTAGACCTGATTATGGGTACGTTCAGCAAGTCGTTGGCTTCTATCGGCGGTTTCGTAGCCGGAGATAAGGCGGTCATCAACTGGCTGCGCCACAATGCCCGTTCTTATATATTCCAGGCAAGTAGCACACCGGGAGCAACGGCTGCGGCTCGTGAGGCACTCCACATCATCAAGTCCGAACCGGAACGTATTCAGCGTTTGTGGGACATCACCAATTATGCTTTGAAGAAATTCCGCGATGCAGGCTTTGAGATTGGTGAGACAGAATCTCCTATCATTCCGCTTTATGTACGCGATACCGAAAAGACATTTACGGTGACGAAGTTGGCTTTCGACGAAGGCATCTTCATCAATCCAGTTATTCCGCCCGCTTGCGCTCCGCAAGATACGCTGGTACGTGTGGCATTGATGGCCACCCACACCGTAGAGCAAGTGGATTATGCAGTAGAGAAGCTGACTAAATGCTTCAAGTCGCTGGATATAATCAAATAAACAGATTTAAGGAAAAGATATTCAAAGAAACCGTTTAGTCTGTCAAGATTGGACGGTTTCTTTTTTAGTAAACATAACCAAACTAAATTAAAACCAATCAAAGTCGATGAAAAAGAGTCTTTTTGTCATTGCCGCCATTGTGTGCGGAATGAGTTGCACAACCACTGCTTATGCACAGTTCAAAATCGGTGGAAAGAAAATCAATGTGAACAAAGTTGTTCAGGCAGGTACCGATGCCGCTAAAGCCATCACCCTGTCGGATGCAGACATTGCAGCCATGAGCCGGGAGTATATGGAGTGGATGGATACGCACAATCCGCTGACGAAACCCGATACGGAGTATGGCAAGCGTCTGGAAAAGCTGACCGGCCACATCAAGGAAGTGGACGGGCTGAAAGTGAACTTCGGCGTCTACGAAGTGATAGATGTGAACGCTTTTGCCTGTGGAGATGGTAGCGTACGTATCTGTGCCGGATTGATGGACATTATGACGGACGACGAAGTAATGGCAGTGGTAGGCCACGAAATAGGCCACGTCATCCACACAGACTCTAAGGATGCCATGAAGAGCGCCTACATGCGTTCGGCAGTGAAGAACGCCGCCGGTGCTGCAAGTTCTACGGTTTCCAAACTGACTGATTCTGAATTGGGTGCTATGGCCGAAGCTTTGGCTGGTGCACAATATTCTCAGAAGCAAGAGTCGGAAGCTGATGATTACGGTTTCGAATTCAGCATTAAGCACAACCTCGATCCGTATGCCATGTACAATGCTTTGAATAAGCTGTTGGAACTTTCAGACGGTGCTCCTCAGAATTCTAAATTCCAAAAGATGTTCTCTTCTCACCCGGATACGGCAAAGCGCGTAGCCCGTGCTAAGGAATTGGCAGATGAGTATACGAAAAACAAATAGTTAAACGTTCTCCGACTTCTTACACCCGTTCGGCTATTCTTTCATTTGCTGATATTTACGGGTGTATAATCATTCAACGCGGGTGTATAAGGATTATTGGTTCTTTATACACCCGCGTTGAATGATTAACTTCATACACCACTGGTCCTCTAAAGCCTTCGAGAGAGACACACAAATGCGCTAAAAGCAAGTAAAAATCCCCTTTTATTGAAGAAAACAATGCCGTTATTTGCTGCCGGTCAACAAGCAGAAAAATTGAAAAATAGACGGTCGAAAACTTGACTTTGCTTTATTGTTTTTGTATCTTTGAACGTAGCAAAACTTCGTCCCCCAGTTGCGGGCCGAACGGTTTCCCATTGCGGGCTCTACGGTTCCCAACTGCGGGCTGAAGAGCCCGCAACTGCGAAACGAAATAAAGTATGAGGCATTATCGCATTATGTGCCGTTCATTTGGATATAATATATGGGGCAAACCGGCATTATGCAACAAATAACTTTATTGATATTAACCATTAAAACCTAAATTATGGCAGCAGAGTATGATTTTCTAAGAAGGCCGAACCCGAAAGGCGACGGCGAGTTACAACCCTTGTATCCGTGTATTGTGAACAAGGGAACCATTGACACGAAACGTTTGATTAGCGATATATCGACTATGTCCAGTTTCAGTGACGGCGATATTGCCGGATTGCTGACAGCATTTGAGGAGCGTATCTCCTATTACCTGTCCGAAGGACACCATGTGCAGTTGGGCAATATCGGGTATTTTTCGGCAAGCCTTCGGGCTCGTCCGGTGATGGACAAGAAAGAGATTCATTCGCAGAATATCTATTTCGGCAAGGTGCATTTCCGCGTGTCGCCCCGTTTCCGGAAGAAGTGTGCCGGATTTGTGGAGCGTGTCCGTCCCGGCTATGGTGTCCGCCATAGTGCCGACGTCAGTGGCGCCGAACGTTACCGCCGACTGATGGCATTTTTAAGCGACCATCCCTTCATTACCCGCAAAGATTATTGTGGAATTACAGGACTTTTGAAGAATAAAGCGCTGAAAGACCTCAATATGCTCGTAGATAAAGGATATTTAACAACTTTGGGACAAGGATGCCATAAGGTGTACTTAAAGGCTGATAACAAACAAGCTACGAACCAATAAGAGGGGCGAAGTGTGCAGTGGTGTATAAGGAGCAAATAATCCTTATATACCACTGCTATTTCTTATACACCCGTAACAGGCAATGAATGAGCTAATTGTGATACGGGTGTAGGGGCAGGCGAAAGTTAAGAAATTCCGTATGGAATAATTAAGGCAAATTCATCAAATGATGCATTAACTTTGACAGGTTAAAAGGGGTTTCCACGAGTTGGAAGCTCCTTTTTTTTATCGCTGTTTAAGAATAACAAGAAAGAGATTGCAATTTGCTTTCAGATTGAAATAATTTTAGTATGTTTGCTGCATTATTTATGAAAAACGCAACTTTTGTATGAAAAAGCAAGATTTCCTCTTTATTCTGGTTTTAGTAGTAATTTTCTTACCGTTCTTTGTAAGTGATGCCGTATACGAATGGTACAAATCTTTTAATGCTGCACATGGCATGGTGATGAGTTTCATTAAATTTGGAATTCTTGCTACAATGGGCGAGGTACTGGGACTTCGCATCAGTTCGGGAGTCTATAACCGGAAAGGATTTGGCGTGCTTCCCCGTGCGGTGGTGTGGGGACTGCTGGGCATGGGAATCAATGCCGCGATGATTATCTTCTCAAGAGGAGTGCCGCAGTTCATGGAATATATGGGAATGGCAAATGCTGCTACCATCATAAACGGAGAGTTTTGCCTGGATAAGTTCTGGATTGCTTTGGCTATATCCGTAGCTATGAATACTATCTTTGCACCCGTATTCATGACGTTTCATAAGATTACCGATACACATATCATAGATTGCGGGGGTTCTCTCCGTAGTCTCATCACCCCTATCCCGATGACCCGTATCATCACACATCTGAACTGGGATGCACAGTGGAACTTCGTTTTCAAGAAGACGATTCCTTTCTTCTGGTATCCGGCACACACCATCACATTTCTCCTGCCGGGAGAAATGCGGGTGTTGTTTGCCGCCCTGTTGGGTGTGGTGCTCGGTGTGTTGCTCGCCATTGCGGCGCGGATGAAGTAAGTCTGACTACAGACTTACTTCCGTTACTACCTGTCCGTCGAACAGATTGATGGTGCGTGATGCAAAGCCGGCGTCGTGCTGGGAGTGCGTCACCATGACGATGGTGGTGCCTTCCTTATTCAGTTCACTCAGCAGTTCCATCACTTCTTTACCATTCTTGGAATCGAGGTTACCGGTAGGCTCATCGGCGAGAATCAGTTTCGGGTTTGACACTACTGCACGGGCAATGGCAACACGCTGTTGCTGACCGCCGGAGAGTTGTTGCGGGAAATGCTTGCTGCGGTGCATGATGGCCATGCGTTCCATGGCTACTTCTACACGACGCTTGCGTTCGGCGGCGGGAATACCCATATAGAGCAGCGGCAGTTCGATGTTTTCGTATACGTTCAGTTCGTCAATCAGGTTGAAACTTTGGAATACAAAGCCGATGACTCCTTTGCGCAGGCTGGTGCGTTGTGCTTCGGTATACTTGGAAACTTCTTTTTCGTTCAGGTAGTACTCCCCTGCTGTCGGGTTGTCCAGCAGTCCGAGGATGTTCAGCAGAGTGGATTTTCCGCAACCGGAGGGTCCCATGATGGCAACGAATTCGCCATCCTTCACTTCAATGTTCACGTTGTTCAAAGCTAAAGTCTGTACTTCTTCAGTCTTGAAAATCTTCTGTAAGTTTACGGTCTTAATCATAATGTCTCGTTTTTATGGTTTATAAATTTAATGAATTTCTTATTCTGTTTTAATGCAATCAATCGGATTTGTCTTGTTCAGTAAATAGCCTTGCAGGCAGACTGTAAGGACGGATATTCCCCAGACTATCACCAAGGGTAACAAGAAATCAGTGATGGTCAGCGAAGCCTTGTATGCAAACTGTTCCCGCCAGTGGAGCATCAGCCAATAGACGGCAGGGATGGCGAGGAGATATGCAATCAGTATCTGCAGGCAGAAGGGCTTGTTGAGCAGCCAGATGATTTGCCACGGGGTGGCTCCATGTATCTTGCGGATGCTGATTTCGCGGATGCGCTGGCGGGTGGCATACCAAGATATGCCGAACAGTCCGAAGCACGTCAGCAACAGTCCGATCAGTGAATATCCGATGAGTATTCTGGATAATGACAATACTTTGTCGTTCCGTTCCATGAATTGGCGGTGCAGGTCGGTATATTGGAATGGGATGCCTTCATTTACCTTTTCCCATGCCTGGTTTATCCGCTGCAAGGTCTGCTGCCGCATTTCCGGGTTCAGCTTGATGTGCAGATAATCGGTCTGAAGCATTTTGTCGGTAGAGGAGATGTGAATCATACAGGGCGTTATTTCCGTTTCCAGCGAACCGGTAGGGAAATCTTTTATGACGCCGCCGATGGTGTAGATGGAATCTGCCATAGCATCAAACTCGGTCATGTGCCGTCCGATGGGATCTATGCCCGAAGGAACAAGGTTTCGGACATAACTTTCATTGACGAGCACCGGATATGGATACTCCTTCGTCAGTTGTTGGGGCGAACTTCCCGATAGCTGTTGCAAGCCCATTGTGTTTATAAAATCAGTATCACTGAACAACATCAGTAAGTGGGACTTTATCTCTGTTCCGTCCGGTTGCTTGATGGACAACTCGCGTATCCATGAATTCAGGATGGAGCTGTTGGACAGGGACATGGATTGAATGCCTTGTTCTTGCTTCTCCAATTCGTTTTTCAGCGGTGCGGCGGATGGCGCTTTGAAGCCCCCTATTTCTATCAGATTCTCATAGTAAGTGGCGTGCGCTTTGATAAGGGCAATCTGCTCGTTGGCAGTGAGCGTAGCAAATATCAGCCCTATTGAAATGATGAACTGAAGGATGACCAAGAGGGAGACGAACTGTTGTTTCTTTCTCCCGACATGGAATGTCTTGTACTCGCTGAATGATAGGGCGGATAGTTTACGGCTGATATACCAAGCCGGTACAATTGCCATAATCAGTACAAACAGTAGCAAGAGTGGCAACATCTGCATACTGAAAAAGAAATGGATATTCAGGTGCGATGTCAGCAATCCGTTGAAGAAAGAGAGGCAATCGTTGATGATGAGCAGAGACAGGACGAATGCCAGCAGCACGGTGAGGAATGCGTCGCCGAACAACTGGATGCGGATATCCTTCAAGCGACTGCCCATCAGCTTCTCTACGTGTATCATCTTGAGTTGTTGCAGTACGCGGCTCAGGCTCATATTGGTGTAGTTGCAGCAGGCGATGATGAGCACCAGCAGAGCAGCTGTGAGGCTGATGTAAAGTAGCTGCACGTTGCTCTGGTTGATATACGGCAAAGGCTGCTGGGTGTTGCTGTCCGGGGTGACGAAATAGAGGTCGGATAGCGGATCGACGTAGTACTGTGACGTTTCGGGAATCAGTGTAGGTACTTTATCCCGGTTGATTTTCTCTGCAAGCTGTTCGGGGTTCGTGCCGGAAGACAGCATTAAGAAGGTTACTCCCCCGAAGAAGTCTTCATCGGTTCCGGTCAGCATATCGAATTGAAGTAATGACTGTGGACGCGGTTTCAAGACGGCAGCCACTTCATAGCTTTTAGTGCCGTCCATGGTTGTTTTCACTTCCAGCAACTTGCCCAACGGGTTACTGTCTCCAAAGACTTTTCGTGCAAAGGCATCGCTGAGCGCTACTTTGCCCGGTTGTTCCAGTGTTTGCCTCAGGCTTCCGGAGAGGGATTGGTACCGGAAGAAATGCAGCAGCGTGGTATCTGCACATACCAGCTTGGCTTTCTGAAAGAGATTCTCATCGTATTTGCAGTATTGCAAATCGAAGGAACTGAGACGCAGGTAGTCTTCTACTTCTGCATATTTCTCTTTCAGCAGAGAAGGAATCTCGGCAGAGGTATAAGCCACCTTGCTCCCCTCTTGCAACGGATTATCCTGCCGCAAGCAGAAAATGCGGTCTTTATTCCGATTACCGCTTTCTATATTATAATCGTGCACAAAGTAGGTGAACAGTAAGTTGGTACATGCCAGCCCTACTGCTAGACTGATAATTGATATCAGAAAGAAAACCTTGTTTCTCCACCAACTGCGGACGATTATTTTCAGGGTTGCAAGTATAGTCATTATCTATGGAGTTTATGATATTTTTATTCGCTTTTGATTACTTCCGCCGGATTCTGTCGAGCCGCACACCATACACGCCACCCTATGCAGATAGCAATAATGATGGCAATGCCTGCAAAGATGGCAAGATAAATCCAGGCATCGATACTTGTCTGTTCAATGTAGATCTGCAACCATTGCTTCATCAAGGCATAACCTATGGAGAATGCAATGACGGATGCAACTATCAGCAGCAACAGGTATTCCCTTACGAACATGACAAGAATATCTTTCACCGTTGCACCGTTTACTTTCCGGACTGCTATCTCCTTGCGGCGTTGCTCACAACTGAGGGTTACAAAAGAAAAGATGCCGAAGGCTGAGATAAGCACACAGACAAGCGCAGCGACGCTCAACAGGCTGGCAAGGGAGTTCTCTGATTTCAAGAATTTATCGTACTCTTGTTCTTCATTGAATAAGCGTAAAGCAGATGAGGGAAAATCCTCCTTATGCATTGCCTCAATAGCTTGGCGACATTCATTCCAACTACCTTCCCGGAATTTGAACAGAATGCTTGCACGGAACCATTGATAACTCTGGCTATCAGTCAGACTAAAACAGATAGCGGGCGTTGCTACGGTAGGCGATACATAACGGAAATCCTTGACAACCCCTGTTACCGTATACCGGGTGTCCTCATCCAGTTGTATCTGTTTGCCTATCGGGTGTTTCCAACCAAACTTCCTGGCAGCCGTTTCATTGATTATAATATCCTGTTCACTGCTCTTCTCCGTCAGCCACTCTCCTTCCAGCAACTGAATATTATAGAACCGGAAGAAAGGTTCCTTAGCCAGGATAACTCCCAAGCCAACTTCCGGAGCTTGTTCCGGTTTGTCGTCCCACTGATTGATATCCATATACATCATCGGGCCGGTAGAGACAATCGGGAAATATTGGGGCGGCAACGTTTCCGTAACCATGGGAAGTGCTGCAATTTTCTCCGTCCAAGCCCGGATATCTCCGTTCATCCATAATGCCACACTTCCTATATTGTGTTGCTTGATATGGGTTTCGGCATGCTTCTGATAATAAATCTGCTTCAACATGATTGTAGTTGCAAAAACAAATAAAATGCTGATGATCAGTTGAAGGGTAAGAGCCAACCTGATGGATAATGTACGTCTGCGGAAATAGGAAATAGGAATCTGTGCGATGATGAATGCAATAATAATAACCGTCAGCAAGTAACAGATTGACTCCAAATATAGATGCTCCCGGTTTATTTCTATATTAGTAAAATGTATAAATGCGGAACTGCATATTTCAATCAGAATCATCCCTACCAGCATGGACGCAAATAGCATGATGAGCATTTCAGTGGAATGCAGGCAGAATAATGATTTATTATCTGCTCCGCAAACTTTGCGCAATGCCATCTCCCGTTTGCGCATACGCATACGGTTGATGAAAAGTATCAGATAGTTGAATAGCGAGCAAATGATTATCAAGCCGCCAATGATACAGAAATAAGTAATATACTGGAAGGATACCACTATTGTTTCTTTCCGGTGGAAGTTTGAGTAGCGTACTTTGTGTAAAGGTGTCACCGTCAAATTGCCTAAATTGCATTCGGTATCCATCTGTGACAGATTGATTGCTGTCAGTTTTTTTTCTAAAGCGATGTTGTCGGTTCCGGGTCGGGTGCGGATAAAAGTGGTCACATCGGGAGAACTCCATCTATCATATATCATGAGAGAGCGCACTATCTGATATGGGATATTGGAATGGCGCGACCAACTGCTTACAATGGCGCATACCTTATACTTCTGATTGTCCAGGTCCAGTTCTTCTCCCAAAGGATTCTTATCGCCAAACAACTCCTGAGCCAACTCCTGTGTGATACCGATTTCATGTTTATCATGCTTCAGGAAGTTGGTATTTCCTTCCAGTACTTTTATATTGAACATATTGGTTGCGGCAGAGTCCACACCTATAATTGGAGCTATTTTACTCCCGTTCTCCAAGCGAAGAAAGCATTCCGAGTTTTGTATGCCACTTGCGGCTTCTATTTCCGGGAAGTTGCTTTTCAGATAACGCGCCAGTAACGAAGGAGTGGTATTGCTAATGCCATTCGCGTTGTAACCATCCTGAACACGTATCAAATAGGTTCGTTCTGCTCCCTCATGGAAATTATCATAAGTCATTTCATAACGAATCCATAAGGCGGAAAGGGCAAAGCAAGTGAACCCTACTGCCAAACCAACAATGCTGATGAGAGTTTGCGTCTTGTATTTCAACAAGTTCCTCGTAGCTACTTTAAAGTAATGTCGTATCATTTTCATTATCTGATTTATATATGTTATTCGTTCTTGATTACCTCCGCCGGATTCTCGTTAGCTGCACGCCATACGCGCCAGCTGATTCCGGCAATGACTACTAATGTCAGTCCAATGAAGATAAGTATAAAAGGCAAGATGCTGATGCTGACTTGGCGTGTGTAGTTCTCTATCCAATGTTTAATGATAACATAAGTCAGCGGGAGAGCAACGACTGCGGCAAGGCAGACCATACCTAAATATTCACGGAAGAACAGCAGCAGGATGCTCCACACAGTGGCACCGTTTACCTTGCGTACCGCTATTTCTTTACGGCGCTGTTCGCAAGTAAGCGTAACCAACGAATAGATGCCGAACATGGCGGTAAGTATACATACCAAAGATGCAAAGCTAAGCAGGCGGGTCAGCATATCCTCGGAACGGAGATAGCTATTATAAACTTCTTCTTCACTGTTTATCTGCATTATCTTGTCGGACGGAAACTCTTCGCGATAAATTTCTTCGAGAGCCTGACGGCATTCGTTCCAGGTGCCCTCTTTGTATTTGAACAAGATTCCTGCACTTCGTTGCATATATCCCATATCCTCTCCAACTATAAAGGCAGTGTTAGGAACGGGCAAAGTGGGTGCTGTGTAGTGACAGTCTTTTACCACGCCAATAATGGTATAGGTGATATAAGGCGTAATGACGTGTTTGCCTATGGCTTCCTGGGGAGTCCATCCCATGCGGCGTGCCAATGATTCGTTAATGATAATCTCATTGTTAGTGGAGAAGTCGTTGAGCCATTCGCCGGCAAGTAATGTAATGCCATAGTATAGGAAGAAATCTTCTCTACCCAAGAACAAGTTTACAGGTATAGGTGCATTGAGCGGCGTATCCAGTCCGTCCCAGTTGTCCCATTGCCCAATGGCTTGGATTTGTACTATCAGTGAGTAATAATCATTAGGCAAGGCTTCGGTTACCATAGGCAAACTCTTTACCTTTTCCACCAGTGGATACAGATTAAAATCACCTCTCCCTCTCACAGAGAAACTTCCCTTATTATGAAAATCCATTCCTAAGTCGCGATGGCGCAAGTAATCCAGTTGTTGGTTCATCAATACGGTGCAACCGATAAAGCCGAAACAAACAAAAAACTGCAATACGATACTGCTTTTGCGCAGTAGCGAGCCCGTGCGTCGCCCTGCGTCGTGGCGCAATGAACGGTGTAAAGAACGGTGATACAAGAAATACAGCAGTCCGATGATAGCCGCTAATATAATGATGGAAACCAGTAGGACAAACAGGAATGTTTCGCCATACAAAGCGGATTTCGGCGCATCTATTCCGGTCAGTTCGATGAACTGCGGCAGGCAGAGTTCAATAATCAGGAATCCCGTAAAGATGGCGCATATCAACAGGACCAGGAACTCGATGGTCAATAATGATATAAGCGATCGTACATTAGCCCCGTGAATCATTCGTAAAGCCATTTCACGCTGGCGAACCCTCATGCGGTTGATAAACAAAGTGAGATAATTGATGAGTGCGCACACTATAATCAGAATAGCTGCCACAGAAAAGTAAACTATATAATTAAAGGTGATAGCCGCCTCTTTATCCTTCCGAAAGTCTTTGGCATAATGCAGTTCGGAAAGTGGTGTAAGGTAAATCCGTTCTATACCGGTATTTCGTGTATCGGTCACTTGTTGCAGTTCGCGGGGCATATTGGCAGTCATTTTAGCTTCAAGCTCTTTAGGATTGGTGCCGGCCCTTACTTTAATCAGCATATTCCAGGTGGTATACCACCAGGTTCTTCCCAATTCGGGATTACCGATTAACTTAAACGGGAAGTTGGTATGTGTACCTTCTGCCCGAACAATGGCGCCGATTGTCTTTGTGCGGCTCCACGTCTCCACTTCTTTTCCCAGCGGGTCTTCGGTGCCAAACCATTCTTTGGCTGCTTTTTCGGTAATAGCAATCTCAGCATTGTCTTTAGGCAGCATGAAGTTGCGGTTTCCCTTTATAATCCGGATATCCATCAACTGCATCCATGCGCTGTCTGCTGACGAGAACGGTACATCCTGATATATACCATTGACACTAATCCGCTCGGAAGAACTGACATGGAAAGGTGCAGCAACTTCTATTTCAGGAAAATTCTCCGTCAAGTAGGTGGCAAGTGAATAAGGAACTCGGGATGATATTTTTCCCTCCGCATATCCATCGTTCGTGCGCACCATATAAATACGGTCTGCATCCTGACGAAAGTTATCATAAGTCGTTTCGTAGTGTATCCAATAGAGCGACAATGCAAAACATACAAAGCCCACTGCCAATCCCAGAATGCTGACTATCGACTGAACTTTATACTTTAACAAGTTCCTTATTGCTACTTTGAAATAATGTGCTATCATGGTTCTATTTGTATTTGATTACTCACTCTTTATCACTTCCGCCGGATTCTGTCGTGCCGCCTGCCATACGCGCCACCCTATGCAGATGGCTATGACAAGGGCAATACCTGCGAAGATAGCAAGATATATCCAAGCGTCAATGCTTGTTTGTTCGATGTAACTCTGCAACCATTGCTTCATCAGGGCATAGCCGATGGGAAATGCTATGACGGATGCGATAATCAGCAGTAGCAGATATTCCTTGACAAACATAACAAGAATATCTTTGATCGTAGCACCGTTCACTTTGCGGACGGCTATCTCTTTGCGGCGTTGCTCGCAGCTAAGGGTAACCAAAGAGAAGATGCCGAATGCAGTAATCAGAATGCAAACCATTGAGACAAAGGAGAGTAGTTTCATCAGCAGATTCTCTGATTTCAGGTATTCGTTATACTCTTCTTCCACATTCACCAATTTGTATCTTACATCCGGATAGGACTGGCTGAACAGTTCCTCTACTCCACTTTTCAGTTCTTTCCATTTGCCTTCATGGAATTTTACCAGGATATCCCCTCTTCCGGCCCAAAACTTGTTTGCATAGCCATGCTTCCCTATCAGCATGATTGGTTTCACCTGTATGGTGGGGGCAGTTGTATGGAAGTCTTTCACTACGCCTACAATGGTTTTGGACTCTTTTTCATTCAGACGAATGCTTTTCCCAATAGGCTCGTTCATACCCAAATATTTTACAGCCGTTTCGTTCAGTACGACTTTATCCGTCTCTTCCTCTTTCATCATTTCTCCTTCTATAAGCTCCAGGTGGTAGAAATCCACAATTTCTTTTCCTTCAACCAGACTTAGTATCTCAAGTTCATCCGCACCTTCGGGTTTGCCGTCCCAATCCTTGATATGCAGGTCTATACCCAGTGTTCGTGGAAGAAGCCCGTAATGGTCTTTTAAGACTTCACGGGTACATGGCATCTGTGCTATTCTTTCTGCAATTTCATCGTAACTGTCCCGAGGATAGATAAGAGGAAAAGACGCAATGTTTTTCCGCTCCCATCCTAAATCCGTATGGGTGAGATGATGTATCTGCTTCATAAGAATACTCACGCAAAAAAGAAAAAGTATGCTGATGAATATCTGGAACAGAATGCTGTACCGATAAGTTAAAAAGCGTGTTCCCTTTTTATGTTTCGATGTGCGACGGCGCAGCGCAAAGGGAAGCAACAATATGAATGACAATAACAGAAGCCCGGCGAAATATAGCAGTGATTCGCAATAAACGTTTCCCGTAACTCCCGACATGTCTCTGAATGCAGGCAAAGCAATCTCCACCAATGTCATGCCCACTATGCCCGCCAGTATAATCAGAATGCCGTACTCTACCGCGAACAGTACTAGGATACCACCGGCCGAAGAACCGCATACCCGTCTTAGTTCTAATTCCTTGCAGCGAATATTGATACGAGTGACGAACAGAGACAAATAGTTGAAAAGCGAGCATAGGATAACCAGTCCGCCAATGACGGAAAAGAATATCAGATACTGTAATCGTATGGTTTTCTCCGAATTAAGTATTGAATAATGGTATTCACTAATCGGCATTATCTTGGTGCTTTCAAAAAAAGGTTTAAGATCACGGGAATCTGCCTTGAATTGAGAGGCTGCCAGTTTCTTCTGAAAGTCTTCAACAGAAGTGCCCTTTCGCAACTTTACGCAAATCTGAAAACCGTAATATCCCCACTCTTCCGGCCATTGATGAAAATAAGCGCCTTGCCCCCAGCAACCGTAAGAGAGATTGCTATGTTTCATTTCCTTCAGTATAGCACCAACGGTTACATCACTGCCGTTGAGTTTCATTTCTCTGCCCAGCACATCAGTACTGCCGAAAAGTTTCATGGCAGTACCCTCAGTCAAGGCTATCTGTGAGTTATTGTGCAAGAACTCCCTGTTTCCCGATACGAGAGTAATCCCGAACATATTTATGAAACAGGAATCTGCCAGCATCATTCGCGTATTCATAGCGGGAACACCCTCTACTTTCAATTCCATTTCATCCCAAAGTATATAGGCACAAGCATCTTCTACCTCAGGATAATCTTTTTTCAAGAGGGTTGATGTAGGATAAGGCATTCCGGTAGAATAGCCTGTATCATTAACAACTTTGTAATAGAGCAAATATAATCTGTCGGCATCTTTGTGGTAGTTGTCGTAGGTCATTTCATAATGTATCCATAGATTGGCAAGTGCAAAGCAGGTAAAGCCTATCGCCAGTCCAATGATAGAAATAATGCTCTGCGTCTTGTATTTGAGCAAGTTTCTGAATGCTATTTTAAAATAGTGGTATATCATATCTTATCTTTTACAAAGAATGAAATCAAATATTGTACCAAAGTATTAATACGTTTATAATCAGTATTATGTATTCTTATGCCTATTTATAACGCCGTGCTATTCCGCACGAATATCGTGCGAAAGTACACTCTTTCCTATTCGCTCTTTATCACTTTTGCCGGATTAATTTGAATTGCCTTCTTTATTTGAAAGTATAAAGTAAGGATGGATATCAATGATACGATGGTGGCTGCTATCAAAAATAGCCACATACTGAGGTTTGCTTTATATGCATAACTTTCCAGATAAATAGTTATTCCCCAATATGAGATGGGAATAGCTATTATGAAAGATATAATCAGTATTATAGCATATTTCTTCAGTAATAAAGGCATTATCTCTTTTGTGGTAGCTCCGTTCACTTTCCGCAAAGCTATTTCCCTATAACGCTGCTGGATATCGAACAATGACAATCCGAACAAGCCGATGGATGAAATCAAAATAGCCATTAGCGCAAAGAAAGAATACACGATGGCTGTTTGCCTATCCGATTTATATAGATTTTCAACCTCATCCTTGGCAAAGGTATAGTTGAAAGCTCCTTCAGCAGTTCCACGATGCAGCTTTTCTAAGAAAGCAAGGGCTTCTGCCTGATGTCCCGGAGCAATACTTGCTTGTAGGGGAATTTGCGGTAAATACGTTTTACCGTATGTAAAGGCTATTGGAAGCACCGGTTTGGATAAATGCCCGCAATAAAAATCTTCGATAACACCGATAATCTGATAGGCAGACAAATCATTCCGGGGCCATAACGGAGTTTGAGGCTCTAATTGGGCATCTGTTATGCTTTTGAATCCATAAAGTTGCATTGCCTTTCTGCTAAGAATAAGTTTGGCATCTCCTTCATGGTCAATATCTGCATTCCATAATCGGCCTTCAATCAGATGAAAACCATGAAATTGGATTTCTTTATCAGTAATCGGAATACAATATAAAGGCTGGAAGTCCGAAGCACCGGAACTGCGGAACTGCACTGGGCTTTCTGTGAAATATTCGTAAGGAGACAGAGAATAATTCCATGCTGTGAATAAAGGTGATGCATTCATCGAAGTACGGATACGGTCTTCGGAAGCTTGCCGCAAATCTTTTTGTTTCAGATATTCTTCTTCGGTAGTGGGCTGTTTACGTTCGTAACGCTCAAAATTCACTTTGACAATGGAGTCTGTTTTATATCCCAACTCTGCATGAGTCATTTCATATAATTGCTTTGCAAAAAACAAAGAAACAACTACCAGAGTGAAGGTCACAATGTACTGAATACTTAAATACAAGTTTCTAATAACAATAGACTTTCCACCCGTATATATTTTCTGCAAAGAATGTATCGGAGCATTATATCTGAATTTAAGATATGGATAAATAGAAGCGAGCAATGGCAATAGGCATAAGATTGCTACTGTAATTCCTGTATCGAATCCGAGGCCGGACTGCTGGGTTACTTCAAGATAATGATTTAGCGGTTGGGCCGATACTTCAACAAAGAACCAGGCTATGAACAGTGAGAAGAGCGTCAAGCAGAAATTCTCGGCACATAATTGGGTAAACAGTTGTCTGGAGTTATTTCCAAACACTTTCTTTAGTCCAAACTCTTTCCCGCGTTTCAATAGGACAACTGTATAAAGGCTCATAAAATTAAAGATGCCTACGATTAGAATTAATGCTGCAACCAACACCAGCAAATTCAGATGAGTTTGATTTCCTTTTAGTAGCATATTCTGCCAAGTGTCAATTGCCGGATGAAAATAGACTTCACGCATAGGAAGTAATTGATATCTGAATTCAATAGGGCCTCTGGGAGATTGCTGAAATGCAGCATGGCGCTTATTTATAGTTGCAAATGTAGCCCCCGGACGGATCAATGCAATATTCATGGGAAAGTGAAAATCCCAATTCTCCTGCAACGTCTCGGGTACAAGCATATCGAAGTGTAAAGAGCGCTTTCCTCCTTCTTTACTGATAACGCCGGTTACGATGAGCGGATCTCCGGTAGAGTACTGAATTGCTTTTCCTATAGGATTGATAGCACCAAACAGCTTTTCACTTAATTCTTCCGTGATAAAAGTGGTTTGCGGATGGGAAGCCCATAACTCGGTTTTGCCATACTTCATTGGTAAATTGGTGGCTTTTAGAAACAAGCTATCCGCTACAATGGTTTCTACGTCAATCTGTTCTTTCTCTGTTACGATATAGTCTTTGTTTATCCACATGAAAGTAGACATTACTTCTATATCCGCATCTTCAAAAGGGCCTCCGATAACGGTTGTCTTGTTGACGTTATCTTTATATTCCTGAACCAATATACCAATCCGGTCTTTGGACGGGCTATAACAGTCTACACTACTTTCTTGCCTTACGTAGCGAGAAATAATAATGACGCATGCCAGACTCAATGCCAGTCCTACGATGTTGATTGTCGTGTATGCCTTGAATCGGCATAATGTCCGTATGGATAATCGTATCAGTTTCATTATCTATATCTTTTTATTCTGTTTTCATTATTTCCGCCGGATTAATCTTTGCCGCTCTATACACCTGCCAGATGAGTGTGCCCAATGAAATGAGTGCAACAACTATTAATCCTATGATAAATATGCCGGCAGAGACTGAAGCTTTTACTATGAAATCCTTCGTATATTCATAGATGATATAGTATGCAAGCGGGATAGCCAATACAAATGCGATAGCCAGCACTACGATATATTTACGGAAGAGTAGCGGATAAAGGTCTTTCAGTTGTGCACCATTTACTTTGCGGATAGCAATTTCCCGGTAGCGTTGGCGGATATCAAACAAAGAAATGCCAAACAGTCCGAGACAGGCGATGATGACGGCTATACAAGCAAAGACGGAATAGATGGTTGCTATCTGGCGATCCTTTGCATATATTTCTTTTACGCTATCCTCCAATATGCTGTATTCAAAATCCTCACTGCCATATATTTTCAGTTCCGCTTTCCGCAAGAAGTCAAGAACTTCTGTCTTCTTGCCGGGCGTACAGGCTATCTGATATACGTCTCCGCTCATCCGATTGCTTACGAAGAAGATTGTCGGCTTTTTGCCTTGCGATAGATGGCCGCCATAATAATCGTCTACTACTGCCACAATGGGTTGGAGTGGATTTTTGCGGTCTCTTATAATATACGAATTTTCTTCTGTTATACCAGCTCCCTGACAGGAAGTGTAATTCAATGCTTTTAGTGCGGCACGGTTGGCAACAACGACTCCTAAGAAGCCGGCATCTTTCAAGTCGGGCAGGCTTCCTTCCACCATCTTGATGTTATAGATGTTGAAGAAATGAGGAGTTGCAAGACGAACGTTCAGGCTTGCCTTCTCGCCCCGATCATTTAGGAAGGTGCTGCTATAATCGCCTTTCAGTATATCAATATAGCTGGCTTCCCAATCTTCTATATAGGGGCAGGCGGTCAGCTCATTATCCAATGCCTCGACGCGCTCCTGGCGTTGCCTTGCTTTTTCCTCGGAGTAATTGAGGTCTTGGGATTCATAGACCAGATTGGCAATGATGATGTCCTTGGTGCGGAATCCGGGGTCGGTATTGAGCAAAAGTACCAGTTGCTCATTGAAGTAGAGCGAAAGTACCACCAGCAGAAAGGTAAGCAGATACTGTACACCTAAAAACACAAGACGTGAACGCACTGATTTATTCCCCGTATTGATGGAACGGATAGAAAGGATAGGAGAAGTATAGTTATACTTCATAAAGGGATAAATAGATGTAAGCAATGGCAACAGCAGGAGAACAGCCAGCGACACTTTCCAATCGAATGCTGTGTAGTTGAAACTATAATTGAGTAGATGTTCCATCGGAACGGTACTTACCTCTATAATCAGCCAAGCCACCAGCAATGCTGCCGATATCAGCAACGTACTTTCAGTCCATATCTGAATGAACAATTCTTTCCCCTTTGCACCGAATACCTTCTTTATCCCATACTCTTTCCCTCGCCTGAGCATGGCAACCAGATAGATATTAACGAAATTGAGAATGCCCGTAAACAACACCAACAGACAAAGTCCCGCCAGAATCGCCAAGTGAGAGCATGTGCCGGCAAAGAACATTTGCGTTCTTTCATTAGCGATAGAGTTCTCCCAGTAGAACTGCTTCACCGGAACAAATGAAAAACGATACATACGGGTATCTCCCGTTTCCTGTGGTCTTACATGACGGGGAATACTGGCTGCCTTATTCAACTTTTCTATATCAGTACCCGGCATAAACAAGTATAATTCCATATCCATGCGTTCCCAATTATCGGATAAGGCTGCGGATAGGACAACGTCGAATTGCATGAAAGTCTTATTCCCCGGATCGCCTAATACGCCTTCTATGGTAACATCCTTACCGTTGGAGCAACGGATTACCTTGCCTACCGGATTCTCCTTGCCAAACAGTTTACGGGCGAATGTCTCCATAATCAAAGCCGACTGTGGAGAGCGCAGTGCGATGTTGCCTTGCACTAACGGATACCGGAATAACTGAAAAAACACACTGTCCGTCACAAGAATACGTGCCTGATAACGATTTGATTCAATAGAAACGTAATCCTTCTCCAATGGAATGACGCGGCTATATCGGCTGATATAGCGTTGGTCTATAACCGCAGTATCACTATTGTTTATAATAGCTCCCAAGTAACTGTTGCCATCCAATTCCAACTTCACGCCATATACCTGTTCCCGGTCTATGCAATGCATATCTACCGTCAACTCCCGATGGATATAGCGGAGCAGGATGATGCAGCAAGCCAGGCTGAAAGCCAGTCCCAGCAGATTGATAATGGTATATGATTTGGAGCGTATCAGGAAACGCCAGGCGTATTTCAGTGTTTTCATATATCAGCTTCTTTATTCTTTTATTTCAGTATCAATTCTTCCGCCTCGCCAAAGGTATCGTATCCCGTTGTAATAACCCAATCTCCGGGCTGCAAACCGTCGGTAATTTCGTATTGTTGCGGGTTTTGGCGCCCGATGCTAAGCGGTACGCGCACGGCTTTGGTCTTTGAAGCGTTCAGTTTGTATATCCATTGTCCGCCGGTGCTTTGGTAGAAGTTGCCGCGTGGAATGACGAGTGCTTCTTCCGGCTGGCCAAGCTCTATCTGCACACGGAAACTCTTCCCTACCCGTACGTTGTCGGGCATATCACCCGTAAAGACAAGGTCTACATCGAAAGTTCGGTCTTTCACTTCGGGCACTACTTTGGTGATGCGTAGCGGGTACTTACGCCCCTGATAGTTGATGGTGGCGGGAAGTCCCGTGGTGATGCGGTCTATGTAGTATTCGCTCAGGGCGGTGTGTATCTTGTACTGGTCCAGCACCTTGATTTCGGCAATGCTCTCGCCGGAAGCAACTTGCTGCCCCGGAGTCACTTTCACAAAGCTGAGCTGCCCGGCGACGGGGGCTTTTACAATCAGATTGTTCATCCGTTCGCAGGCACGTTCGTACTTCTTCCGTTCACGTTCGCGGTCGTTCTTGATGAGATCTTTGCGGATGACGGTAACGGCGGAGTCGTGGCGCAAGCTTTCGCGTTGCAGGCGGGCGTGCTTTACTTTGTAGGTGTATTCGTCTTCCGAAACTTCCAACTGGGCTTTGCTCTTGATGCCCATGCGGAACTCTTCCTGGTCGAGGTTGAAGCTCTTGCGGAGTCGGTCCAGTTCGTAGTTGGTTTCGAGGGCTTGCTGTTGCAGGTTCAGGCTTTTCTGCTCCATCTCTATCTCCTTCTCCTGATAGGTGATGAGCTGCTTTTCCCAGTCGTCGCGCTGGTCTTCGATGCTGCGCAAGAGGTCGGGGTTTTCGAGGATGAGGATGGTGTCGCCTTTCCTAAGCAGGCTTCCCTCTTCGGCTATGATGCGTTCTACGCTTCCGGCTTCGCGGGCGTTGATCTTGATGGTGAGGATGGGTTGGATAAGTCCTTCCACATCTATATACTCCATGAACTTGCCGTTTTTCACTTCGGATATTTGCAGGTTGTCCTTTTCGATGCGCAGCTTGCTGGGACCGAGGGACAGGGTGACGACATAGATAAGGAAGGCAAGGAACAGGATGCCTCCTGCCAGATAATAACGGTAACGGATGTACCAGGGCTTCTTTTCGAGTTTTATATCCATAATGCTAATTATTTTTTCTAATATTATTTACAAAGAGAACAAATTGCAGTCACAGTTGTATACTTAGGGTATCTCAGTCGTATACTAAGGGTGCCTCAGTCGTATACTTAGGTACCCTTAGTCGTATACTGAGATACCCTGCATATAAGTTGCTGATTGCCAGAAAATTGAAAATCATCTTTATTACATATATAAATAGTTACAAATCATCTGTTATAATCCTCTCCAACTCTTCCGCCAGCGGCGCATCCTTCTCGAAGTCATAGAGCGTAAGGCTTCGCAGGGTGTAGTACAGGCTCCAGTAGTTGTAAAGCGAGGTTATGTAGTTCCGCCGGGCGGTATCTTTCTCGGTAATGGAAGCATTGAGGTCGAGCACGGACGACTTCCCGAGGAGATAGAGCTTGCGGGCGACTTCGGCGCGGCGTTGGGCTGTTTCGTCGGTTCGGGCGGCGATATGTACCCGCTGGGCTTGCAGGTTGAACTGCTTCACGAGTTTGCGCACATTCAGGTCGAAGTCCGTCTTGTCCTGCTCCACCTGTGTGTACACCAGGTCGCGGTTGGAGCGTGCCACCCGTACCTGTCCTTTGCCCCGCCCCCAGTCCAGGATGGGGAGTGCGACGCTCAGACTGACGTACTGCTGGTCCAACGGATTCTGATAAGCCTCTTTCAACTTCTCGGCAGTCTGAGTCAGTCCGAAGCGCAGATAGATGTCCGCTTTCAACCCGGCGTTGGTACGGGCTTTGGACACGGCGCTTTCGCTTTCGAGCTTGCGACGCAGCATGTTCTGAATCTCCGGGCTGTTTTCATTGGCAAGCATCAACGCCAGGTTGAGGTCGATATGCAGGTCGGGCACGTGGTCGCTCGCATCGGCCTGGAGCTCTACGTCCTCTTGGATGCCGAGGTAGGAACGGAGTTCCTGCATGGAATTCTCCATTTCGATGCGGGCGTTCATGCGGTTGGCCTCTTCCGTCAGTTTGTTGAGTTCGAGTTGCAGCATTTCGTTTTCGCTGATGGTGCCAATGTTGTAGCGGCCTTGGGCGTATATATATAAGGTATCGGCGTTGGCATAGTTGGTGTTGGCTATTTCGTAGTCGCTCTGTGCGCGCGCAAGGTCGAAGAACTTCTCGGTGGCACGGGCGGCAACGAGTTCGAGCGTTTCTACATACGTCTTGCGGGCCTCGCGGTAGCGGATGGGCTCGATGCGGCGGTCCCACTTCAGACTGTTGTAGCCGAAGAGGGACTGGCTATATCCGATGTTGACGGGCGACGTTTGCCAGGAGTAGGTATCGTTGCTGAAGAGGTCGAGGCGCTGGGCGGCTGTCTCGACGAACAGCGTACCGCCGGTCCAGGGGATGTTCTGCGTCAGGCTCAGGGTGAGGTCTGTGCTCAGCAGGTTCTGCTCCACAAACTTTACGCTTCCGTCGCCCAGCGTAATCTTATTGATGGCACGGTCCAGGTAAGGGTTGGAAGTCAGTTTGAGGGCGGGCAGGTAGTTGGCGCGGTAATACTTGTAGTTCCAGTAGGCGGAACGGAAGCTGTGCCGGGCATTCTGCGCGTCGGGCGATTGCCGGCGGGCACGTTCGATGGTTTGTCCCAAGGTCAGTTCTATGGTGTGCTCTTGGGCGGAAGCGGTGGATAGGATGCCACACACTATGAGTATCAGAAATATATTACGGTGCATAGTCGTTTTCTTTGTATAATAAAGTTTCAAATACTATGCCACAACTGTAATTGGTTGTATAATAGATGATTGTTCCCTTTTTGCGTTGCTGAAGTGTGTGCCAATGCGCACGAAAATAGTGCGATAATGCACGCACAACACACTGATATTATACTTATCTTTGTAGGCACACAGAAGAAATGACAATTGTAGCTATGGAACAATTAGGCCGAATCTTAATCGTAGACGATAACGAAGATGTTCTCTTCGCCCTTAATCTCCTTCTCGAACCGTATGTAGAGAAAGTGAAGGTTGCCGTAACCCCCGACCGCATCGAGCATTTTATGACGACTTTTCAGCCGGACATCATCCTGCTGGATATGAACTTCAGCCGCGATGCCATTAGCGGACAGGAAGGCTTCGACAGTCTGAAACAGATACTTGCCATCGACCCGCAGGCAGTGGTCATCTTTATGACGGCATACGCCGATACCGACAAGGCAGTGCGTGCCATCAAAGCCGGTGCCACCGACTTTATCCCCAAGCCGTGGGAGAAGGAAAAGTTGCTGGCTACCCTTTCCTCAGGCATGAAGCTGCGCCGTTCGCGTTGCGAAATCAATCTGCTGAAGGAACAAGTGGAAGTGCTGAGCAGTGGCGCCGGCGGAAGCACCGAAGAGATGATTATCGGCGAATCGGAAGCCATGCAAGAGGTGTTCGCCACAGTGGACAAGTTGCGCGATGCCGATGCCAACATCCTGATACTGGGCGAGAACGGTACGGGAAAGGATGTGATAGCCCGCCTGCTCTACCGCAATTCCCCCCGCTATGGCAAACCGTTTGTCACCATCGACCTGGGAAGTATCCCGGAACAACTGTTCGAAAGCGAATTGTTCGGCTATGAGAAAGGCGCCTTTACCGATGCCCGCAAACCGAAAGCCGGACGTATGGAAGTGGCAACCGGCGGCACACTTTTCCTGGACGAGATAGGCAACCTTTCCCTGCCTATGCAGTCCAAGTTGCTGACAGCCATCGAGAAGCGCCAAATCAGCCGTTTAGGAAGCACGCAACCTATATCCATCGACGTACGGTTGATTTGCGCCACCAATGCGGACATCCGCCATTTGGTAGAAGAAGGTGCATTCCGCCAGGATTTGCTGTACCGCATCAATACCATCGAACTGCACATCCCGCCCCTGCGCGAACGTGGAAACGACATCCTTCTACTGGCGGAACATTTCCTGCAACGCTATGCCCGCAAGTATCAGAAGGAGATGCGCGGACTGACCCGCGAGGCCAAAAACAAACTGTTGAAATATGCCTGGCCCGGCAATGTGCGCGAACTGCAACATACCATGGAACGGGCTGTGATTCTGGGAGACGGTTCCCTGCTGCGCCCCGAGAATTTTGTGTTCCAGGCTTCGGCATCCCGCCCCAAGAAGGATGAAGAAGTGCTCAATCTGGAACAACTGGAACGGCAAGCTGTGGAGCGTGCCATGCGGCTGAGTGAAGGAAACGTGACTCGTGCCGCCGAATATCTGGGTATTACCCGCTTTGCTTTGTATCGGAAACTTGAAAAACTGGGATTATGAAACGGTATTCATTCATCGTGGTGCTGCACATTGCCGGCATCGCCTTCCTGTCGGTCGGCATCTACCTGCTGGTAAACGCACAACTATGGTTCAGCGCCTTGATGGCTTTCCTTATATTGATAGCCCTGGCCGTCCATCTGTATCGGATGCAGATGATGCAGGTGCGCATGATGCGGCATCTGGCGGAAAGCCTGCGATATGACGATATGATGCTCTCGTTCCGCTCTCCCTACCGCAACCGTTCTATGGAAGATATGGTGAACGAACTTTCCGAAGCCATGAGGAACTTCCGCACCCGCGTGCTGGAACGCAATGAGATGGAAGCCTGGCAGAAGCTGATACGCGTGCTGACGCATGAGATAATGAACTCGATCACCCCTATTATCTCCCTCTCCGAAACACTGAGCGAGCGCGAAATGACGGAGAAGAATTACCCCGTCATGCGGCAAGGAATGCAGACCATTCACCGTCGTAGCAAAGGTCTGCTGGAGTTCGTGGAGAATTACCGTAAACTGACGCGTCTCCCCGCCCCTGTCCGTCGCCCGGTGTCTGTCAGCGAATTGTTGCAGGACTTGCAGAAGCTGTTCTCCGAAGATTATATCCGCATCGAAATACCGGAGACAGACCGGATACTCCCGATAGACCGGACGCAGATAGAGCAGGTTCTAATCAACCTGATAAAGAATGCCAAAGAAGCCTGCGGCAAGAAGGAGCATCCGTTGATAGAAGTAAAGATGCTTCCTGCCCTCTCCTGGCAATGCATGATTACTGTCCGTGACAATGGCGAGGGCATCTTGCCGGAGGTGCAGGACAAAATCTTTGTTCCGTTCTTCACCACCAAGTCCTCCGGCTCGGGCATCGGACTGAGTTTGTGCAAACAGATTATGAACCGGCACGGCGGCAATATCACCGTGCAGTCCGTTGTGGGCGAAGGCAGTTGTTTTACGTTGCAATTCGGATAGACTTTGCGCAGCCTTATTTTTGTCTTGCGTAGCGCAGTGTATATCCGTAATTGGAATTCAACACTAATGAATCGGCAGTCAGCTTTTCTATTTTCAGAGTATCTACTCCTTCTATCTCCATGCCGTTTCCGATGCTCTTCACTGTAAGGTAGAGGTCATCACCATGCTGATCCCAATATTTATAGACCAATGTAGCCATATTAATAGAATACGCATCGCCACCTTCTTCCATTGTGATGCCTTGTACTTTTCCAGGTTGTCCTTCAACGGGCATCACCCATGAGCCTACAATAGAAACTGTAGTTTTCTTACCACCACAAGCCACCAATGCCATAGCCATGACAGCCACTCCTAAAATCAGTTTTTTCATATCCTTTTTCTTCTTAGTTTATCAAAGTTCTTTCCACAAAAGTAAAGATAAAAGATAAGTGAGCCAAGCGATTCTTGTTTTTTCATTTACTAAATATTGTATTTCAGCCCTTTATGAAGTTGTTGTGCACAAAATCATTAAAAAGCTTGGTCTGTATCAAAAATGTTTTTACCTTTGCACTCGCTTTTGAGAAGTAAAGCATTCGGGGTGTAGCGCAGTCCGGTTAGCGCACCTGCTTTGGGAGCAGGGGGTCGTG
>JAUUPT010000126.1 GCA_030843315.1 Bacteroidaceae bacterium | reverse complement strand
GATAATAAGTACCAATCAACTCCGACTCCAGGTCGGGAGCCTCGAAATGTTCATAATGCGCCTTCAAAGCATCTACTTCCGGCTGCTCGAACCAGTAGCGGAAACCGTCGCGCCACAAGGCGTAAGCCTGGCTGTAAACGCCGGCGTAGTCTATCGGGTGTTCGTATGGGCTGTCCACAGCTTCCACCTCGAAGGGGAGCCAGCGCCGGTTGCCCGAGGTATCCGTCAGGAACTGGATGTTGTTGCCCGTGCCGCAAAGCGTGGCGATGTGCGCACGGTGCTCCTTGTTATGACCGTAGGCGGCACGCTCGTTGATCTCCGGAAGCGTGGTCAGCGCTTTCAGCTGGTTCAGCTCCGAAGGGCTCATGTTGTCGATCTCTTCCAGGCACACAAGCATAAACTCCGAAAGCGTGAACTGGTCGTCCTTCGTCATGCGGTTGCTGTTGGTCTTGGTATAGAAGTAGCGGCGAAGCTCCGGCGGAAGAAGGAAGTTGAACCACGTGGTTTTGTAGATGCCCTGCCCGCCTACCAGCACCAGGATCTCATGGTTCACCTTGCCATCCTCGAACAGCGTGGGCAGCATGCCCACCAGCCATTTGCGGAAGCATTCCGTGAAGCACTCCTGGCCGGCACGCAGGTGCACCATCCCGGCAAGCAGGGCGATATGGTCGGTCACCCCGTCCCACGGCGGAAGGCCTTCAAAGTATGCCCGGAAGGGGTTGAACAGAGGAACAAATTCAGAATGGATCACATTATAGATATCCTGCAGGTAAGTACGCTTCAAAGTCTTGTTCATACGGCTCCAGAGCGTATTCACGTCACGGTCGGTCAGAGGGGTGTAAATGCCGCTGCCGTCCGTGGGATGGTCCAGAGAGATCTCGCACTGGCGGGTGACCTCGTTATAGCGGAAACCCGCCTGCCCTTGAAGGAAGGCTTCGATCTCTCCCACCGAGGCGCATTTGCTGCCCGGCTCCGGGCGTCCGGTTCCCGGCAGGAGTTGGATGCCGTGTTCTTCGGTATGGCGGTAGCAGGAAACGATGATTTCCTCTACCTGCTGCGTGCCGTAGTCGGCAAAGTGTTCCAGCGCCCAGGTCAGGGTGTCTGCCTGCGGTACTCCGTAGCGGTTCAGCAGGTAGGCGGCACGGCTGATATAGTCGTTGTGTCGTCCCGGCTCGTAGCGCAGGCCCTGCTGTTCCAGTTCGGCAAGCACGGCTATAGAGGCTTCCACAATCGGGGCGCTGTATTCGCGGCGCTTGCGGGCGGTGGCGGATTTCGGCTTCGGAGCTTTGGGCTTGGGAGTGATATGCAGCGGCGCAGCATCGGGGCGGTAGAACGCCTGCGGGTCGTAGCAAAGGCTGCTCAGGCGGGCGGGGTTCTTGCACTGCGGGTCGTATGCGTGCCCGATAAGGGCGGCGAAGTATTCGTTGCCCTGGCGGAAGGCTTCGGAGTAGGTGGACGCGCTGTCCACCTTATAGATCACGCGCACTCCCTTGCCCGAATAGGTGGTGTAGACCATGAACGCGTGTTCGTCCCCGCACAGCAGCCGGACGCAGCGCGGCAGGTCGTCGGCGGGGATGCCGTCGAAATCGCCCAGGCTGTAGCCGGTATAGCCGGTGATCTGCTCCATGCGGCGTCCGCCCCGGCATTGCACCGCCGGCGTCACGCTCGGAGCCTTGGACTTGATGCGCTGCGCATCCGCGTCCAGCCCCTGCGACCGGTAGTAGCGGAAACGCTCCGTAGGTTCGCGCAGCGTCTCCGAACTGATAAGGTGATATACTTCGTCCCACGTCACAGCGTGAGGACACGTGTCGCGGAAACCATTGAAAAGAGACGGTTGCGACGAGCCGTCCATTAGATTTTCATCTTCGTTAGTCATTAGAATTATTAATTTACATATCTCACCATTGAAATATGCCACAAAGTTACTAACAATAAAGATTTATCAGTTTTTACTACGCAGTAACATATCTATACATTTAATATTTATAAACACTTAAATGAAGAATTCAAAAAGCAAGTACAGTTACAAGGAACTCGGAGAATACATCAACCGGCTACGTTCCCAATTAGGCATTAATATACGCACACTATGTGCGGACTGCCACATCAGTACACACACTTACTACGAAGTCCGCTTGGGGCTGACACCAACATCAGCTATTACACCCGCATATTCAACTATCTACATGAGTTCGTCATAAACGAGGAAGATTACCGTAAGCTATGGACATTATTAATGGACATTGCCGAAACACAGTTGGAATAACCCCAGGCGTATGCCTGAAATAAACACAATAAATCATGGAAAGACTCTTAATTTGTGAAAACCTGGACGATGAAGAATATTGCCGCTTTCACTCCGCAGTATTAGACCTCATCACCACAGCCAGTCGGGAAGGAACTCTCTTGCTCACTCTAAACTTCGCCTGCCAGTACAAAGGTTTTGTTACCCTGCTCAACCGCACCTACCGCCAGATACAGGAGAAGGACTGGAGCGAGTTCCCGCCACAGATCCTGAAGGAGTCCTACCATTGCTACCGGCAAGAAACAGAGAACCAATATTGGATTCTTGCCAAAATGATAGTATCAGCCCATGCGCTCTCCAGCTATCCCGAAGAAAAGGCGGGGCTGGAGAAGCTGATTAGGGATATTAAAAGCGTGATAAAGAAAAAGAGTGATAAAGTGATAGGGTGATAAAGTGATAGGGTGATAAAGTGATAAACGAATTAATACTTAAAACAAATTATAATGAAACAAAAGACAATCTTATTAACAGCTACCCTGCTCATTCTCGCTGCCTGCTCGCAGAGCGAGATAGAAACAGAAAAACAACGAGCGCCAAAAGAAATCAAGGCGACGTCGGTGATAGAGGGGGCAAGTACGAGAGCGGTAATTACAGGCGATGTTACGCTTAATAATCTGACGTTCCTACGGAAAGATGTGGCGGCGGATGCACAGACACCGAGTGATTTCAGCTCTCCTGACGATACATACACAGGAGGCAGCCGCGCCACAGGTGGTGCAATCACCTTTAGCGCTACTGCACCAACTTACAACCAAAACAACAAAAAGAGCTTTTTTGTAGGTTTCACTACTGAAGGTAAGAAAACAGAAAGTAACGCTGCCGGAACCTTCGAATGGACTATCGATGGCAAAACCGACATCCTACTGACCGAAGTATGGGATGCAGGTACTTATCAAAGTCATGGGAGCCTTAGTGCGATGAATTTCAAGCACCAACTGTCACGCATAGAGGTCATTTGCAAAGCTGAAGCAGGATCTTCAATCGAAGCTGTCAGGGCTGCGTGGGGAAACGTGACGAAGATTGAAGTATTGGGCGTAAGTCCTGAATTGAAATACACGTATAGTAGCAATAAGGCTGAAGGATCGGGCGACGCAAAAGCATTCGAACTACTCGCTAATGACTACAGCAGCTCATTAAATTCTATAACTATTCACGAAAGCAACTATGGTGAAACTAATACAATGACTGAAGAGCAATCGTCAACCCCTACCCCCGATGCCGTAGCAATGATTCCCCCTATAAAAGCTACAACAGGAGACCCCGCTTACTCCTTCCGACTAAAGGTTACTACAGCAGGTATTGATGGATCAAGTTCACCAATAACAATAGATAATATCAATGTCAGCCTAAGTTCAGGTCCACCCAGTAGCAACGAATCTATGGAAGCAGGCAAAATTCATACAGTCGTACTCACCTTCAAAGCCGACAGTAGAACTATCAGCTGTACATCTTCTACTATCGAAGCATGGACTGATGGCAGCGCCGGAACAACCGATGTAGAAAAACCAGAAAAATAATCATAATAATTCAATTTCACCACAGAGTTCACAGAGTCCCACAGAGTTTTAAGAAATCTGTGTTTCAACCTCTGTGGAACTCTGTGTCCTCTGTGGTGAACCCAAACAAGCAAACAAACAAACAAACAAACAACATCATGAAAGCAATCATTATTTATTCATTAGCCCTCGCGGCACTCGCCTCATGCGCAAAGAGCGAAGAGGTTACAACACCTGACAACCCAACACCGCTACAACCGAAAGAAATACATATCAGCGCAGCAATCGAAGCATCAGCACAAACAAAGGCGGTAACAAGAGAAGTCACCACGCTGGAAGGCCCAATAGACGGAACTGCCGACATCACAAACATCCAGTTCCTACGCAAAGACGACACAGCTGGCAAAAACTCACTGTCATTTGATGGAATAACTGCCATCACCGGCACTCGTACAAAAAACGATAACGACAATACTACTACCACCGATGGCGATATCACATTTGGCACTAAACAGGAATACGACCTTGCCAACAACAAGCACGCCTACTTCGTTGCCTACTACCCCGCAGGGACAGTAAACAACAATGTAGCAACCTTCACCATTGACGGCAAGACCGACATCCTCTATGCACCGCTTTTCGATGCAGGCTGTTACACAGGTATCACAAGCAGTCCCACCATGACCTTCAGCCACGCCCTCGCTCAGCTCGAAGTTGTATGCAAAGCAGAAGCAGGAGTATCTATAGACGTAATAAAGGAAGTATGGGGAAAAATCAAGAAAATTGAAATCGCTACCAAAGAAAAAGCATCATACGCATACAGTGACCAAAAGTTTACCTTCTCAACAGATGAAAGTGGTGGCACAAAAAAACTGCCATTACTTGGATACGACTATAAGACCGCCTTTGATGCAAATGGAATTGAAATCCCAGCCAGTACCAATACCACCGTCAACGCCGCCGGTATGTTCGCCCCTGCAGCAGCCAGCAGCACCGAGGCACTAACTCTGACTATCACCACTCAAATAGGTAGCCAAAGCGAAGTAACAACAGATGTTTCAGTGCAGCTGAAAGATGGTTCAAGTAGCAACAAAGGCTTCGAGCGTGGTCTCAAACATACCGCCACCCTCACCTTCAAATCTACCACAAAGGAAATCAAAGTAACAGGAACAACCATTACTCCATGGGGCACAGGCTATAAAGGTGAAAGCGACGTCACCCCCACCGTCACCCCTTAACCTCTTTCCGTGTCATCCGTGTAATCCGTGCCTAAAACCATCATCCTTATGAAACCCATCCTCCCCTTCCTCCTCGCCTGTCTCCTACACAGTTGCTCCCCGGACTCCGCCCTAACAGAGCCCGAGACAAGACCAGCACGCCCTATATGCCTATCAGCAACCATAGACGGCGCACCCACAACAGCAGCAACAAAAGTAGTAGGGACAGGCGTAATCGAGGACGGAACCGGTGCCGACGCCAAAGCAGAATTGACCGGCATTCATTTCCTGCGCAAAGATGCCACCGACACCCCAACCGGTTTCAGTGATGCCGCTCTTATTTCTGCATCACGAGACAAGAATGGCGACATAACATTCACACCCTCGCAGAATTATAACCTAAACGGTAACAACACCTACTTCGTTGCATACTGGCCTACGGCAACAACCACAGAAACCGGTAAACTCACCTGGACTATTTCCGGCAACGTCGACATCCTCAAAACCAATATTTACAACGCAGGTTCCTACACAGCCCCCAACAACAACACCGGAATGATCTTCCAACACGCACTGGCACAATTAAAAGTTATCCTCAACGTAGCCGAAAACACAAGCCAGGACGTAGCCCAAAACGTATGGGGACAAATCACCAAAATAGAATTGACAACCTCGGAAACCATGACTTACACCTATGCAACCAATGCATTGACTTATAGCATGGAGAAGCCTATATCTCTCTATAAAGAGGATTATACTACAAAGTTCGAAAATCAAAATTACACTTTAGTAAAAGATAATGCCGACGTTATCGCCACCGGAATGTTCCCACCAAGCACGGGAACAGATCCCATTAAACTCAAAGTCACAGGCAGTACAGGTGTCACCGGAGAAGTCGAAGTACAACTAATGAACGGAAGCACAGCAGCAAACTTTGAGGCCGGCAAAACCCATACCGTCACCCTATCACTCGGAGTAAACCCCAGAGAAATCACCGTATCTGCCACCACCATAGCGCCCTGGACCGATGGCGGCACAAGCAATGCCACCCCCGACGGAGAATACTACGCCGTAGGAGATTACTTTCAAAAGAATAGCCAAGTATTCGGAATCGTATTCCACTTAGAAACAATCATAGATTACGACGAAGAAGCAAAGAAAGGAAAAAAAGGACTCATAATATTGCCTGACGAACCAACAGATGCAAGCGGCACAGTTCAAAAGACCTACGCCGATGCCGCCCAGTGGTGCGCCGACAAAAACACCACCGAAGGCAATAAAGGCTGGCGACTCCCCACCACTGAAGAACTGACATCCTTCTGGAAGGTATATACTGACGCCCCAGCAAAGTGGAATACCCGCTTCTCAGCACTCACCGGCGGAACACCTATCGCCGACAACGCCCAAGCCACCGACTATTGGATTTCCGACGCTACCGATGTCACCGATAACCGCAAAGTCCGTTGCGTCCGAAGATTCGATGCTGCACGATAGTTCACCACAGAGGACACAGAGTCCCACAGAGTTTTTTAAGAATCTGTGTCAATCTGCGTAATCTGTGTTTCAACCTCCGCACTTCAACCTCTGTGAGACTCTGTGTCCTCTGTGGTGAAAAAGATGAATATAAAATACAATGATGAAAAAAACAATCCTTATTGCCATCGCCACAACCCTACTCTGTAGTTGTAACAAAGAGTTAGACGAAACAGGCAACATCACGCTGCCCGAACGTCCCATCTCTATATACACTGCTATACAATCAGAAAAGACACCGACTGTATCACCCCAAACACGGGCACCGATTACAGGAACGGACGCCGTACTCGAAGGTATCACCTTCTATCTATGGCAGTCAACAAGCAGCACCACGATTGATCCGACTTCCATCACACCATCCCCCTATACAGGGAACCGTGCCAAAAATACAGGTGCAATCACCTTCACCAGTACCTTGAAACCCGTATATGACAAGGAAGAAAACAAGCATGCCCTTCTTGTAGGCTGCTGGCCTGCAACCACAACCATCGCCGCCAACTCCCTTACTTGGGACATCGACGGAAAAACAGACATACTAATCTCCGACCTCTGGTGTGCAGGAACATACCTCGCCCCCATCAACGGAACAGAAAGCGCCAACGGCG
>JAUUPT010000019.1 GCA_030843315.1 Bacteroidaceae bacterium | reverse complement strand
AACATTTATATCCTCAATGACCCTATATTTACTTTTTGCGTGGACAAGAAACAAAATAAAATTTATGGTGTCAGTAATTCGCCAGATTATCATATTGTAGAATATACATACTAAAATAAGACTATAATCAGAACCAGCAATAATCGTGAATCAATCTAGGAATGTGTCAAAAGTCTGATAAATGTATTTTCCATCATTCAATGATAATGAATTTCATTTTTGACACACCCTTGATTGTATTACTTTAAAACAAAAGCTAAAAGTAAAAATATGAAAACACGAACGACCCTTTTCTTAGTATTCTTAACATGGATATTTTCATCATGCACTGGCAAAAATGAAATTACATCTTTGGTTACACAATGGAAAGATAAAGTAATAAAATTCCCCATAAATCCAATATACACTATACAAGGTAAAGATACGATAAACTTTTCATCAAGGGGAGAATATAAAATATTGAGTTATGTAGATTCAATGGGATGCATTAGCTGCAAACTCCAACTCCCCAAATGGGAAAAATTTATAACCATAGTTGACTCAATAAATTCATCAGTAGACTTCTTATTCTTTTTTTCCTCAAAAAAAGATAGAGACATATATAATACTGTAAATATAGCAAATTTTAATTATCCAATATGCATTGACTCAAAAGATTCCTTGAATATATTAAACAAATTCCCTTCGGATATGGCACTTCAAACATTTCTATTGGATGAAAAAAATAAGGTTATTGCTATGGGCAATCCGATTCAGAATTTGAAGGTAAGAGAACTCTATCTAAAAATAATCCAGGGTGAAGAAAAGGAAATTGATAGTAGAGGCAATACAGTTCAAACTGTTGTAAAACTTAATAAAACATCAATGTCTATGGGAAATTTCGATTGGCAAAAGGAACAGAAGGTAACTTTTAGCATGAAAAATATAGGAGATAAACCTTTAATAATAGAAGGAACAGATACTTCTTGCGGTTGTATTTCCGTAGAATATTCCAAAGAACCTATTCGTCCGGGAAGCAGTTTGAATCTGTCTGTCATTTATAAAGCAGATCATCCTGAACATTTTAGCAAAACGGTAACAGTGTACTGTAACTCGAAGTTATCGCCAATAAGGCTAACTGTTACTGGTGATGCAAAATAAGAGTTTGTAAAGTTCTATGTTCAAGCCAGAGATAAACGTAAAGTATGTGTTAGAATAGTAGAAGTGAGATAGAAAATATGAGAAATATGAGAAAATGTGGATTGCTATTTGCATTATTACTTCTTTGCTCGTGTGCAAACAATCATCGTCTGAATGAAGCACTCAAAATGGCGGGGAATAACCGGGGAGAGTTGGAGAAGGTACTCGCTCACTATAAAGACAGTGGGGAAAAATACAAGGCAGCATGCTTCTTAATTGAAAATATGCCCAAATGTTATAGTCACAAAGGATGGTTATTAGACACATTAAGATATTGGAAATCTACTGTAGATTCATTTGGGGAGATTGATAGCATACAAGTCGAGAAATGGGAAAAGTATTCTGCTGCAATGATGGATAAGGAATATGATATTCACGTTATGACTGCTGATTATTTAATTCGTAACATAGATCAGGCTTTTGAAGTATGGAAAAAGAGACCTTGGAATAAGGGACTTTCTTTTGATGAATTCTGCGAATTGATACTGCCTTATCGTGTCGGCGATGAAACACTTGAAGATTGGAGAGGCATTTACAGTAAGAGATACTCATTCTTATTGGATTCCGTTTATACAGGAACAGATGTAATGGAAGCCTTGAAGGTAGTGATTGGTCATCTACGAGAAGAAGGATTTTTGCTTAACCTCGACTTTGATTCTCCCCACATGGGAGCCTTTTTCTTATTGGAGAATCGGGTTGGAAAATGTGTCGATCTGTGTGACCTCACACTATATGTATTGCGTTCTTTAGGAATTCCTGCCACGACAGACCTATATCTTTATGAATCGGAATCCAGAAAGGGACATACTTGGAATGTGGTAAGAGATACTGCTGGAAATTATATTAATATAAACTTTTTCAATATAACCCGTTCCCAGCCGGAGGTGGACGGAAGGAAAATAGGGAAAGTGTATCGCTATTGTTTCGGCCTGCAAGAAGATAAACTGAAATTCTTGAAATCAAAAGATAACATACCACCTCTCTTCAGGCATTGCTTTATAAAAGATGTTTCGAAGAATTACTTTAAAGATGATTTAGTATTAAATCTGAATGATGTAAAAGCTAACTATGTGTACTTAGGGGTTTTCCGTTCAAAAAGTGCAGGAGAGGGTTTGGATATAGCTGAACTGAAAGGAGGGAAAGCAACCTTTAAGAACATCGAGCCTGGAATAATATATATGCCCCTCATCTATGAAAACTCTATTTATAAATCCATTGACTATCCTTTCTTCTTTGACGGTAAAAAGATGCAGCCCTATATTCCGGATTTATCAGTAAGAGATACTGTCACCCTATGGAGAAAAGCCGCCTTCCCTTACTGGATAAGAGATAGTTTCAGCAATATGGTAGGCAGTAAATTCGAGGTATCGGATAAAAAAAACTTCTCTGAAGCCAAGCCTTTTTATTGCATATGTGATACCCCACATACCAACCATATGCTTGTACGCTTACCGGAACCAGTGAAAGGCCGGTATATTAGATACTCCGCAGCAAAGGACAAACGTATCGCATTGGCCGAACTGTATTTTAGCCATAACGGAGTGGAGATAAAACCTCAGAAAATAGAAGGAGATGCTTCGGAACATAAATATGTAAAAATAGGAAATGTACATGACGGTGACGTGCTTACTTACTACAGACCGGCAAAAGCCGGTGCTTCTATTGTCGTAGATTTCGGCAAGAAGGTCTGTTTTAATGAATTGGTGTATATCCCCCAAAATGATGATAACTTTGTACGTATAGGTGATGTCTATGAGTTATTCTATCATGCAGGGAAAGAGGGATGGGTTTCGCTGGGAAAGAAAAAGGCTACTGAAACTTTCTTGATATATGATAATATGCCCAAAGGAGCACTCTTTTATCTCCACGATATAACCCGTGGAGAGGAAGAGCAAGCGTTTCGGATCAAGGATGGAAAACAAACTTTTATATCAAATTTCGGGGAATGAGCTTCCATAGTTACTTATCCTTGCGGAAGTTGTTAGCTTGGGCTATTAATTTAACCTATGGACTTTGTCTTATTGTCCTTGTGGTGATATTGTTGCAATTACTATTTGTCACTTCATTCAAGATTCCTTCCGACTCAATGGAACCGGCCTTATTGACAGGAGATTATATCCTGGTGGATAAATGTTCGAAAGGAGCAAGACTATTTAATGTATTTGCCGCATTGGAAAAAAAAGAAGTAAAAATTCATCGTATGCCGGGCTGGAGGAGTTTTAAGAGAAATGATGTGTTGGTATTCAACTTCCCTTATTCGGACAGATGGGACAGTATTGCTTTTGATGTTATGTCATATTATGTAAAACGCTGTATAGCAGTACCCGGAGATACGTTAGAGATTAGAAAGGCTCATTACAAAGTACGAGGCTGTAGCCAAAGCCTTGGAAATGAAAAAGCACAGGATGAGTTGCAGGAAATGCTCAATCAAAAATGGATAGATGAAAGTGATATCGTATTGCTTGGTTATCCTTATGACGAAGGTTTGAACTGGACTATTGCAGAATTCGGGCCATTGTATATACCGGCTAAAGGAAGTACCATAGAAATGAATCCACTGAACTGGGTGCTCTATAAGAATTTGATAGAATGGGAACAGAAAAAAAGTTTGATTCTAAGGGGAGATACTATATCATTAGGAGACAGTATTATAGATAGATACCGTTTTCATGAGAATTATTATTTTGTGTCCGGTGATAAGATTGCAAACTCTAAAGATTCTCGTTATTGGGGATTGCTGCCTGAACCTTTTATTGTAGGCAGGGCTTTGCGCATTTGGAAATCGGTAGATAATGTTTCAGAGAAAGTAAGATGGGAGCGGGTATGGAGAAAGATAGAATGATGGAAATTAGAGCTATTGTTACATGGGGAATGCTTTGGATGGCGGTTATGGCTTTATTGTCATTAGTCTGTTCTGCTTCTTTAGACTTTCTTGCAAGTGAAACCATTGGCCAATGGGTCTGGTTTGACAAGGCATCCCTTTTGTATATGGGATGTATTCTATTAGCGCTTTTCTTTATGTCCCGAAAGAATTCAACGACAGTGGATTCCGTCGTATCTTGGGCATTGATGGTATTTGGGGGCATCGAGGCCTATTGGGGTTTACGCCAACTTTATGGTTTCGCATCTTCCGGCCATTCGCTGTATGCATTGACGGGCTCTTTCTTTAATCCCGGCCCCTATTCGGGATACCTGGCCATGATACTTCCCATTTGCCTGCATCAGTATTTGCAGAAGGAAAACGACGAAAAGCCGTACCGGCATCAGATAAAGAAATATATAGCCGGGGTTGTATTGCTGCTGATTCTTTGTGTGCTTCCGGCAGGTATGAGCCGTTCGGCTTGGTTGGCAGCGGGGATATCCTGTTTATGGGTATATGGTTGCCATGCAGGATGGGGATTCTATTTGCAAAAGATGTGGATGCTCCGGCGGAAGCGCTTGGTTACAGCTGTAGCTGTGGGAGCGGGTATTGCGATATTGGCGGGTGGTTTGTTGTTCGCCTTGAAGCCCGATTCGGCAAGAGGACGCCTGTTCATGTGGAAGATAGCTTGCCATGCCATTGCGGAAAAACCACTGACGGGACATGGTGTGGGCGGCTTTGCGGCAGCTTACGGTAATGCACAGGAGGCTTATTTTGCAGCAAGTGATTATGAGCCGTGGGAAGAGCGTGTGGCGGGGAGTCCCGAATACGCTTTCAATGAATACTTACAAGTGGCGGTAGAGTTGGGGATTCCCCTGGCTTTCTGCTTATTGGCGGTTGTCATTTTTTGTTTGTATATAGGGATACGGAAAGAGCGTTTCGGCATCTGTGGTGCCGTACTTTCTCTGATGATTTTCGCTTTTTCTTCCTATCCATTGCAGCTACCGGTATTTATTGTTACATTTGTGAGTCTGCTTCTGGCTTGTGTTACAGGAGGCAACCGCTGGGAATGGCTGGGTTTGGCTATCTTGGCAGGAACGATCGGAGGTTTCCGCCTGAAGAATGATTTACGTACAAAGCAGGCTTGCCGGGAATGGATGAATGCAAGGGTGCTATATAACGCAGGCGCCTATCAATCGGCGGAGAAAGATTACGTACGTCTTTATCCTTTACTGAAAAACCGGGCTGCCTTCTTGTTTGAATACGGGCACGACCTGCACAAGCAGCAGAAGTTCGAGGCTTCCAGCCGCATTCTGAAAGAAGCCATGAAGCTGAGTTGCCACCCGATGATACTGAATATCCTGGGCAAGAACTGCCAGCAAACAGGAGATTATCTGGCTGCGGAAGATTGGTTTATACGCTCCACCCATCGCCTGCCGGGACGTATCTATCCGTATTATCTCCTGGCAAAGCTCTACGCAGAGCCGGGATTCAGGCAACCGGACAAGCTTGAGAAGATGAAACAGTGTGTCCTGACAAAGGAGCCGAAAGTGAACTCCACAGCGATACGCCAGATGAGGGAAGAAGTGAAAAAGATGAATAATAATTGATATATATGAAAACACACAACTACCGATACCTGCTTTGTATAGCCATGGCTTTACTGGCTGCCTGTTCCGGCACCCGGAAAGAAGCAGATGCCGAGGAAGGGGTAGCAGCCGTATTGCCGAGTGATAACAATGAAGTGACTGTGCAAACACTGAAACGCCAGACTTTCGACCATGAGCTGGTGAGCAACGGGAAGGTAGTTGCCGGGCTACAGGCGGACTTGCGGTTTGAGACGGCAGAGGTAGTGGCATCCATCTATGTGAAGAATGGCGACTATGTGCGCAAGGGTCAGAAGTTGGCGGAACTGGATAAATTCCGCCTGACGAACAAGACGGCACAGGCCAAGGATGCACTGGACAAAGCCAAACTCGACTTGCAGGATGTATTGATAGGCCAGGGCTATCCGGCAGACGACAACTCCAAAGTCCCTGCCGACATCATGCAGTTGGCACGCGTGAAGAGTGGATATGACCAATGCCTCTCGCAATACGAGCTTGCCCGGTACGAAGAAGAACACGCCACACTCACCGCTCCTTTCGACGGAGTGGTAGCCAACCTTTTCTCCAAGCCCCACAACGCGGTAAGCACTTCGGATGCTTTTTGCACAATCATAGGCATGGAAGGCATGGAAGTTGACTTCACTGTATTGGAGAGTGAACTTCCATTGATAAAGAACGGCGATAAAGTAATCGTCACCCCCTACTCCGATGCGGCTGCCAAACAAGAAGGACGCATTACCCAAATCAATCCCCTGGTAGACGACAAAGGCATGGTAAAGGTAAAAGCTACCGTAAACAGCAAAGGGAAACTGTTCAGCGGCATGAATGTACGGGTAAACGTGCACCGCTCGCTGGGCGAACAGCTTGTAATACCGAAGAGCGCCGTAGTGCTGCGTTCGGGAAAGCAGGTTGTATTTACCCTCGAAGACGGGAAGGCGAAATGGAACTATGTGCAGACCGGACTGGAGAATGCAGACAGCTATAGTGTGGTAGATGGTCTGAAGGAAGGGGATACGATCATAGTGACAGGTAATGTAAACCTCGCCCATGAGGCACCGGTAACGATAATTAAAAATTAAAAGGGATGGTAAAGTTCCTGATACAGCGGCCTATTGCTGTGCTGATGGCATTTACGGCATGTTTCATCATCGGACTGGTGACCTACTTCACCTTGCCGGTATCTTTGCTGCCCGATATCGCCATTCCTGAAATAACGGTTCAAGTGGCGGCGCAGAATACTTCGGCACGCGAGTTGGAGAATACGGTGGTAAAGCCGTTGCGCCAGCAGCTTATCCAGGTGGCGAAGCTGAAAGACATGAACAGCGAGACGCGAGACGGGGCGGGTATCATCCGCCTGAGCTTTGACTACGGCACGAATACCGACCTTGCCTTCATCGAGGTGAACGAGAAGATCGATGCCGCCATGAACTACCTGCCCAAAGATGCCGACCGCCCAAAGGTGATAAAAGCCAGTGCGACGGATATCCCGGTTTTCTACCTCAACCTGACATTGAAGAACGACAGTGCATACGGCAAAACCGACGAACGTGCATTCCTTGACCTTTGCGAGTTTGCCGAGAACGTCATCAAGCGCCGCATCGAGCAGTTGACCGAAGTAGCAATGGTCGATGTGACCGGCCTGCTGGAACGCCAGTTGCAGATAGTGCCCGACCCCGACAAGCTGGCGGTGTTGGGACTCTCCATAGAAGACATTGAAAACACCCTGGCACAGAATAACGTAGAGCCGGGCAGCATGACCGTACGCGACGGCTACTACGAATACAACATCAAGTTCTCCACCCTGCTGCGCACCGAGGAAGATGTAGAGAACATTCTTTTGCGGAAAGAAGGCCGCATCATCCGCCTGGGCGACTTCTGCAAGATAGCCATTGTGCCAGCAAAGGAAAAAGGCGTATCCACGAGCAATAGCAAACGTGCCGTAACCCTTGCCGTCATTAAGCAGGCAGACGAGAACATGGACAATATGAAGCTCGCCATCAACCGCACGATGGACTATTTCAAGACCGTATATCCCGACATCGACTTCAGCATCAGCCGCAATCAGACGGAGTTGCTGGACTACACCATCTCCAACCTGCAGCAGAACCTTTCGCTGGGCTTTCTCTTTATCTGCATCGTGGCGGTGCTCTTCCTGGGAGACGTCAAGTCGCCGTTCATCATCGGGCTGAGCATGGTGGTGTCCATCGTTATCAGCTTCCTCTTTTTCTATCTGTTCAAGATGTCGCTCAACATTATTTCTTTGTCGGGATTGATTCTGGCACTGGGTATGATGATTGACAGCAGCATCATTGTGACGGAAAACATTTCGCAATACCGCGAACGGGGCTATTCGCTGAAACGGGCTTGCGTGGAGGGCACGAGTGAGGTGGTGACCCCGATGCTCAGTTCCTCGCTGACCACCATCGCCGTTTTTCTGCCGCTGATATTTATGAGCGGCATTGCCGGAGCGCTGTTCTACGACCAGGCATTTGCCGTGACGGTGGGGTTGCTGGTGTCCTACTTCACGGGCATCATGCTGCTGCCGGTGCTCTATATGCTGGTCTACCGCACGGGGATACGCGGCAAGTCGTGGTTCTGGCGCATCCGCATCAACAACCCGTTCAAGGAACATACGCTGGACCGCTTCTACGATGCAGGCATTGACTGGATATTCTCCCATAAGACGATAAGCGCTGCCTTCTGCATCGTCTCCATCCCGCTTTGCGTCTTCTTTTTCTACTTCATCGGCAAGGAGCGTATGCCCGATATCGACCAGAACGAACTGATAGCCCGCGTAGAGTGGAACGAGAACATCCACGTGGACGAGAACCGCCACCGGGTAGATGCCCTGTTCGGGGAACTGAAGGATGAAACCGTGGAGCAGACTGCCGCCGTAGGCCAGCAAGACTATCTGCTGAACCGGGAGCAGGCACTCTCGTCCTCGGAAGCGGAACTGTACTTCAAAACCGCTACACCGGCGGAGATTGCCCCGCTACAGAAGAAGATATACAGTCGCCTGAAAGAGAAATACCCCTTGGCAGTCGTATCTTTCGCCCCCCCGGAGACAGTATTCGAGAAGCTGTTCGTGACCGGAGAAGCCGATGTAGTGGCAGAACTCTATGCCCGCAACAAGGAAAAGGCGCCGGATGCCGGAGAACTGCGCGGACTGGAGCAACAGTTCACGGGGCTGACGGGAATAGCGCCTACCGGCATCGCCTTCGAGAACCAACTGAACATAAGTATCTTGCAAGAAAGACTCTTGCTCTACAACGTGTCCTACGATGAACTCTACCGCGTACTGAAAACCGCCTTCAAGGAGAACAGCGTTGCCATGCTCCACTCCTACCAGCAATATCTGCCCATCAGCATTGTGGGCGAGGAGCGCACAGTGAACGACGTATTGCAACAGACCTTGATACAAACCCGCCCCGACAGCAAGGGAGAGGTGCAACACATCCCGCTGCGCGACCTGGTGAAGGTGCGTCCCGCCGAAGACCTGAAAGCGATTACCGCAGGACGCAACGGCGAGTATATCCCTTTCCGCTTCTACGATGTGGACAATGCCACCCCGCTGATGGCAGAAGTGAAACAGGCGGCGGACGCAACGGGAGACTGGGACACCGCTTTCTCCGGCAGTTTCTTCTCCAACCGGAAGATGATGGATGAACTGGTCATCATCCTTTTTATCTCCATCCTGCTGATGTACTTCATCCTTGCCGCACAGTTCGAGAGCTTCGTGCAGCCGCTCATCGTATTGCTGGAGATACCGATAGACGTGGCGTTTGCCCTGCTGCTGCTGTGGCTGTGCGGACATACGCTGAACCTGATGTCTGCCATCGGACTGATTGTGACGTGCGGTATCATCATCAACGACTCCATCCTGAAGCTGGATGCCATCAACGAACTGCGAAAGACAGGCATGCCCCTGCTCGAAGCCATCCACGAGGCAGGGCGGCGAAGGTTGAGGGCCATTATCATGACATCACTTACTACGATATTCGCTATGGTGCCACTGCTGTTCTCCTTCGATATGGGTTCGGAGTTGCAGAAGCCGCTTTCCATTGCGATGATCGGGGCGATGTTTATCGGGACGCTGGTCAGCTTGTTCATCATCCCGCTGATATATTGGTTTATTTATAGAAAGAATGAGTAAATGACAGATACTCCGCTAAATTTCCATGATATGAAAAGACTGAGTTTTATACTTCTACTGAGCCTTGGAGTGCTTCCCGCCTTTGCCCAACAACGCATTACGCTGGACTTGCAGCAAACCATCGCCCTGGCCAACGACAGTTCGCTCGAAGCCTTCCGCACCAAGAACATGTACCTCTCCGGCTACTGGGAATACCGCACGTACAAGGCAAACCGGCTGCCCAGCCTGACGCTGAACATGACACCGGCACAGTACAACCGCGACATCACCAAGCGTTACGACTCTGCCGAAGACCTCGACGTCTACCGCAGCCAGCAGTCTTTCTACGCCTACGGCAACCTCGCCATCCGGCAGAACCTCGACCTGACGGGCGGTACGTTCTACCTCGACACAGAGTTGGGATATATGAGGAGCTTCGGCAGCAATCAATATACCCAGTTCACCAGCGTACCGGTGCGCCTGGGCTATACGCAAAGCCTGGTCGGCTACAACCCCTTCCGGTGGGAACGCAAAATCGAACCGCTGAAGTACGAGAAGGCGAAGAAAGAATACATCTACAATGCCGAGCAGGTGTCCGAGCAAGCCACCACTTACTTCTTCACCCTCGCCATGGCGCAGGCGGAATACGACCTGGCAAAAGAGAATGTCGCCTCTACCGATACCCTCTACCGCATCGGCATGCAGCGCCTGAAAATAGCTTCCATCAGCCGCGCCGACCTGCTGACGCTGAAGCTCGACGTAGTGAATGCCCGCAACACCTTGCAGAACGCTACCAGCGCACTGAAGCGTGCCATGTTCTCCCTCGCCTCTTTCCTGAACATGGAGAAGAACACCGAGATAAAGGCCGTGCTGCCCGGGCGCCCGCAATCCCTCACCATCCCCGTAGATGCAGCGCTGGCAGCAGCACAAAGCAATAACCCCCAGTTCCTGGGAGTGAGGCAGGACGTGCTGGAGGCCGAGCAGAACGTGGACAAGACAAAGAAAGAATCGCGCTTCAATGCCAGCATCAACGCCAGCGTGGGCTTCAACCAAGTGGCGGAGAAGTTCGGCGAGGCATACAAGAGCCCCATGCAGCAGGAAATGGTATCGGTCAGCGTTTCCATCCCGCTGGTGGACTGGGGCGTGCGGAAAGGCAAGTACAACATGGCGCGCAACAACCTGAACGTCGTCAAGACTTCCGCCCGCCAAAGCGAAATCAGCATCGAAGAGGAAGTCATCATGACCGTATCCGACTTCAACGTGCAGCAGGACCTGGTGAAAAGCGCCGAAGAAGCACTCGACCTCTCCATCCTGGCATACAACGAAACACGCCAGCGCTTCATCATCGGCAAAGCGGACATCAGCAGCCTGACCCTCTCGCTGAACCGGCAGCAGGAGGCGCAGCGCAATTATATCTCTGCCTTGCAGGACTACTGGCTGAATTACTATAAGATACGGAAACTGACGCTCCACGACTTTGCGTCGGGCTTCTCGCTTTCCGAAAAGTTTGATTATAAGAATTTATGAAATCGGCTTCTTCCTTTACCGTCATCGTGACGTTCGTCTGTCTGGCCTTGGTGGGTGTGGCCCTGATACCGCTACTGCCCGTCAAGCTGAATCCATCGCACAGCCTGCCGGGCTTTACGGTGGAGTTCGGCATGCCGGGCACCTCGTCGCGCGTGGTAGAGATGGAGGTAACCAGCAAACTGGAATCCATGCTGGCACGCATCCGGGGGGTGAAGAAGCTGAATTCAACCTCGGGCAACGGCTTCGGCAACATCACCGTGGAACTGGACAAGCATGCCGACGTAGACGCCGTGCGTTTCGAGGCTTCCACCGTCATCCGGCAGACGTGGCCGCAGCTCCCCGAGGGTGTCGGCTATCCCGTCATCCGGATGAAGGTGCCCGATGAAAACACATCCCGCCCCTTCATGTCCTTCACACTGAATGCACCTTCCACGCCGATACTGATACAGCAGTATGCGGAAGAGCATATCAAGCCGCGCCTGGCACGCCTGGCAGGCATCTATAAAGTGGAGCTGAGCGGAGCCACGCCAATGGAGTGGAGGCTGGAGTACGACAGCGAACAGTTGCGCCTGCTTGGCATCACCCTGTCCGACATCAGCCAGGCCGTGCAGCACCATTACCGGAAAGAGTTCCTGGGGACGCACAACGTCGATGCATCCGGCGGCAGCAAACAATGGATACGGCTGGCACTGGTGCCGGAAGGAAATGCGACGACCACCTTCGACCCTGCCGCCATCCCCGTGGCCACCGCCGGCGGGAAGGTGCTCCACCTGGACGAACTGGTGACAGCCACCCGCATGGAAGAAGCCCCCCAAAGCTATTACCGCATCAACGGGCTGAACTCCATCTACCTCTCCATTACCGCCGAAGAATCCGCCAACCAGTTGCAGTTGAACCATGCCGTCATGGACGAGATGCAGGACATCGAAGAGGTGCTGCCCGCCGGCTACGAGGTACATACCAGCTATGATGCCACCGAGTACATCCGCGAAGAACTGGACAAGATTTATTTCCGCACGGGGCTGACTGTGCTCATCCTGCTCATCTTTGTCTGGCTCATCACCCGCAAACTGAAATATCTGCTGCTCATCGTCACCAGCCTGGCGGTGAACATTGCCGTGGCACTTATCTTCTATTACCTTTTCGGACTCGAAATGCAGCTTTACTCACTGGCGGGCATCACGGTTTCGCTGAACCTGGTGATAGACAGTACCATCGTGATGACCGACCACATCCTGCACCGCCGCAACCTGAAAGCCTTCATGTCCGTACTGGCGGCAACCCTCACCACAATGGGCGCGTTGGTCATCATCTTCTTTCTCGACGAGAAGATACGCCTCAACTTGCAGGACTTTGCAGCGGTGGTCATTATCAACCTGGCGGTGTCGCTGCTCGTGGCACTGTTCTTCGTTCCGTCTATGATCGAGAAAATCGGGCTGACTAAGCCCTCTATCCCCCGCAAAAAAAGGATCTCTTTCCCTGCAATCACCCTGTTCTTCAGGCGTCTCCCCGTTTACTTCGCCCGCTTCTACGCCGTACTTATCCGTTCCCTCTGCCGCTGGCGTTGGGCAGTCTGCCTGCTGCTACTGCTCGGCTTCGGCCTACCTGTTTTCCTGCTGCCCGAGAAGCTGGAAGGCGACGGCAAGTGGGAGACGGTTTATAACCGGACGATCGGCTCTACTACCTACAAAGAATCGGTAAAACCTGTGGTCGACAAGGCATTGGGCGGCAGCCTGCGCCTCTTTATACAGAAAGTGTACGAAGGCAGTTACTTCACCCGCAACGAAGAAGTCGTTCTCTATGCCACTGCCAACCTTCCCAATGGCAGTACCCTCGAACAGATGAATACCTTGATGAAACGTATGGAAACCTACCTGAGCGGCTTCAAGGAAATCAAGCAGTTCCATACTTCCATTTACAGTCCACGGCGTGCCGGCATCAACGTCTACTTCAAGAAGCAGTACCAGAACAGCGGCTTCCCATACGTGCTGAAAGCCAACATGATTGGCAAAGCACTGGAACTTGGCGGCGGCAGTTGGGGCATCTACGGCCTGCAAGACCAGGGCTTCAGCAATGACGTGCGCGAAAGTGCGGGCTCCTACCGCATCAAGATGTACGGCTACAACTACGACGAACTCTACGACTGGGCGGAAAAGCTGAAAGCCAAGCTACTGACGCACCGCCGTATCAAGGAAGTGCTCATCAACTCGGAGTTCTCATGGTGGAAGGACGACTATCAGGAGTTCTATTTCAACCTGAACAAAGAGCGCATGGCACAGGAAGACATCGATGCCCGGGTACTCTTTGCCGCCGTACAACCCATCTTCGGAAAGAACATGGAGATTGGCTCGATAGCGACGGAAGAAGGTGCGGAAAAAATAAAACTATCCTCGCGGCAGTCCCACGATTACGACATCTGGGCGATGCAGTTCTTCCCCTACGGCGTAGGCAGCGGCAAGCATTACAAACTGTCCGAACTCGCCACGGTAGAAAAGGGGCAGATGCCGCAGGAGATAGCCAAGGAAAGCCAGCAATACCGCCTCTGCCTGCAATACGAGTACATCGGCTCCAATGAAATGGGCAACAAGATACAGAAGCGCGACCTCGAAGAGTTCAACCGGATTCTACCGATGGGCTATACCGCCGAGTCGGACAGCAATACGTGGTGGTGGGGCGAGAAAGACAATCGGCAATACCTGCTCCTGCTGGTGGTTATCGCCATCATCTTCTTCACCACAAGCATCCTGTTCAACTCATTGAAGCAACCGCTTGCCATTATCTTTGTGATTCCCGTGTCCTATATCGGCGTGTTCCTCACTTTCTATTGGTTCCGGCTGAACTTCGATCAGGTCGGATTTGCATCCTTCGTCCTGCTGTGCGGCATCACAGTAAATGCCAGCATTTATATCCTTAATGAATATAACAGCATCCGCCGCCGTTTTCCCCGGCTTTCCGCACTTCGTGCCTATACCAAGGCATGGAACGCCAAAATCATCCCTATCTTCCTTACGGTAGTTTCCACTATCTTAGGCTTTATCCCCTTCATGGTAGGCACCGACAAAGAAGCCTTCTGGTTCCCCCTGGCAGCAGGTACTATCGGCGGATTGATAATGTCCGTGGTCGGTATCTTCCTCTTTTTGCCGGTGTTTGTGCTGAAGAAGAAGGACTTAAAAACAGAATAGTTTCCACACAATAATTTCATCATATCCTAATAGCAAGTTTTGTTCCCTTTCTCTTCTCCTTCGTACCCGGTCCGTGTTTTCTTCGCTTCTATAGGGGGAGAAATTATACGGAGCAGATACGGAGAGGGTACGGAGCGGGTACGGTGGAGGTACGAGGAAGGGGAAATTGTTCTATTTGTCGGATTGGCATTTAACCGACGGTAATACATTCTCCCTACCTACTCTAATTTATTTGCGCAAAAAACAATAAAAAAGAAACGTTCGTTTACTTTTTCAAAATAGTTTTATAACTTTGGCAATGTCATTCGATGAATGATACATTAAAGTTCATTCAGAGATTCCTTTATAACCATTATCAACAAACTAAAAAATAAAAACAATGGGATTTTTTAAAACACTGGCAACTATTTTGTTAGGAACAAGAAAAGAGTATGTAGTAAAAGATCTGGGTATCTTTACCTCTAAAGTTTGCGACTGGTGGCAGAATGAGCACTATGCCTGGTGGAGTGAAGTACGGTTGCCGTTGTATTCGGCAAAAACTGTGATTTGGGTGGAAGGGGACGCTTCAGCTCCATTCCCACAGCAATTATCAGATTTACAGGCATTATTGAGAAACTGGGAATCAGTGATTGCGCGAGTCGGGCACCTACTTCCTAATGAAAGCCGGTTGGCGCATAAAGAAGAAATATATGCTTCGTGGCAAAATAAATTTTATCCGGAAGAGATAAAATTATCCGTTAAATACAAGAATGGATGGGAAATCACATTTACCACAAATGATTTAGATTACTGCTTCAGTTTTATATGGACCAATAATACCGTACAAGATTTGACCCTATATTAAACAAAACATATGAATATCTATTCCTTTATTCCGATTATTTGCATTATCCTGTATCTGGGATACTGGTTTTATGTAAAAAGTAAAAATTCACAGCAGACGCAGGTGGTCGACCGTACAGATTTCAAGGTTGAATTTGCAAATGCCTCGCAGTACAAAAGCCAATACCTGACTTCCGGACTCTCCTTTCTGAAAAAGGCTATGGAACAAAACCCGGTTGACGCCTTCAACTATGCCAATGCAGAACGCAATATGGCGAATGTCCTTAAAGACGGGATGAAAGACAAACTGAAAGGAATGGCTACTTTAGGAACTGTGCGTTTCAGCACCGTAGTAACGCCCAAATATCTGGTATTGAGTGGTGACACCCTGCATTTGTTCGACACGGACACCGACGGAGAAATAGACCGCCATCTGGTATTTGAACCCGCCCGCCTCGAAACTGCCCGGCTCACGGCATACCCTCTGGAAGGACAGATAAAGGCACAGGCACAAGCGCGTGGAAAGAATGTAAAAGCCTACAAACTCTCCTTGCCGACAGATGAAAAAACGATAGAGTTGATTCTTTATTCCTGTCTGATTTTCACGGATATTCCTGAAATTCCAACCGATGCAAAAGAAACAGTGAAAGACATTGTCATTGCCAATGATTTTCTGAAACAGTTGGGCGACCGTTATCCGAACCTAAAAGTTCAGTTACCAATATTCAGCTAGTCACCGACAGCAAATAGGAAATACACTATGAGGTGTGGCTATTAGAGATTAGGAAACGCACCATAGGGTGTGGTTATTGGGATGCAGCTTGCCGCCGTTGGCGGCAAGCTGCATCCCATTACTAACAATAGAGCAATGAATAAAACAGTCCAATCCATAGTATCATTGACAGCTTTCAGTCTTTTGCTGATAACCATAACATTATTTTATGGTGGCTTAGGCTTTGTTCGTCTGTTCGGGATATATGGCATTATGGAATATAGTTTTTTAGGTATGCTTATGATTATAGATATATTGGTCATCTACAAGGTCTATAAACTATATGCTATACAGCCTAAAGCTATAATGTTATTGTTGGGTTTTGAATGTTGCTCTATTCTTTTGTGGCTTGCCTTTATCTGTATAGACCAGAGTCTATTGAATTGGCAAATTACAAACTTCATATTGCAAGCTGTGGGTTTAGAGGGCTTTGCAGGAGATGAACGAGGATTGAATATACTCGCAGTCTTATGCGGCATTATTTATCCTCTTATTGGGATTGGGTGTTTATTCACCGGATTGGGATTTATAAATAAGTTAGTAACAACGAAAGATAGCATCTAACGACGCTCCTTTCTTGCCATTATTGATAATTGCATATCATGTTACAAATACTTAGACATACAGCGTTTTATATTACCCTGTTCTTGCTTCTATCAAGTTGCACTACAATCAAGGGGATAAAAGAGGTATCGTGCCATTTGGTAGATACAATAAGCCAACGCGACTTACGTCTTGCTGCAACTTATAATGTCGCAGTTGGAAATAGAGATACTATTTGTCGTTCTGATAGGCATTTTGAAGAAATAATGCAATTCGAGGACGGAATAAGTGTAAAATACCTACGCACAGTTACAGATAAGGAACATCACATTAAATCTGTATATGCTTACGATGATGACAGGAATTTATTGTGTTGCTACTTTGAATTTATGTCTGATAGTGATTATAACAGTGCGCCAATTGGCAGAGAGTACAAATTTAATTCACAAGGAAATATAACCGAAATCATAAATCACGAAGAAGGGTATTCAATTTGTTGTGAACAAGCAATGTATATCGGTGACAGATATAGTAAGCGAAAGGCAAGTAAGGAATATCCAAGACGGATTTTGGATAGAGGTAAATGGCAAGGCAAAAAAGTTTGGGAATATCACTATAAAGGCAGAAAGAAGCAAGATAAAATGCTTGTCATTGACGGGAATAGTGGCAAAATACTCAAAAAGAAAGATGTCTTTGTAACATATTAATATATCAATAACAAGAAAAGATAACGTCTTACGCCGTTCTTTTTCAAACCATTAGTAACAGAATTCTATTAAAGAAGAAAAAAGGTACATACTTTATTGCTATCCGGTGGAACGCTTTTACCTTTTTGGGCATCCGAAAGAGAATCTTTCCTTTATCTTTGCCGACGTAACGGAAATACAAACACTGTTTCATCGAATGGACGTACAAGATATATGAGAGCATTGAACGCAATGAAGAAATTCATGAAGAAAAACGGGGATTTCAATTTGCAGGAGAAAAAAGCTCACCCTATCTTTGCCGACGTAACGGAAACACAAACACCGTTCTGCCGAATGAACGACACGAGGAGATTGCTGCAGAAGTCTTTTAGCATTATTCATCGACAACACAAACTTTATTTATTAATTAAAAACTCAATTTAGATTATGGGATCTATTAAACAAGGAATCCTGGGAGGCTTCTCAGGCAAGGTAGGTACTGTGGTAGGCAGTACATGGAAATCAACACACTACATGAGAGCATTGGCAGTAAGTATCAGCAATCCGAAGACAGAGAAACAGCAATGCCAAAGACACAAATTCTCAATGGCAGTAGACTTTCTGAGGTCAATCACGCCTTTTGTACGCATCGGTTATCAGAGCTATACAAAGAATCAGTCGGCCTTCAATGCAGCAATGTCGTATCTCTTGAAAAATGCAATAAACGGATGCGGAGCAAATACTTCTATCGACTACAACAAGGCATTGGTAGCACGGGGCAATCTGACCACAGTTATGGATGCCACAGCTACGGTAGAGGGCAACAAAGTCTCTTACGCATGGGTGGACAATAGTGGAACAGGAGATGCCAAAACGACGGACAACGCTATGTTGCTGGCGTACAACAAGAACAAAAAGGAAGCTGTTTACACCACGAATAGCGCTACGCGCTCCGAAGCCAAGGCAGAACTGGCACTGCCGGCAAACTGGAGCGATGACGCGCTTGCCATTTATCTGAGTTTTTGCAGCACCGACAGCAGAAGTGTAGCCAATAGCGTATGCTTGAAAAACGACGCGTTCAGTGGCGGTTCGGGAGAGGACAACCCCGGAGGCGGTTCGGGCAGCGGAGGTTCTGATGGAGATTTGGACGAAAATCCGATGGGATAGGAACTGAATAAAAGAAAGGGAGGTGCATCTGACGGGAAACCGAAGGATGCACCTCTTTTTTATACTAAAATTATTCCGTTCTGTAACCATTCCTCTTTCTTTGCGACTGATATAGTAAAGAACGAATTGAGATATGGACACTAAAGAATTAGAAAAACAGTTTGTCGAGTTTGTGACGGAATACAAGCAGGTCATCTATAAAGTCTGCTGTGTTTACGCCACGGACAGAGACAACCTTAATGATCTCTACCAAGAGATTGTCATCAACCTGTGGAAATCCTTCCCACGCTTCCGGGGCGATTGCAAGGCATCGACATGGGTATATCGCATCGCACTGAATACCTGTATCTCCTTCCTGCGCAAGTCCAATTCGAGACCGCAAGTCGTACCCATCACCGTAGATTTGGAAGCAGCTTTCGTCGACGAAGAGGACAAGACATCGCAACTCCGCGAACTGTACAGCATGATAAACAAGCTGAGCAAATTGGAACGCGCGCTGATATTGCTCTGGCTCGAAGAACGGAGTTACCAGGAGATTGCAGATATTCTGGGCCTGTCGAGAAACAATGTGGCGGTAAAACTCAATCGTATCAAAGAGAAACTGAAAGTTATGTCTAATTGCTAAAAACAATGCTTATTATGGATCTAAACGATATGAAAGCCGGATGGAATGTTCTGAACGAACGCCTGGCGCAGAATGAAATATTGAATAAACGGATTGTCAAGGAAATGATTACGATGAAAACCAAATCTGCCTACGACACGGTCTATCGCTCTGAATGGCAGCAAGTAGTGCTGGTACTCATCATCGGAGTAGTTATATCGGGCAATATCTTGCTGAACCTTCCTGTAAAGCTGGCTTCTTTCATCTTCCTGGTAGTGATGATGTCCGTAGCTTTGCTCTTCCGGTTGGTGCTGGTATACAGTTTGTCCAGGTTCTGCCTGAAGGACATGAAGGTGAGCGAACTGACTCACTCGATTATGAGGTACAAGAAGCTTTATTGGTATAATACGAAATACGGCAGTGCCATCGGATTGGGTTCTGTCTTTGTATTCCTGATAATGGAGAATGCGATAAGTAACCCGTATGTGATTGTAACCCTCTTTGCATTACTGGTTGTAGCGGCGGCATACTCGCTGCCTAAGCTGAAACGGCATACACAGAAGATAAGAGAAATAGAGCAAGGATTGGCTGAATTGAAAGAGTTCGAAGACACCACAGAATGATATTTGCAGGATATCTACTTTTGACTAGTCCTAAATAACCGTTACAGTTATTTAGGACTAGTCACATTCTTAACTTTTCCCTCTTTTTCTTTTGTGCTTTGGATTTTTATCTTTTACTTTGCAGCACAAAGTACTTTTTATGGATAAAAACAAAGCATTAGAATCAGTAAATGAGATAAAGGAGTTGATGGAAAAGTCCTCCAAGTTTGTATCTCTTAGTGGAATGACGGCTGTACTGGCCGGCATGTATGCATTGGCCGGGGCTTTTGTTGCCGGAGGCCTGTTGGGTTCGGGTAGCCGGAAAGAATTGATAGTGATAGCCTCAGCCATATTGGCGGCATCTGTAATTACAGCCTGTATTCTGTCTTGGTACAAGGCAAAGAAAATGGGGCAGAAGTTATTCAGTAAACTGACGTATCGCATTGCCTGGAACTTTGCCCTTCCACTACTGACGGGAGGATTGTTCTGCATAGCATTGCTACTGCATGAAGTTTATGGTTTGATTTCATCAGTCATGCTGCTGTTCTATGGACTTTCTTTGGTCAATGTATCCAAGTTTACCTACTCCAACGTAGCTTGGTTGGGATATGCTTTTCTCGGTTTAGGCATTTTGGACTGTTTCTTTGAGGGACATGGATTGCTGTTTTGGACCATCGGTTTTGGCGGGTTCCACGTTCTGTATGGGGTGTTGTTCTATTTGCAGTACGAAAGGAATAAAGGATAGATGATAGAAGCATTTCAAAATATAAATAAGGCATTCGAAAGCAAAGTCCGTTTGGGCATCATGGCAGTGCTGATGGTAAACGAGGAGGCTGACTTCAATATGCTGAAGGAATTGCTTTCATTGACCGACGGCAACCTCGCCAGCCATACACGGGCTTTGGAAGAACTTGGCTATATCGTCTGCCGGAAGAGCTTTGTAGGCAGGAAGCCCAAAACTTCTTTCCAGGCCACTACGCAGGGGAGGGCTGCTTTCAAGGCTCATATAGAAGCATTGGAGAACTTCCTGAAGGTTACTTAATACTGCGGGGCAAGAGACAAAACTATATTTATTATATACTTAATACTATTCTACTATGGACAGTTTGAACGAAGATTTGAATGACAAATTAAATGGGAACCTAAGTGAAGTAGGGAAACAGGCAGGCGGTTGCATGCGTCGTTTCTCAAAATCGATCAAAGTGGTGGTTATCGCTTTCCTGGTTTTGCTATTGCTGATTCCGATGGCCATGATCGAGAACATGATTACGGAGCGAGGACGAACACAGACAGAAGCCATCGACGAAGTAAGCCAAAAATGGAGCCTGGCACAGACTATCACAGGCCCTTACATCAACCTGCAATGCCCCATTGCCCAGGACGACAATGGAAAGAAGAGAACCATTATGGAAAATGTCACCCTCTTCCCCGACGAACTATCGGTTGACGGGCAACTGCAAACAGAAATCCTCCAGAGAGGCATTTATAAGGTGAACGTGTATCAATCGGAACTACTCATCAAAGGTTCCTTCAGCTCGGAAGAACTCAGGAAAAGTAATGTCGACATGGAAGCACTTGAATATGGCAGGGCGGCTATATGCCTGAATCTGACAGACATGCGCGGACTTAGCGAACAAATCAGCATCACGCTGAACGATTCCGTCTATGTGTTTGAACCGGGAATGGACGGACGGGGCATTCAGAGCATGGGCGTCCATGCCATTGTCGATCTTTCCGCCTTGAAGGGGAATAAGAAATTGCCTTACGAGATGAAGATTAGACTGAAAGGCTCCCAATCCATCTATTTCACCCCATTGGGCAAGACCACCCAGGTGAAGTTGAAAGCCAATTGGGGTACGCCAAGCTTTGACGGCAACTACCTGCCCGAGAAGAGAGAAATAACGGAGAAAGACTTCTCTGCCCAGTGGCAAGTGCTGAACTTGAACAGGAATTACTCACAGGTGATAGTCAATTACAGAGAAGCTACTATCAGAGATTTACAAGATTCCAACTTCGGTGTCAACCTGAAGATACCGGTAGAGCAGTATCAGCAATCGTTGCGCTCTGCCAAATATGCCATTCTTATCATCTTGCTGACTTTCACGGTGATCTTCTTTACGGAAATCATGGAAAAGACCCGCATTCATGCTTTACAGTATTTACTGGTAGGACTGGCACTCTGCCTGTTCTACAGCCTCTTGCTGTCCATGTCCGAGCATATCGGGTTCAGTCCCGCCTACGGGGTGGCATCCCTGCTTACCATTGCCCTGGTGGGCGGATATATGCTGGGAATTATCAAGAAGAAGAAACCGGCTTTTATCATGACAGGTCTGCTGGCCATCCTTTATATCTATATATTCATCCTTATCCAGCTGGAGACTTTTGCTCTGCTTGCCGGTAGCCTTGGATTATTTGTGATACTGGCCCTGGTGATGTATTTCTCCAAAAAAATTGATTGGTTCAATGAATAATTAAGATTGCAATATTGCAGGTTTGATATACAAACCACCCGCTTTGGTCTACAAAACCGGTAACATCCGGCTACTATATCTACTTTTGTCCATCATTAAAAACTAAAGTAGATATGAACATAACCAAAGTAAAGAAAGCGGCATACAAGCTGCAACGCTCCATTCCGGGAAGAGCAGGAATCTGTTTATTGATGACAGGTTTCTGCCTTTCCATTTCCGCCCAACACCTGACGCAGAACATCAGAGGCACCGTCACCGACAAAGCATCGGGCATTCCCATCGCCTACGCCACCATCCAACTGGAAGATGCTCCCGACCGGGGAGCCATCACCGACAGCATCGGGAACTTCGTTCTGAAAGGTATCTCCCTGGGACGCCACAACGTGAAAGCAACTTTCATCGGCTATGAGCCCAGTCTTATCCGCGAGGTACTGGTGTCTTCCGCCAAAGAAGTCTTTCTGGAAATAGCCATGACCGAGAACGCGCAGGAACTGAATGAAGTAGTGGTGCGCCCCCAGGTCAACAAGGAACAGGCGCTTAATAAAATGGCACTGACGGGAGCACGCATGTTCAGCGTGGAAGAGGCCTCGCGCTACGCCGGAGGTATGGACGACCCGGCACGGTTGGCAAGCTCCTTTGCCGGAATATCGTCGGGCGTGTCGCACAACGGTATTTCCATTCACGGCAATGCTCCCCACCTGCTGCAGTGGAGGCTCGAAGACATCGAGATTCCCAACCCCAACCACTACGCGGATATTGCCACGCTGGGAGGCGGCATACTGTCTTCCCTGAGTAACCACGTGCTGGGCAACTCGGACTTCTTCACCGGAGCCTTCCCCGCCGAGTACGGCAACGCAGTATCGGGTGTATTCGACATGAAGCTAAGAAACGGCAACAACCGGAAGGTGGAGAACACCATCCAGGCAGGGATACTGGGCATTGACGTTGCTTCGGAAGGCCCCTTGAGCAAAAAGCACAACTCATCGTACATCGTCAACTACCGCTACTCCGCCACCGGGCTGCTCGCCCATCTTAATATGGTAGACCTGGGAGGTGCTTTCGACTATCAGGACCTGAACTTCAAGTTCAACTTTCCCACCCGCCGACTGGGCACCTTCTCCATTTGGGGAACAAGTCTCATCGACAAATACGGCAGCGACCTGGAGAAAGATATCAGCAAATGGGAGTACCTGGGTGATGGTTCGGACTCCAAGACCGACCAGTATATGGCGGCAGGAGGAATAAGCCACCGCTACTTCATCGGAGAAAACGGGCTGCTAAAGACCACCATAGCCACCACTTACTTCAAGAGTACCGCTTCCATCGATATGTTCGACACCGACCTCAACTCCACCCCCTACCTGGATATGAGCAGGGAGAACACGAACCTGGTATTCACCACTTCCTACAATCATAAGTTCAGTGCACGGTTCACCAACAAGACGGGAGCCAGCTTCACGCAGATGTTCTATGATATGAAGATGAACCTCGCCCCGTTCGTCGCCACTCCCCTGGATGTCATCTCTATGGGAGACGGAAGTACAAGCCTGTTCTCGGCATATACCAGCAACTCTATCGACATAGGAAACAACTTCACCCTGAACCTGGGACTGAACACCCAAGTGCTGACGCTGAATAAACACTGGACACTGGAACCCCGCATCGGCATGAAGTGGCAGGCCACTGCCAAGACCTCGTTTGCACTGGCCTACGGCCTGCACAGCCGCATGGAGAAGATGGATGTGTACTACACCCAAACACCGCAGACCGGCGACAAGCTGGTGAACAAAGACCTGGACTTCACCAAAGCCAACCACTTTATGCTGACCTTCGACTACAAGATTTCCGATGACATGCTGCTGAAGATAGAGCCTTACTTCCAGACACTGTTCGATGTTCCCGTCAGGGCGGACGACTCTTATTCTGTGCTGAACCGTGAGGACTTCTATGTGGAAGATGCCCTGGTAAATAAAGGCAAAGGAAGAAACATTGGGGTAGACGTAACTTTGGAGAAGTACCTCAGCCGGGGATATTATTATATGTTCACCGGTTCGCTCTTCGACTCCCGCTACTGCGGGGGCGACAAGGTGTGGCACAACACCAAGTTCAACCGCCATTACATCCTCAATCTGCTGGGCGGAAAGGAATGGATGATGGGACATAACAAGCAGAACATACTGAGCGTGAACGCCAAGCTCACCCTTCAGGGAGGCGACAGATATTCTCCGATAGACGAAGCGGCAACAATGGAACATCCCGACAAAGAAGTACAATACGATGAAACAAAGGCATACAGCCGGCAGTTCTCGCCCATCTTCCTGACGAATTTCTCCGTCAGCTATAAGATAAACAAGAAGAAGTGTACGCACGAGTTTGCCGTGAAGTTGCTTAATGCCACGAACTATAAAGAATACGGCGGGCATGAGTATAACATAAAAACAGGGAAAATAGAGGTAAACCGGTTTGCCATGTCCCTGCCGAATATCTATTATAAGGTTGAGTTTTAAAGATAAAAGCATTACTTTTGGCATCTAAAGATACGATATGAACCAGTTTGACAAGGCAAATTCCTCTGCTTTCCTGCGAAAGTTCCTGATTGCTCCCGAATACAGAGCGGCAAGACATCTCTTGCTTATCTTTATTATGGTGGTGACTGCGCTCAACCAGTCTTTCATGACGATGAGGGATGGTATAGAGAAGCTGGGAAACGGAATGCTCATCCAATCCGCCTTTATATTCATCACTTACCTGGCAGCCTGCTACTTCAATCTGTGGGTATTGCTTCCCCGCTACTTATTGCAAAAGAAGTATGTGAGGTATGCACTCTACCTGTCTGCCACCGTCTTGCTGCTGATCCTCGTTCAGACACTGGAAGAGCGTGCCATGCTTATCCGTTACGACATACTGGACGGTTTTTATACAATGCCGAGAATATTCATCACTATCATATCTTCTTTTGCCCTGGTACTGCTGTGTGTGTCGGGCATAGGAATGACGGTGCTGCTGAAGCACTGGCTTCTGGATAACCGGAAAATGAATCAACTGGAGAAGCTGCATATACAATCGGAGGTGGAGCAACTGAAAGAGCAAGTGAATCCCCGTCTGCTTTTCAGCATCCTGAACCGCACCGGGGTACTGGCATCGCAGTGTCCCGAAGAAGCCTCGGATATGCTTATCAAACTGAGCCAGCTATTGAGATACCAGTTGTACGATTGCAACAGGGAAAGGGTACTGCTTAGCGCGGAGATAAAGTTCCTGAGTAACTATCTTACGCTGGAACAGATGTATTCCGGGATGTTCACATTCGACATCCAGGCCGACAAGGGATGCTCGCATATACTGGTTTCTCCATTGCTGTTTATCTCTTTTGTGCAATCGGCCATAGGCAAGATGTATGAAACGGGCAGGCAGACCGCCATAGCAATACGGTTTGAGACTACGGACGATACGGTAACCTTCTGTTGCCGGTGCCAGCCGGAAGAGGTATTCTTCGATATGGATTTCTCTAAAGTATGCAAGCGGCTCGACTTCTTGTATGGCAACCGGCATACCTTGACAGTGACCGGCAAAGAGGTGATATTGAATTTAGAAATATAAACGGACAGATGACTGATATAGATAAGAATATAATACCCGGCCTTATGCAAAGCCCTCGTTACAGGGTTTGCAGGCACATCTTGTTGCAGCTTGTAATACTGGCACTGACCATCAACATATCTCTGGACGGCGAATCACAACTCTCCCAAGACACCACAGCCGTCATATCCTGGTTCAGCTATTACTTTCTCATCAACTGCGTCATCTACTTCAATCTCTATGTGCTGACACCCCGCTATCTGGAGAAAGAAAAGTATCAGAAATATCTCTTGGGGGTACTTGGACTGATTCTTTTCACACTATTCGGAATAACCATACTGCAAGCAACGCTGTACAGTTTCAAAGGAATACAAGAACTGAATTATATTTATCTCATTGCTCTGAACCTGACTTCCTCGACTTTCTCGATAGGGCTGATGATTGTAGGCACATCTACCTTATTACTATTGCGACACTGGATTAATTACTCCCAGCGCATCAGCGAACTGGAATCCACCACACTGCAATCGGAGTTGAAGCACCTGAAGCGACAGATTAACCCGCATTTCCTTTTCAATATGCTCAATAATGCCAATGTGCTTATCAAGAAGAATCCGGGTGAGGCATCACAACTTTTGTTCAAGCTGGAGGATCTGCTGCGCTATCAGATAAATAACAGTTCGGAAGACAGGGTGTTGCTAAGTTCAGATATCCATTTCCTGAATGACTTCCTCAATCTCGAAAAGATAAGGCGGGATAAGTTTGAATATACTATATCCAAAGAAGGAGATATAGAAAAGGTATCTCTGCCGCCTCTCCTGTTTATCCCTTTCGTGGAGAATGCCGTAAAGCACAACCCCGACAGTGAGAACGAATCTTATGTACACCTCTCTTTCAAGGTGTGGAAGAATGAGCTGGCCTTTCAGTGCATAAACTCCAAACCGGCGCAGCAATTGGAGGATAGCAAACCGAAAGTAGGCGGACTGGGACTAAAGAACATAAAGCGCCGTCTGGAATTGTTATATCCGGGCAGACATACGCTGGAGGTGGAAGAAGATGAAATCAGTTATAAAGTAAATTTACGCTTGACATTATGAATTGTATTATAGTAGATGACGAACCGCTGGCACGGGAGGCGATTGAACTATTAGTAAAAGATATACCTTACTTAAGCCTGACGGGCAGCTTCAACAATGCCACCTCGGCAGCCAGGTTTATGGAAGAACAGACGGCGGACTTGATATTCCTCGATATACAGATGCCGGGCATCACGGGGATAGAGTTTGCCAGGAAGATAGCCAAAAGAACACTTATCATCTTCACTACCGCCTACTCGGAATATGCTTTGGACAGCTACGAAGTGGACGCAATAGATTATCTTATCAAGCCAGTAGAGTCCGAGCGGTTCAGGAAGGCGACGGACAAGGCGCTTTCCTATCATTCCCTGCTGCTGCAAGAAGAAAAAGAGAACATAGAGCCTGCTGCCGACGATTATTTCTTCGTGAAGTCGGACCGGAAGTACTTCAAAGTGAACTTTGAAGATATACTGTTCGTAGAAGGGCTGAAGGACTACGTAATCCTGCAACTGGAAGAGCAGCGCATCATCACCCGTATGAACCTCAAAGCCATGTACGAACTGCTGCCCAAAAGCCTTTTCCTGAGGGTGAATAAGTCGTACGTTGTGAACACTGCACGCATCGAAGCTTTCGACAATAATGACATCTTTATCAAAACCCACGAGATAGCTATCGGCAACAGCTACCGCGACAGTTTCTTTGAAGAGTTCGTCACACGTAAGAAAAGGAAGTAAAGGTTTGCGATAGTTTGGGCGAAAACCGCTATCTTTGCACATCCTAAAAGCGTTCATAACAAAAGAGATACATATAATACAATGGAAAAGAAATTCAAACGTACCACCGTGACATCGGCACTGCCGTATGCAAACGGTCCTGTTCATATCGGACACCTGGCAGGTGTTTATGTTCCGGCAGATATTTATGTCCGCTATCTGCGTCTGAAGAAGGAAGATGTAGTTTTTATCGGCGGTTCCGACGAGCACGGAGTGCCTATCACTATCCGCGCCAAGAAAGAAGGCGTCACTCCGCAGGATGTGGTAGACCGCTATCATACGCTTATCAAGAAGTCGTTCGAGGACTTCGGCGTTTCGTTCGATATCTATAGCCGCACCACTTCAAAGACGCATCACGACACGGCTTCCGAATTCTTCCGCGAGCTGTATGACAAAGGCGAGTTCATTGAAAAAACCAGTATGCAATACTACGACGAGGAAGCCAAGACGTTCCTTGCCGACCGCTATATCACCGGTGAGTGTCCTCACTGCCACGCCGAAGGCGCATACGGCGACCAATGCGAGAAGTGCGGCACCAGCCTCAGCCCTACGGACCTGATTAATCCGAAGAGCGCCATCAGCGGAAGTGAGCCTGTGATGCGCGAAACGAAGCACTGGTATCTGCCGCTGGACAAGCACGAAAGCTGGTTGCGCCAATGGATTCTGGAAGACCACAAGGAATGGCGTCCCAACGTTTACGGTCAGTGCAAGAGCTGGCTCGACATGGGATTGCAGCCGCGTGCCGTGAGCCGTGACCTGGATTGGGGTATCCCCGTACCGGTAGAAGGTGCCGAGGGCAAAGTGCTGTATGTATGGTTCGATGCTCCTATCGGCTATATCAGCAATACAAAAGAACTGCTTCCCGACTCTTGGGAAAAATGGTGGAAAGACCCGGAAACACGTCTGGTTCACTTCATCGGTAAAGATAATATCGTGTTCCACTGCATCGTGTTCCCCGCCATGTTGAAAGCAGAGGGTAGCTACATCCTGCCGGACAACGTGCCGAGCAACGAGTTCCTGAACCTGGAGGGCGACAAGATTTCTACATCGCGCAACTGGGCTGTATGGTTGCACGAGTATCTGCAAGACTTCCCCGGCAAGCAGGATGTGCTCCGCTATGTGCTTACCGCCAATGCACCGGAGACAAAAGACAACGATTTCACCTGGAAGGACTTCCAGGCACGCAATAACAACGAACTGGTTGCCGTATATGGTAACTTCGTGAACCGTGCGCTGCAACTCACCAAGAAGTACTTCGAAGGTGTAGTTCCTGCGGCAGGCGAGTTGACGGATTACGACCGCGAGACACTGAAAGAATTTGTAGATGTAAAGGCGGAAGTAGAGAAACTGCTGGATGTATTCAAGTTCCGCGATGCACAGAAAGAGGCGATGAACCTGGCACGCATCGGAAACAAATACCTGGCAGATACCGAACCATGGAAGATAGCCAAGACGGATATGTCCCGCGTTGCCACCATCCTTCATATTTCCTTGCAGTTGGTTGCCAACCTCGCCATTGCTTTCGAACCGTTCCTGCCGTTCAGCAGCGAGAAACTTCGCAAGATGCTGAATATGGATAGCTTCGACTGGGCGGAACTGGGACACACCGACCTGCTCCCTGCCGGACACCAACTGGGTACTCCCGAACTGCTGTTCGAGAAGATAGAGGACGACGTCATTCAGGCACAAGTAGACAAGCTGCTGGCTACCAAGAAAGCCAACGAAGCAGCCGGCTACAAAGCCAACCCCATAAAACCGACTATCTCCTTCGATGATTTCGAGAAGCTCGACATCCGCGTAGGTACGGTACTGGAATGCGAAGCCGTGCCCAAAATGAAGAAGCTGCTGAAGTTCAAGATTGCCGACGGACTGGAAAACCGCACCATCGTGAGCGGCATTGCCCAGCACTACCAACCGGAAGAACTGATTGGCAAGCAGGTATTGTTCATCGCCAACCTTGCCCCCCGCCAATTCAAGAACGGGCTGGTGAGCGAAGGCATGATACTTTCTGCCGAGAACTACGACGGCTCGCTGGCGGTGACTTCGCTGTTGAAAGAGGTGAAGCCGGGTAGTGAGGTGAAATAAATAAAGTACGATGAGCGAATCATCACTGAAAGAGAAAACTGCCAAAGGATTATTCTGGGGAGGATTCAGCAACGGCATACAGCAGTTGCTGAATCTGGGCTTCGGAATAGTCCTTGCTCGCTTATTGAATGCTTCGGACTATGGTATGGTGGGGATGCTCACTATCTTTTCCGCCATTGCCGCAGCATTACAAGAGGGTGGTTTCATTTCAGCGCTCACGAATAGGAAGGAGACTTGCCACAGGGACTATAATGCAGTATTCTGGTTCAGCACATTCTGCGGAATTACGCTCTACATTCTGCTTTTCTTTGCTGCACCGTTGATTGCTGATTTTTATAAGACTCCCGAATTGGTTCCTCTCTCCCGCCTTTCTTTTCTGGGATTTGTTATTTCGAGCATGAGCATTGCGCCGCGGGCCTATCTCTTCAAGCATCTGAAGATTAAGGAAACGACTATCATTTCTATCTCCAGCCTGGTGGTTTCGGGCATTGTCGGCATTGTGCTGGCGGCCAACGGATTTGCTTACTGGGGAATCGCTCTGCAATCCATCTCGTTTGTAACGATGGTGACAATACTCAATTTCTACTTCTCTCATTGGAGACCCAGCTTCCAGTTCGACTTTACCCCTATAAAGGAGATGATAGGATTCAGCAGTAAAATCATTATCACCAATATCTTCACTATTATCAATAACAATCTGTTCTCCGTATTGCTGGGTAAGTTCTATTCGGAACGGGAAGTGGGTAATTTTACCCAAGCCAATAAATGGAACGGTATGGGGCATACACTGATTACCGGAATGATAAACGGCATTGCGCAGCCCGTCTTTACAAGTGTAGCCGATGACAAAGCACGCCAACTGGCAGTATTCCGGAAGCTACTCCGATTCACAGCCTTTATCTCCTTCCCCGCCATGCTGGGGCTGAGCCTGGTTTCAAAAGAACTGATTGTGATAGCCATCACGGAGAAGTGGATTGCCAGTGCCTATATCTTGCAGATTCTCTGTATATGGGGAGCATTCATACCTATCATCAACCTCTTTTCCAACCTGATTATCAGCCGCGGACATTCGTCCATCTATATGTGGAGCACCATTAGTCTGAGTGTGCTGCAACTGATCGCTGCATGCGCCATGCACCCATACGGACTGGAATGGATGCTGCGCGTCTTCGTGGTTATCAATATCGGCTGGCTGTTCGTCTGGTTCTGTTTTGTAAGAAGGGAGATAGGGCTGACATTGCACAGTATGCTGAAAGATATTTCTCCTTATCTGATATTATCCGTTGCACTGATTACAGTAGCCTATTATGCAACCCTGCCGATAGAGAGCCTGTACCTGAGTATGGTCACTAAAGTAGTGATTGTAGCCGGGCTCTATGCGCTGACGCTATGGAAACAACAATCGGTCATTTTCCGGGAAAGCATCGACTTCCTTCTAAAGAGAAAGAAAGCATGAGCCGCATAGCCTATATCATATCTGCTTACAGAGATGCACCCCATCTGGCACGCCTCATCAACGCCTTGAATGAGGATGCCGATTTCTATGTGCATATTGACCAAAAGGCAGACAGTCGCCCCTTCAAGGAACTGCTGGAAGATAAAATAACCTTTGTGCCAAGCCATTGGGTGAGTTGGGGAAGCTGGGAACAGGTAGAGTATCAAAAAGAATTGCTGGCAGCCGTGCTTCGCAGCGGTGTATCTTATACCCGGGTAGTGTGCCTGAGCGGACAAGATTATCCCCTATGGTCGAATAAGGAGATTCACCGTTATTTTGAAGAGCATAAAGAGACGGAGTTCATCATGGGTATGAACCTTACCCGGTCTGCCGATGCACAACAACTCTCCAAAATAGTACATTACCACTTCTTCCGCAATCTAAAATGGAGGAATCTTTGGTGGAAAAATAAGCTGATCGTTGCTTCGCGATGCCTGATGAAGCTCCTTCCATTTAAGAAACAGCCCACAACAAGGATAGGACACCAAGAAGCAGATGTATTTTTCGGTTCCGACTATTGGGCTATCACCTTGCCTTGTGCCCGCTATGTTTATGAGAAACTTTGCTCTGAAGAAGAGTTGAAACACTACTTTAAGACAAGCTTTATCCCAAGTGAATTGTGCATACAGACAATCGTCTTCAACTCCCTTTTCGGCAAGCACGCACTGCTCTACGAAGGAAAGTATGCCGGACTCTACGCATTGACTCCCCTACACTATATTGTATATGGAAAATCCATAAAGACCATGAGTCCGGAAGACTGGCCTGCACTGAAACAATCCGGCAAGATGTTCTGCCGGAAGGTGGTGAGTGGTGCATCGGACTCTCTTGTCGAAAAAATTGATACAGAACGAAAACATGAAGTCCTATGAAGATATTGGTTATCATCGTATCCTATAACTTTGAGCGCTGGATAGACCGTTGCCTGGGCAGCCTCCGCCAATCGGAGCAACAGGCAGATGTCGTTGTAGTGGATAATGCATCGCAAGACCGCACCGTTCAACTCATCAAGGAGCATTACCCCGAAGTACGGCTTATCCGGAGCAAAGAGAACCTTGGGTTCGGCCGTGCCAACAACATCGGTATGAAGATAGCCCTGGAAGAAGGATACGATGCCGTATTCCTGCTGAACCAGGATGCCTGGATTGATGCGAAGGTACTCGGAACATTGAGCAAACTCAGCCTGAAACATCCCCGATACGGCATTCTCTCCCCCGTACACTTGACGGGATCCGGTGATAAACTGGAACAAGGTTTTGCCGGTTATGCCGGATTGGACAACTTGGAAGAAGTGAAAAGAGAGGAAAACCGGCAAGGAATGGAAGAGCAACAAGAACTTGTTACCCTTCCCTTTATCAATGCCGCTTTCTGGATGATTCCTACTTCGGTATTAAGAGAAGTAGGGGGCTTCTGCCCACTGTTCTATCATTATGGTGAAGACGTGGACTACGTCAACCGTCTGCACCATCACGGCTATTCGGTTGGTTATTCGCCTGCCGTATTCGGCTGTCACGACCGGGAGCACCGCAAAGTAAGCCGTGAAGCATGGCTTCGTTCCGAACAGATTTATCTGCTAACAGAATATGCAAACATCAACTACCCGTTCCCGAAAGCCTTCGGCTTCAGCGTATTGGCAGGCATCAAAAAGTCCTGGAAAGCACTGATAAAGAAAGATGCCCGGACGAGTGCCGCCTATATCGGAATTACCTTTCGACTACTGGGGCGCACCCGCAAGGTGCTGCACTACCGGAAAACCAACCTTCACAGCAAGAAAAGTTCACTCTATTTGACCGATTAATACGTCACCATATGAAAGTACTGTTTACATTCGGCGGAATACCGCACTACCTCAATGCCATGCTGAACAAGCTGCACGGGAAAGGAGTAGAAATCACAGTCGTCACCCCGCAGAAGGGCAATGCCACTATCGGCAAAGGGGTGAAGATGGTGGAAGGCGGCACGTACAAGCACCTCACTACTCTCGAAAAGAAGATGCCCTACGGCAAGAGCGCATATCCCGCCCTGCCGGAAATTGTGGCGGAAGAGCAACCGGATATCCTCGTCATGGGCTGGCCTTACTTCCTGCAAGTATTCTTCCAGCCACGGTTGAGACGTGCAATGAAGGCTTGCGGCACACGGCTGGTTATCCGTGAGATACCCTTCCAAACACCGCCTTATGGAAGAATCAAAGAGTACTTCCGGGCAAACCCGATGTATGACGAAGGCATGCGCCTGATGAGCAAAGGGACAGCGTTCCACCTACGCCAATGGCTGACGGCACAAGTGCGCAAGTACTGCTACACCCGCGCGGCAGGTACGCTCAATTACTCAACAGCGGCTTATGATATATTGCCATCCTACGGAGTAAAGCAAGAACAGATACATGTCACTTACAACTCTACCGATACCGAAGCGCTGCTTCGCGAGAAAGCTGCGGTAATAGCCGCCGAGCCGCTGTTGCCGAAATCGGAAAGGCGCCTGCTGCACATCGGAAGACTGGTGAAGTGGAAGCGGGTGGATTTGCTGATTGATGCCTTTGCCCGTGTCCTGAATACCTACCCCGATGCAGAGTTGGTAATCGTGGGCGACGGCCCCGAACTGGAGAACCTGAAACAACAAGCCGCAGACTTAAAGATAAAAGACTCCGTCCGCTTCATCGGCGCGGTATACGACCCGAAAGCACTGGGAGCCTACATGAATGAATCGACGGTCTATGTGCTGGCCGGCATGGGTGGACTCTCCATCAACGATGCCATGACGTACGGGCTTCCCGTTCTCTGCTCTGTATGCGACAGCACCGAACGCGACCTGGTGACCGACGGCAAGAACGGCTTCTTCTTCCGCGAAGGGGATGTGGAAAGCCTGACAGAGAAAATCGAGTTATTACTCTCCTCCCCCGAACAGTGCAAGCAGATGGGGCAAGAGTCCGAACGGATTATAAGGGAGAAGATAAACATAGAGACTGTGAGCGAACGCTATCTGAATGCGTTTAAAGAAATAATGCAGCAAAAAGGATAAATGCAGCAAAGAGGATAATTACCTCAATGCTGCCATAATTCTTTCACAAGCATGCCCGTCGCCATAAGGGTTATGCGTCTCGGACATTTGCTGATAAACTTCCTTATTTCGCAGAAGCTCCACCACATTGCTTACAATGGCAGAAGCATCTGTTCCTACCAATTTCACCGTCCCTGCTTCTACGGCTTCGGGACGTTCCGTTGTATCCCTCATCACCAGCACGGGCTTGCCCAGTGAAGGGGCTTCTTCCTGCACACCGCCGCTATCCGTCAGCAACAGCATGGAATGCTGCATGGCGTAGATGAAAGGAAGATAATCCAACGGTGAAATCAGATATACGTTCTCCAAGCCGGAGAGCAGTTCGTAGACAGGCTTCTGTACATTCGGGTTCAAGTGTACCGGATAGACGATATCCATTTCGGGATGCAAGGCGGCAATCTCCTTAATGGCGCGGCAGATGTGCAGGAAGCCGTCGCCGAAGTTCTCGCGACGGTGTCCCGTTACTAATATGTAGGGGCGGGTGCCCACGGCATAACCTTTCATTCGGATTTCCTCGTGCAACTGTTCCTTCACACCCGGCTTGCCGGCTATGATGTCTACTGCCATCAGCAAAGCATCAATCACCGTATTTCCTGTGACGGATATCTTCTCATCTTCCACATTCTCGCGCAGAAGGTTCCGGCGCGACATCTCCGTAGGAGCAAAGTAGTAGGTACAGATGCGGTCGGTGACCTGGCGGTTCATTTCCTCGGGCCAGGGAGAAAGCATATTATAGGTACGCAACCCGGCTTCTACATGGCCTACGGGGATTTGCTGATAGAAGGCAGCAAGAGAGGCAGCCATCGAGGTGGTAGTATCACCATGTACCAGCACTACATCGGGGCGGAAATCTTTGAGGACATCGCGCAGTCCCAACAACACCTTGGAGGTGATGTCGTACAGGTCCTGATTGGGTGCCATAATATTCAGGTCATATTCGGGCGTGATCTCGAACACTTCCAATACCTGGTCCAACATCTGCCGATGCTGGGCGGTGACGCAGACACGGGTTTCAAAGTGGGCAGTATCCTTCTGCAAGGCTTTCACCAGCGGAGCCATCTTGATGGCTTCGGGGCGGGTTCCGAAAACGAGTAATATCTTTTTCATTATAAATTCTTATTTACGAACGCCACAGAAGTCGAGTTCCTGCTTGCCGGCATCGCGCGGAAGTTCTACAAACGGAGTATGGCGCACCAGCCACACGATGATATCAGCCTTTGCGTATGCTTCCCGGTAGTCCGTCAGATGGAAACTGGGATGCGAGGCTATATTCGGTTCTACAATCAGTACATCGGCACGGCTCTCGCTGACGATGCGCGAAGCGATGTACTTGGCGGGAGACTCGCGAAGGTCGTCAATATTCGGCTTGAAGGCAAGGCCCATGCAGGCTACTATCGGCTCGCGCTCGTTCTGCTCTACGAAGTGTTGGCAACATTCCAACACCTTGTTCGCACACCAGTCGGCTTTATAGTCGTTCGTTTCGCGGGCACGTTTAATGAGCTGTGCCTGTTCGGGATAATCCGATACGATGAACCAGGGGTCTACGGCGATGCAATGCCCGCCCACGCCACAACCGGGTTGCAAGATGTTGACACGCGGATGCTTGTTGGCAAGTTCTATCAGTTCCCACACGTTGATGCCGGCTTTGTCGCAAATCATGGAGAGTTCGTTGGCAAAAGCTATCTGGGAGTCGCGCGAAGAGTTTTCGGTGAGCTTGCACATCTCTGCCGTGCGGGCGTTGGTACGGTGCAGCTTGCCTTGCACGAAGGCGGAATAGAACTCCACGGCCTTGTCGGTAGACGCGGGAGTGATGCCACCGATGACACGGTCGTTGTGTACCAGCTCATAGAGAGTATTGCCCGGCAATACACGCTCGGGACAATAGGCAATGTATATTTTGTCTTTCAATTCGGGGCGCTGCTGATAAATCAGTTCGGCCATACGCTCGGTGGTGAATACGGGGGAAGTGGATTCTATCACAAACAAGTTGCCCGGCTCCAGATAGGGAATGATAGAGCGTGTAGCGGATTCCACATAAGTAATGTCCGCCCGGTGGTTCTGTTTGAAAGGGGTGGGCACTACCACGAAGAAGGCATCTGCCGGTTCGGGGCGGGAAACAGCACGCAGATGTCCGCTTTGCACGGCTTCTTTGACAACCTTGTCCAAGTCCGGTTCCACAATGTGCACCTTGCCTTGATTAACAGTTTCTACAACCGATGGATTTACATCTACACCCACCACCTCGTAGCCGTGATGGGCAGCGACCGCCGCCGTAGGCAGGCCGATGTAGCCTAAGCCCAGAAAAACAACCTTCTTCATATCTTATCAATCTATACTTATAAGTGCCGCAAAAGTACAAATAATATGTGACTTTGTACCGTTTCTCAACGAAAACCACTACTTTTGTCCAAACATTCCACGAAAAGAATGAGAGTACTACTTATCAATACATCCGAACGAATCGGCGGAGCCGCCATCGCCGCCAGCCGCCTGATGGAGTCGCTCAAGAACCACGGCATCAAAGCCAAGTTACTGGTACGCGACAAGCAAACCGATCAGATCACCGTTGTATCACTGGGCCATAACTGGCGGATGGTATGGAAATTCGTATGGGAGCGCATCGTCATCTGGCGCGCCAACCACTTCAAGAAAGACAACATCTTTGCCGTCGACATAGCCAACACCGGCAACGACATCACCTCACTGCCGGAGTTCCAGCAGGCGGACGTCATCCACCTGCACTGGATCAACCAGGGCATGCTGTCTCTACGAAACATCGAAAAGATACTCGCCTCGGGCAAACCCGTGGTGTGGACCATGCACGACATGTGGCCCTGCACCGGCATCTGCCACCACGCCCGCGAGTGCGCCAAGTACCAGCAGCAATGTCACAACTGCCCCTTCATCCACGGCGGCGGAAGCAAGAAAGACCTCTCCTACCGCGTGTTCCTGAAGAAACTCGACCTGTACAAAGGCCGCCACATCAACTTCGTGACGTGCAGCCACTGGCTGGAAAAACAAGCCCAAAAGAGCGCCCTGCTTTGCGGCCACGCCGTGACGTGCATCCCCAACCCCATCAACACCAACCTCTTCAAGCCCCGCAACAAGCAGGAAGCCCGCACCAAGTGCTTCCTGCCCCAGGACAAGAAGCTCATGCTCTTCGGCTCGGTGAAGATTACAGACAAGCGGAAAGGCATCGACTACCTGATAGACTCGTGCAAGTTGCTGGCAGAGAAGCATCCCGAACTCCGGGAGCAGCTGGGCGTCGTCGTCTTCGGCAACCGCTCGCAGGAGTTGCAGAACCTGCTGCCCTTCAAGGTCTACCCGCTGGACTTCGTCAGCAACGAGCACCAACTGGTGGACATATACAATGCGGTGGACATCTTCGTCACTCCCTCGCTGGAAGAGAACCTGCCGAACACCATCATGGAAGCCATGGCATGCGGCATCCCCTGCGTGGGCTTCAACGTGGGCGGCATCCCCGAAATGATAGACCACCTGCACAACGGCTACGTGGCACAATACAAGTCGGCAGAGGACTTTGCCAACGGCATCTACTGGACACTCACCGAACCGGAATACCCCAGTCTCTCGGAAGAGGCCTGCCGGAAAGCCGTCACCCACTATTCGGAGAATACCATCGCCAAGAAATACATCGACCTCTATAACAACGTAACCGGAAGAAATGCATAACCATCCCACCCCGAAGTTCAGCGTCATCACCGTGACCTACAACGCCGCGGCGGTATTGGAAGATACCATCCAAAGCGTTGTCCTGCAAACCTACCACCATGTGGAGTACATCATCGTGGACGGTGCCTCGAAGGACGGCACCCTCGCCATCGTCGACCGCTACCGCGACCGCATCGCCCGCGTGGTGAGCGAACCGGACCGGGGTCTGTACGACGCCATGAACAAAGGAATAGAACTTGCCACGGGCGATTACCTCTGCTTCCTCAACGCCGGCGACAGCTTTCACGAAGACGACACCCTGCAACAGATGGTGCACACCCTCAACGCACAGGCCGAACTGCCCGATGTGCTCTACGGCGAAACAGAGTTGGTGGACCGCGAAGGGCACTTCATCCGCATGCGCCGCCTCTCCGCCCCTGAGGTGCTGACGTGGCGCAGCTTCAAGCAGGGCATGCTCGTCTGCCATCAGGCATTCTTCGCCAAGCGCTCGCTCGCAGAGCCCTACGACCTGCAATACCGCTTCTCCGCCGACTTCGACTGGTGCATCCGGGTGATGAAGAAAGCCCGCACGCTGCACAATACCCACCTTACTATAATTGATTATCTGGAAGAAGGCATGACGACGCAGAACCGCAAGGCGTCGTTGCGCGAACGCTTCCGCATCATGGCGCGGCACTACGGCTGGATAAGCACAATGGCGCACCACGCATGGTTCGTAGTGCGGGCGGTGCTGAAGAAGTAAAGTTCCGGCTTTGCCTTACTCTCCCTCAGAATATAGTTATTTGATTGTATATCAGAGATATATTTTGCCAACCCCTGCCACGGCCTTGGCAAAGTTTTGCCATCCTATTGGCAAGGCCTTGCCAAAGGCATGGCAATGTTCTGCCAACAGGCTGGCAAAACATTGCCAAAAGGGGAACAAGAATTTATCTATAAGGAATCGGGCAAAGAAGTCTTAAAGTTATTGGCAGCCGAGCAACTGTATCAGTTCGGCAACTCCCTGCGACGCCCCTTTCCGGATGACGTGTATCGGACGCATGGTGTGTGTATCCACCGGTTTCGGGTCTATCAGATAGACTTCTGCGGAGCGCGGCACATAGTTCAGCAGTCCGGCTGCCGGATATACATTCATGGAAGTGCCGATAATAACAAAGATATCCGCCTTCTGCACATAGCTGATGGCAGTCTCAATCTCGGGCACCGCCTCGCCAAACCATACGATGAACGGACGGAGTTGCGAGCCGTCGCCCGCCAGGTCGCCCATCTTCACTTCATATTCTTCGGGGCGGAGTTGCTTGACGTAATGAGGATTGTAAGGATCGCGGCTGGAGCAGACCTTGGTCAGTTCGCCGTGCAGGTGGATGACCCGGGTGCTGCCTGCCCGCTCGTGCAGGTTGTCTACGTTTTGGGTGACGACCGTTACGTTAAAGTCCCCCTCTAACCCGGCAAGCCCCGTGTGGCCTGCGTTCGGTTCTACTTCCAGCAGTTGCTTGCGCCGCTCGTTATAGAAGTTGATTACCAGTTCCGGGTCGCGCGCATACCCCTCGGGGGTTGCCACCTGCGCCACCGGATACTTGTCCCACAGCCCGCCCGCATCGCGGAACGTACTGATACCACTCTCGGCACTCATGCCGGCACCGGATAAAATGACCAAGTTCTTCATTGCAGCTCTTTAGTTTAGAAAACAGATTGATGACACAAAAGTAACAGTTATCTGCTAATTTGTTTCAAAAAAACAGGAAATTCCATATCACTCAATACAATATTTCTTTATTTTTGTAGCTCAGATTAAAATCACAACTACTTAATTTCTTAAACAAAAACGATCGTATGGACACAAAACGCATCTTACTGCTATTCTGCCTGTTCGGAGCATTGCTTTTCTCCTCCTCCCTCCGAGCCCAAAACGAATCTTCGGGAAAGTCGGTATTCACCCTGTACGCAGGTCCATCCTGGTATAGCGGACAGTTCATGGGGCTTACAAACGATGCAAGCAACTACTGCGATGACTTAAGAAAAGGCATAGCCTGGGGATTAGGCTATTGGTATCAAGGGAAATCTCCCTCGGAAGAGGGGCTGAAGGTAGGTCCCGGCTTTATCTATCAGGGCAGCTCGTACCGCGAGACGCACGAGAACGGCGCCGACAAGATATGGATGCATTATCTGGCTCCCCAACTCGGCCTCTTCTACCTTCAAAAGCATTACCAGCTGCAATTCTCCACCGGTGTGGGCTACCAGTTCTACAGCGACAAGAGCACCGTATACGATAAGCCGCGGAATGTGTCGATGAACAAAATGGCCTGCAACTTCTCTCTGGGCGGAGAGTACTATCTGGGCAGACAATGGGGTGTATCGGCCCGGCTGAACTGGCTGGTGTCCGGCACGGAGAGGTACTCCGTCCGCTATAACGGAAAAACCTGGAATGTAGAACATCCGCAAAGCGGCGAAGGGTACTTCGGACAGTTGTCTCTGCTCTTCGGATTGAATTATCACTTCTAAAAAGACATCGTTACATTATGAAAAAGCTATTATTTCTGTTTACCGCAATCCTTCTTTGCTGCGCCTGCCAGGAAGAAGACAAATCCATCGACCCCACCCTGATGCCCGAAGCTACAAGCATGGGAAAAAACACACTGGGCTGCCTGATAGACGGCTGGGTATATACAAGCGGACGGTTCGGGAAGCCTACAGCCCGCCCCGCCACCGACAAGGACAACACGCCGCTGGTCATTATCACTGCCCCCGTGGGCTCATCGGAAACATTGGAATTCACGTTGGTCGACCCCAAGCAGGGACAGACGTGCCGCTATACCGACATCCTGTTCACCGCCGGAGTGCCGGGAGACGGCGAAGCCCACATCAGCCGCATGGACGGGAAAGTGATAAGCGGCACGTTCAGCGGTGAAGGTATCGCAGAAGGACGGTTCGACATTATCCTCGAAAAGAATGGCAGCGATACGGAAGGCGGAGGGGTAGTTCGCTAAAGTGCAATAATTAGTAATAGGAAATAAGAAAAATTAAAGGCTCAAAAGCCTTATCATTCAAATAAAAGACGTACTTTTGCCACTTGTTAATTTGCAATAGACTGGAAAAGAAATCAATCCGGTCGTCAACAAAACTTTTTATGGATAAATTTAGTTATGCTATCGGCCTGGGAATAGGTCAAAATCTTTTAAGTATGGGTGCAAAAGGCATCGCAGTAGATGACTTTGCACAAGCAATCAAAGACATATTGGAGGGCAACCAGACGGCTATCAGCCACGCAGAAGCCCGCGATATAGTAAACAAATACTTCGCCGAACTGGAAGAAAAAATGACCGCTGCCAACATCGAAGCCGGACAGAAGTTCTTGGAAGAGAACAAGAAGCGCCCCGGTGTTGTTACCCTGCCCAGCGGATTGCAATACGAAGTTATCAACGAAGGAAACGTAGGCAACTACGCCAAAGCCACCGACCAGGTACAATGCCACTACGAAGGCACACTGATTGACGGAACCCTGTTCGACAGTTCCATCAAGCGCGGACAGCCTGCCGTATTCGGCGTAAACCAGGTAATCCCCGGTTGGGTGGAAGCCCTGCAACTGATGCCCGAAGGCGCCAAATGGAAACTCTACATCCCCAGCGACCTGGCCTACGGAGCACAAGGTGCCGGCGAAATGATCCCCCCCCACAGCACCCTTGTATTCGAAGTAGAATTACAGAAAATTTTATCTAAATAAGTAACAAGTAAAAGTAAAATGAAAAAAGTAACATTTCTCATGGCTCTTGCAGTAGCTGCCGGCTTGGCATCTTGTACTGCACAAAGTCCGAAAGCAAATTTGAAAACGGACATCGACTCATTGTCTTATGCCATCGGTATGGCACGCACAGAAGGTTTGGATCAGTATCTTGCACAACAAGGCATCGATTCTACTCAAATGGCCGACTTCATGAAAGGTTTCAACGAAGGTGCATCCAAGACTTCTAAGAAAGATGCAGCTTACATGGCAGGTTTGCAAATCGGCCAAATGGTAGGCAAGCAATGGGTAGAAGGCCTCAACCAGCAAATATTTGGTGGTGACTCTACACAGACTATCAGCCGCGAAAATATGTTGGCAGGTTTTGTAGCTGGCGTTGCAGGCAAGGGCGGTATCATGGACATGGCCGCAGCACAAGAGTATATGCGCACTCAGATGGATGCCGTCAAAGAAAAAGCCAATGCAGCAAAATACGCTGACAACAAGGCTGCCGGCGAAAAGTTCCTGGCTGAAAACAAGACTAAAGAAGGCGTTGTAACCACTCCGAGCGGTCTGCAATACAAAATCATTACTAAAGGTAACGGTGCCATCCCCGCCGATAGCAGCACAGTGAAAGTAAACTACAAAGGTACCTTGATTGACGGAACAGAGTTCGATAGTTCTGACAAACACGGTGGCTCTGCTACCTTCCAAGCCAACCGAGTAATCACCGGCTGGACAGAAGCCCTCACCATGATGCCTGTAGGTTCAAAATGGGAACTCTACGTCCCCTCTGAACTGGCTTATGGCTCAAAGGAAACCGGTGGCCCAATCAAGCCGTACTCTACCTTGATATTTGAAGTAGAATTACTGGGCATCGAGAAATAATCTTTCCAGATTTTCTATCGGAATAATATTGAAGCGAGCAGGGCGGATGCTGTAAAAACATCTGTCTTGCTCGCTTCCTTTTTACCTTTTCCTCTTTTTTTCCTTCGTTTTCATAGATAAATTAAAATAAAGTTCTATATTTGCTTACTATTTGATAACAACGAAAACTTTACTTATTTACTGGTATGGAAAAAATAGACAATCTTGACAGGCAAATTCTGGATATTATATCTCAGAATGCCCGCATTCCCTTTAAGGACGTAGCTGCTGAATGCGGCGTGTCACGTGCTGCCATCCACCAACGCGTACAGCGTCTGATAGACCTGGGCGTTATTGTTGGCTCAGGCTATCATGTTAACCCGAAGTCTTTGGGTTACAGAACCTGTACCTATGTCGGAATCAAGCTGGAAAAGGGTTCCATGTACAAAACCGTAGTGGCCGAGCTGTGCAAGATTCCCGAAATTGTAGAATGCCACTTCACTACCGGCCCCTACACCATGCTGACTAAAGTATATGCCCGCGACAACGAGCACCTGATGGACCTGCTGAATAACAAAATGCAAGAAATTCCGGGTGTGACTGCCACTGAGACATTGATATCTTTGGAACAAAGCATCAAGAAAGAAATTCCGATTTGTCCTGAAAAGTAATGACTCATAACGAACAATCATGGATTTCTTGAACGAATATCATTTGTCAGGACTTGTCATTGGTATTTGTACCTTTCTCATAATCGGCTTATTCCACCCGGTGGTTGTAAAAGCCGAATATTATTGGGGTACCAAGTGCTGGTGGATATTCCTTGTGCTGGGCATCGGTGGCGTCATTGCCTCTCTCTGCACAGAGAGCATCATGCTCGCCTCTCTTTTGGGTGTATTTGCATTCTCTTCTTTCTGGACTATCAAAGAAATCTTTGAGCAGGAAGACAGGGTGAAGAAAGGCTGGTTCCCCAAGAATCCCAAACGAACTTATAAGTTCTAAGAACAAAAGGTTATAAGGATTTTATCTGAAAGGCTTGCATATTTCAATAGAAAATACTACTTTTGTCCCCGCCATCCAAGCAAGGATACATCGGACTTGTAGCTCAGTTGGTTAGAGCAACAGACTCATAATCTGGAGGTCCCTGGTTCAAGCCCAGGCTGGTCCACAATAAGAATCAACGACTTACGAATATTATTCGTAGGTCGTTTTTTATTTTGTGTAAACAATGCGTAAACAAACCGTTTCAGTATTTTCGGTTTATATTGACCGGAAAATAAAAGCAATGCCCTCCAATCTACGCTTAGAAAGAGGGCATTGCAAGCAAACAAACAAAGCTTAGTACAATCTTCTCAGATTATACATAAGTCTGGGTAAATAAAATATTAAATCCAAATAATATCTCGCTTTAATTTCAATTCTTATAAAAATCTGGTTTTTCCTCCACCGGCAGTTCAAACCAGAAACAAGAGCCCTTGCCCGGTTCACTGTCCACACCAATAATGCCACCCAGATGCTCGACAATACGTTTGCAAATGGGCAAGCCAAGTCCTGCACCAGACGCAAAACTGTTCAACTTGACGAAACGACCGAATATCTCCTTCTGCTTATCAAGAGGAATACCTACACCTGTATCTACCACGTAAAAGCGTAGCCTACCGGCAGACACACGGTCATATCCTACACGGATGCTTCCCACACAAGTGAATTTGAGGGCATTGTTCACAAAGTTAGAAATGACTTGTTGCAGGCGATTGTAGTCGCTCACAATGGTACATTGCGGCAGGTGATGGTCAAAAAACACGTCCACATCCGCAGGAGATTTCAACTTCATGCTGCGCACAATATTGGTGCATAGCTGATTCACGTCCACTTCCTTAAATACAAAGTCATAAATACCTGCCTCTATTTTCGCTATATCCAGAATGTCGTTAATCAGTTGTAGCAGCAGCTCATTATTGCTTTCAATGATTTGCATATAGCTTCGGCAGGCTTTCCTATCCTCCTCTTCCGCCAGCAGGCTGGAGAAACCTACAATAGAGTTAAGCGGCGTACGTATCTCATGACTCATATTAGCCAAAAATGCACTTTTCAGGCGGTCTGACTCCTCGGCCCGCTCCTTAGCTACAGTCAGCTTGGCTTCAGCGTTTTTAAACTCCGTAACGTCATAGCTCACACCCAGCAGTTCCACAATGCCTTGCTCCGGTTTGCAGCAGGTCACCATCAGCACCAAACGTATCCACTTCCACTCACTACTACTGTCATCAAATTGCCGCACACGCACTTCTTTCGTAAATCTATCCACAGCACCTTCTTTAGCCTGCCGCATGAATTCCAATACTTCTCCACGATCATCAGGATGAAGGTTCGGATACATATCCTCACAACATTCCGGCGAAAAATCCTCAGCCTCTCCCATATTCTTGCGCCACTGGTTGATAGTATAGCCTTTCATGTCCATTAGGTTCAGTTTGCTATAGCCCAACTTAGCATAGTCCGAAATCATAAGGAAAAAGGTTTCAAACTCGCTGATACGCACCTGGGCTTTCTCCAGTTCCGTATTGTCAGAGTTAATGGCCAACTCACCCGCACGATTATCGAGCAACACTCTCCTGCGCTTCAATTCACGGTTTACCTGCACACTCTCAGTCTTGTTGGGTACATCAATGCATTGCAATGTACCACATAGCAGCAGACTCCCGTCCGACTGCATTTTTCGTTCATCCACAAGAAGCTTCACCCATATCATACCTTCCACTGTATGAAGCGGAAAGGTCACATTTTCCGTTCCGCCGGGACGGACAGCGGATAACATGTCAATGCGATCTCTGTAATTTTCAGCCACGTTTTGCCGGAAGTCGTCAAAACTTATCGTATTACAGGAGAATCCCAGTAATTTATAGATATATTCGGAAAGGAGATAACGGCGAGTGGAAAAGTCTGCTTCCCACCAACCGACTCGTACAAACGTGGAAAGCCTGCGATAACGATCTTCATCCCTACGAATAGAAAAAGCCATGTACAATTCAATATTGAGGTTATTTTATTCGCAAAAGTATAGAATATATTAAAATAGAAATTAGTCCTCAGATAGCTGTTGTTAAAAATAGTCCTCTAATATATTAAAAAAAGTACCATGATTCTTATAATCAATAATTTACAATTAGTCACAATGTACATTCTACAATTGATGCTAATTATAGCAGTTATATTAAAAGCAGATTCCTCGTCTGTATCTCCATTTTGAAGAGTATTATATGACTGGCAATAAATACTTTATTTTTCAAGTTTAGATTGGGCACTTTTAAATTCGGAGGGTGTCATTCCCGTTCCACTTTTAAACAAGTGATGGAATGTTGGCATACTATTAATACCTGATAGTTCTGCTATAGCACGCAAAGTATATTCAGGATGCTCTTTCAACAACTGTATAGCATGATTTAACCGTAGGCTGTTTATATATCCATTCAGATTAGTCCCCGTATTTTCTTTTATCATTTTGGCAAAATCTGTTTTATTCATATGAACTCTCCTTACCAGATCTTCCCTGCTCAAATCAGCCAGAAGGTATAACTTTTCCCTTTTAATCAGAATATCCAGTTTTCTAAAAATCATGCTATTGGCTTTGCTGTCTGTTTCACCATCGGTACATTTCCTCTCTTTATATTCTGCATGATCCGATAAAGACAAACTGTCGGACAAGTCAGACTGCTCACGAGATTGGTTTATCTCTTCCTGCATAGAAAGCTGCTCATTGATGTGTTGGACCAAGGCCTTATTCTTACTTTTTATAGCACGGTTTTGCAACCAGATTCTCCACAGGAAAAATAGAGCCAATAATGTCAAACTTAAAATAAACAATAATGAAATATTACGTACTCTCAGCTGAAAAGACTGTTCAGCTATACGCGCCTCCTTTTCATTCACCTCATACAAAGCATCCAATTCCAATGCAGCATCTTTTCTTTCACGCAGATACATACTGTCCGTAATTGCAATAACAGATTCACGCAATGCCGCAACCCGTTTGAAGTCCATCAATGCCGCATAAGCCTTGATCTCTTTCTGCAGAATTCCTCTGTACTGGTAATTAACCGTATCCTGTTGCCTGAATACTTCTTTCAACTCCCGGCAATGCTCCACCACCTCCTGATACTCCCCTATTGCAAACAAATAAGCAGTAGCATCGTACTTGCCATCGGGCGTTATGGCAGCTTTCGTAGCCTGGTATCTCTTGTAATAGTCGGTTGCCAATGAAGGCTTTCCCAAGCCATAATAAATATAAGCCAACTTGGAATAAACATATTCATATTGCTGATCCAGATATTCCTCGGGGACATCCTTCAATGCAGCCATATTGCTAAGCAGTTTTTCTCTTTGTAGCCCGACAGCTAAAGCATCCTCAAGCCTGCCATCATCCACAAGATAAGTCATCTTTACCCCATAGAAATAAGAAAGCATGGTCATTTCACTTATATTGTCAGTGTTTTTCAGCAATTGGACGGCTTTATCAAAATATTCATATCCTTCTTTCCTGAAAGACAGCATTCTCTTGTTTTCGCCCATGCAAAAGAGTAATTTCCCTTCCGCCTGTTTGTCTCCTTCTTCTTCTGCCAACCGCAATCCCTGAACCGCATAACGGATACTTTCTTTATACTCACTCAGCAAATTGGATAATTCCGCCAATGCGACAGTCATTTTCAATAAGTGCCCGGGACTATTATTAACGATAGAATCATGCACATATGCCTTACGCGCATACAGAAAAGCCAACTTGCATTGATACATCTGGCGATAAACCATGCTCCGTAAATCGTCAATCTGATAAATCGGCATCGCTTTCCTTTCCTCTGCTTCGGTCAGTAATTCCAATGCCCGTTCAGGCTCAGAAATATAGATGTCCATAATATACTGCTCCGTATAGGGTACGTGAGAATTGCCCCCCACATTTTCTTGAGCAAACAAAGACATATATTCACCTAATAAAAGGATACATGTATAAAAAACATATTTCATGATATAAAAAGAATAGCCTATGCTTACAAGGAAGTGCAATGTACTTACCTCTTTCCCAACTACATTTTTTACTATAATGCAAATATATACTTTTTTATCTACTCCAAAAACCAAATTTGCCATTTTCACAAAGATGAAACACAGCAGAACTAAAGAGAATGCTTAAGCTATGGGACCGGTATGCTTTTATCTTTCGACAGTTAATCGAGCACGACATAAACACGATGAGATTTATTTTCAATTGAAAAATAGCAAGATGGAATGTTTCTCCGTAAGTCATATATTTCGTAGATTTGCACAATATGAAATACGGAGTAACTCAACATACCTTGCTCATCACAGCCGGAACAATATGGCTATTAGCCGGAATAAACATCCTGCGCATCGGGCTGGTGTGCTGGGCAGGTGGTGAACGGCAGTATTGGCTATTCAAAGTCTGCGAAGCCAGCCTGGTATTTCTTTTGTTCTTCGGCATTATCTTCCACAAGCTATACAAGAAGCATACACTACGCATCTCACAGAAAGAAGGGAAACACTGTCCTTTCTCGTTCTTCGATGTAAAAGGATGGGTGGTTATGATATTCATGATCACAATAGGGATTGTAGCACGCACTTACCATCTTCTGCCCGATTCATTCATTGCGGTATTTTATACCGGACTATCGCTGGCGCTCATTGGTACGGGGCTGCGCTTCATCCGATATTGGTGGAAGAGCAAGAAGAATTCACCGATTTAAACCCGGAATTCATCGTTTTTTTGCCCGTAATCATCTGAAAAGTATTTAGTAAAGTTGAGGTTTCACTTACCTTTGAGCCATCAATCATAATAATAGAAACAATGGAAGAAAAACAAAAATTCCCGTCTCACAAAAGCTCCGGTAAGATTCTGGTAGCTTCGCTCTTTATCCTTTCAGGAGCATTACTATTTGCCCGCAACATGGGTTTGATTACTTACGAGCTCTTCGATGTTGTGGTATCATGGCAGTCTCTCCTTATTATATTAGGTATATACTCCATGGTGCACCGCCACTATATAGGAGGCACAATCCTGGTACTGGTAGGAGCTTACTTCCTTATCGGCGGACTATCCTGGCTACCGGAAAACTCCCAGGCAATGCTTTGGCCACTGGCACTGGTATTAATCGGCATTCTTTTTCTTGTGAAAAGCCGCAGCAGAGAGCGTTGGGTCAAACAGCACATGCGGGAACATATGCGAGAACACGTGCGGAGAGGGCGCAATTTCGCTTCGGCTTCAACCGAAGCCGGAGATACAGATGATGCCAACACCCAGCAATGCGAGTCGGACAACGGCTTCCTGCGTTCCAATAATACGTTCGGTGCTGTGCGCCACGTGGTGCTGGACGAAGTTTTCAAAGGAGCCAGCATCCGTACCTCGTTCGGAGGAACAACCATAGACCTGCGCCACACACATCTGCCACTCGGCGAAACCTATATCGACCTGGATTGCAGTTGCGGAGGGGTAGAGCTCTTTATCCCTGCCGACTGGAAAGTTGTAATCAAGTGCAATGCTTTCTTCGGAGGCTGCGAAGACAAACGCTGGCAAGGGGCCAATATCAACCAGGATTGCATATTAATAATCCGGGGTAATGTCTCTTTAGGAGGTTTGGAGATTAAAGACTGACGTATGAAAGCACATCCGATAATAGATTATCCATATCGCTGGGTCCCGGCACTTGTCCTGGCATTGCTCCTGGCAGTTGCGCAGACGGCTATGCTGTGGTTTTATACGGGGGTTGATTGGTTGCCCGCAGTGATAGACGGAGCTACAACGGTTGGATGGTTCATGGCACTGGCATATTTGACTTGGTTTGTTGTCGGCATTGTTTCTATACCGAAGACAAATCTTATCACGATTGTAGTCGGAATATTACTTTGGTTGGCAGGAGGCTTTATGGTATATGATATTATGATAAAGTTTGCAGGCATATCGTATATCTCTTTTATACCGACAATTCCCTTCCGACTCCTGTTCGGCATACCGGCATGGGTAGCCATTACCCTGTGGTATCACTTGCAGGTAGTAGCAGACGACGCATCCCAAGAAGCAGAACTGTTCGTCCCCGAAACGGAAAAACCAGTTCCCCAACCACAAGAAGAATGCATTGACCGTATCACTGTAAAGGACGGTTCAAAGATTCATATCATCAAAGTAGAAGAATTGCTATATATCCAGGCGTGCGGAGATTATGCCACCCTGGTCACTCCTTCGGGAGAGTATATCAAAGAACAGACTATGAAATATTTCGAGGCACACTTGCCTACGGATAACTTCGTACGCATCCACCGGTCGACGATCGTGAATGTGACACAGATATCCCGGGTGGAACTCTTCGGCAAAGAGACTTACCAGCTATTGCTGAAGAATGGAGTCAAGTTGCGGGTCAGCCTCACCGGATACCGGTTGTTAAAAGAGAGGCTGGGAATATAGGCCAGCCTCTCCAAAAATCCTATTTCTTCTTAGCAGGTTCCGGCTTTTCGTCCTTCTTTTCCTCTTTCTTTTCTTCCGGCTTCTCCTCCGGATGAATAATGCCTTTCACTGTTTCTCCGATAGGCAGCTTATCCAGCACTCCAAGGCTCGGAGCAACGGTCTTCACCAATGAGCTCAGGAAGTTGCTTGTACCACCATTTCCGCCGTCGAATACAGTGATATTTCCTAAGTTGATATGTTCGAATGCCTTCACCTGTTCTCCGGCAATTTCCTTCCACTGGTCTACCATCTTATATTGAATGGCAATAGCCGGGTTAGACTCTGCCGCACGTACCATTGCTTCAAAACCTTCAGCCTCGGCCAGCAACGATTTCTTCTTACCTTCTGCCTCAGCTTCCAACTTCATCCGGATGGCCTGTGCCTCAGCTTGGGCTTGTGCCAGCATAGCCTTCGCGCGTGCTTCGGCTTCACGAGTTATCTTCTCTGCAACGGCATCCGCCTGAAGAACCGCTTCTTGCTTGGCTATCTCTGCCGGTACAATTTTTTCCGCCTTCAAAGAAGATTCCACCTTATTGGCTTTAGCCTCTTCCACTTCCTTTTGGGCAACTTCGCGTGCTGTCTGTACCGACGCTTCCGAGCGTGCAGCAGCCTCACCCGCTTGTTTATCGGCAGTAGCCTGCGTAACGGCCAACTCGGCATCTGACTGCGCAATAGCCTTTTGAGCCTCATTTCGTCCGATGGCCGCCTTCTTGGCAGCTTCCGCCTGCTTTATTTCCATATCAGAGTTCAACTCCGCAATGCGGCTTTCCTTCTCCGTATTGGCTTGCTCAATCCGTATATTTTTCTCTGCTTCCGCCTTCGCTACCTGCGATTCTTTCTCAGCATTGGCAATGGCAACTTGCGAAATACGATCCTTATCGGCATTGGCCACCGAGATTTCCTGCAACTTCTTCGTTTCAGCAATCGCGATATCCTGGTCTTTGCGCGTTTCGGCAACCTTTGTCTCACGTTCCTTTATTTGATTGGCAATCTTGATGGCACCCAGTTTCTCTTGTTCCTCGATATTTGCCTGGGCTTCGTTTAATGCCTTACTTTCTGCTTCTTTACCCAAGTTGACAATATAGTTGGCAGCATCGCGGATATCACTGATGTTGATATTCATCAGATACAAACCGAACTTGCGAAGCTCCGTATCGATGTTATCCTTCACTTTAGACAAGAACTTGTCGCGGTCGGAGTTCAACTCCTCAATCGTCATGTCGGCAATGACCAGACGCATCTGCCCGTAGACCACATCCGTAATCAGGTTTTGTTTGTCGTCCATAGACAATCCCAGCATACGTTCGGCAGCATTCTGCATCACCTCGGGGTCGGTGCTGATGGCAACTGTAATAGTAGTCGGCACATCCACGCGGATGTTCTGGGCAGACAGCGCTCCCGTCAGCTTGCAGTCTATCTGCATCGGCTTCATTGACAGGAACTCGTATCCCTGGATGATGGGCCATACAAAAGCAGCACCACCATGATATAGTTTCGCCGATTTCTTATCGCCTCCGGTTTTACCATATACTACCAAAACCTCGTCACTCTTACATTTGCGGTAGCGCGAAAGGATACCGACGAAAGTGAGCAGAACGACCGCTATAAGTATGGCGGCCATGATCATCATTTCTTGTGTCATAAATCTAATATGTATTTAGTTGTTACTTGATATATAAGGTTCCATCCTTATACGTCGTGATTATTGTTTTGTCTCCGGTTTGATAAGTTTTGTCTGTCTCCGAAACAACGTCCACCTCGCGCATAGCACCATCCTTACTGGCTTGCACCGTATATCGCCCTTCGTCTTGCTTGAAGTAGATGGTGCACTCCCGGCCCACCAGTTGTTCTGTAGTTTCCGAACGGTTGACTTGCTGCAACTGGTAAGCCTTCTTATAAAGAAACCAAACAGCAAATGCAAAGCATAAACCTATCAGGATAGCAACAGCGTAGCTCTGCAGCTCGGTGTCTCCAACCAAAAACATATACCAGCCAAAGCCGATGCCAAAATGGGTAAGTCCTTTGAAGGACACCACACTGCTAAGATCTGCATCCACGTCTACATCGGCATCCATATCTCCGAAAAAGATGGAGAGGATGAACTGTATCACAAAGATTCCTGTTGTGACAAGTGCGATAACAAGGAAAATATTACTGCCCATAGGATTTTGAGTTAATTAATCTTATGATATATTTAGATACTCTATTCAAATATACACATTTGCATAACATATGCAAAGAGATGGCTGCCTATTTAACAAAGTTTTCTTGAAAGAGGTACGGCATTGTCATCAAGATTAGTTTTACATTACAATAAGGCAAAGCATTGAGAAACGGTATGCAGAAATAGAGATAATCCACATAGATTCATTACATTTGCTGCCTGAATGAACGATTACGGCCCGTTAATTAATAATGTCTGATTTAAAGCGAAACGCATATGAACACTGATTTTGTAAACTTGACAACAGAGAACCTTGCCGATGAGCATTTGTGCTGCATTATCCGCAGCAGAAAGCTCCATCCGGGGGTTGAGGCAAAGCGACAATGGCTTTCCGACCGACTGAAGGAAGGGCACGTCTTTAGGAAGCTGAATGCAAAGGCTACGGTTTTTATCGAATATGCTCCTCTTGAAACTGCCTGGGTGCCCATAAACGGTGATAACTATTACTATATTTATTGCTTATGGGTTTACGGTAGCCCCAAAGGAAACGGGTATGGAAGGTCGCTGATGGAATATTGTCTGGCTGACGCCAAAGCGAAAGGCAAATCCGGTGTTTGCATGCTCGGAGCAAAGAAACAGAAATCCTGGCTTTCCGACCAGTCATTTGCGAAGAAGTTCGGCTTCGAGGTAGTCGATACCACCGAAAACGGATATGAATTGCTTGCACTTTCTTTTGACGGAACAACACCGAAGTTTGCACCCAATGCCAAGAGCCGGGAAATTGAAAGCCAGGAACTGACTATTTATTATGATATGCAATGCCCCTATATCTATCAAAAGATTGAGATGATAAAGCAGTATTGCGAAACGAATCATGTTCCTCTATCCTTAATACAAGTAGATACGCTACAGAAAGCCAAAGAACTGCCCTGCGTTTTCAATAACTGGGCCGTGTTCTATAAAGGACATTTTGAGACTGTGAATTTATTGTCAGACATAAACTACTTAAATAGAATACTAAAGAAATGAAGAAGATACTAAAACTGTCAGGAAGCTTCATCATTGGAGCAGGCATCGGCGCCATAGGAGTATGTGCCGGAACATACATCGCCACGGGTATGTCTTTCGATACCTTCGGAGAGAAATTCGCTGCTTTAAACGCACTGCAAGTAGCAGGAATTACAGGAATGACTGTCGCGTTCATATTCCTTTCCGCTTTTCTGCAGATTATTCTGCACGAAGGTGGACACCTGGTCTGCGGACTGGCAACGGGCTACCGCTTCGTTTCCTTCCGCATCCTCAACCTGACATTCATACGCCAAAACGGAAAACTACGCATCAAACACTTCAGCCTTGCCGGTACGGGAGGACAATGCCTGCTCACTCCCCCCGACAAACCGCTGCAGGACATCCCGTATACCCTATACAGTTTAGGCGGAGTGCTCGCCAACCTGCTGACAGCCACCATCGCCATTATCCTGCTACTCACCGTGGATGGAATGCCATACCCCTTGAGGATGTTCCTCTTCCTATTTGCCCTTATCGGCATCATTTCAGGATTGATGAACGGGATTCCCATGAGAATAGGCGGTGTCGGCAACGATGCGGACAATATGCGCCTGCTGCTGAAAGACAAAAGGAGCAAACAGGCGATGGTAATCCAGTTACGCGTCAACGCTTTGGTACAGGAAGGTATGCGTCTGAAAGATATACCCGAAGAATGGTTCAGGCAAGAATATGACATAGACTACAAGAACGCCCTTCAAGTCACCATCAGGCTTATGTACATCAATCGCTTGCAAGACAAACTGGAATGGCGGGCAGCATACAATGCCCTCGAAGAAATGATGACGCACAAGGAGGAGATTATAGGTTTGTTTGTCAAAGAGATAGAATGCGAATTAGTGTTCACGGGATTGGTAATAGCCGAGTTCGAATGGGTAAATAAACTATATACCAAAGAACTCTCCGACTACATCCTGCAATACAGAAATGTGACGTCTTCCAAACAACGTATTCTCTGCATATTGGCACTCCACCACGGAAGTGCGGAGATAGAGAAAGCAAAGGAAATCTACGAGACTGTGTGCCGCCGGAAAGATAAATACCTGATGCAGGGAGAGGTCAACTCGGATATAGCCATAATGAAAGCAATCCTTACCGAAGAAGGTGTTTTATGATATGAAGCAATACCTTTTATCCCTGTTTTGCAGTTGCTTGCTATACAGTTGCGGCGGAAAACAGCAACAAGAACAGGCTCAATGCCTAAACACGGAAGAAGATTCCCTGCACATCGATTCCATAGAGCCTGTTTCTTTTACTGCCCCAGCCAAAAGCCGCACCGCCCTCTGCCTCGACTCCCTCGGCTTCGTAAACATTGCCGAGGCGGACAGCACGATTGCCGTAGACTTGATGTACACCCGTGCCGAAAACTTCACCGGAACCATATTGTATGAGGATTTAAAAGAAGCCTATCTACATCCCGAAGCCATGGAAAGCCTGAGTCGTGCACAGCGCCTGCTGAAAGAGCGTCATCCCGGTTACAGCCTCATCATCTACGACGCCGCCCGCCCCATGTCCGTGCAGCAGAAGATGTGGGACGTGGTGAAAGGAACCCCCAAGTACATCTACGTATCCAACCCTGCCCGGGGCGGCGGCTTGCACAACTACGGCCTGGCGGTAGACATCAGTATCCTTGATGAAGAAGGGAATCCCCTGCCTATGGGTACTCCCGTTGACCATCTGGGCCGAGAAGCCCACATCACCGAAGAAGCCCGACTGGTGGCACAAGGCAAAATCACGGAAGCAGAACGGGAAAACCGCTTGTTGCTGCGGCAAGTGATGAAAGAAGCCGGCTTCCGTCCCCTGCCCAGTGAGTGGTGGCACTTCAACCGCGTCGGCAGGCAAACGGCAAAAGAGAAGTACCGGTTGATTCCCTGAAACCAAAATATCCGCCCATTTGCAAAAAGACAAGCATCCATGCCTCACTTTGTTCATTTTGAGATAACTTTGCATAAGAATAAAGATGATTGTCCGCTATAATGTCCGTAACGGATAAATGATAATTTAGCGGCCTCTCCCCCGACCCCTCCCCCGTAGGGAGGGGAGTAAAGTTAGTACTGTTATATAGCAGAGTAACTTCATTCCCCTCCTCCTGGGAGGAGGGGTGCCCAAAGGGCGAGGTGGTAAAGGGCACAATGCAGAGAAATCATTTCTTCAAAGGTTCTTTTTTCTCCTACCACCTCCCCCTTCGGGTACTCCTCCTCCCAGGAGGAGGAGAATGGAGATAGTACTGCAAACTACCCGCTAAATTCCCATTTACCGTTGCAAGTATTACTGTGGATAATCATGACAATAAATAACTGACACACATACATGATTAAAATAACAATGAATAATCCAAATTTAAATTGTGCCGAATTCGACATAATTAAAACCCAGACAGGAAACCAAGCCATGCCCTTATCCCAAGATACCCTCCGCTTTATCCGCCAACACCGCCCGGACGACGTGCGCACCCTCGCCCTGCAAGCCCGCCGATACCCCGCAGTAGATATGCCCGCCGCCATCACCCAGATAGCCGGTTGGCAGGTGGCGCGTGAGAAAGTGCCGACATGGGCCGAGAACGAGCACATCCTCTACCCCGTCCACCTCTCCCTGGAGCAATGCTCCTCGGAGATGACGGCACGCTACAAAGCGGAAATCATCGCAAAGTCGGGAAGTCTCCACGATTCTTTCACCGACCTCACCGGCGGCTTCGGCATCGACTGCGCCTTTCTCTCCGCCTGCTTCCGGCAGGCAACTTACGTGGAGCAACAGGAAGCGCTTTGCCGGATAGCTTCGCACAACTTCCCCGCCCTGAACCTGAACCACATCTCCGTCTGCCACGACGACGGCATTCACCACCTCCGGCAGATGCAGCCCGTAGACTGGATATTCATCGACCCCGCCCGTCGCGACGGCCACGGCGGAAAGACGGTTGCCATCAGCGACTGCGAACCCGACGTCTCCGCCCTGGAAGAGCTGCTGCTGGAGAAGGCACAGCATGTACTGATAAAGCTGTCCCCCATGCTCGACCTCACCCTCGCCGTGAACGACCTGAAGCACGTGCAAGAGGCCCACATCGTTTCCGTGGGCAACGAGTGCAAGGAGCTCCTCCTCATCCTGGGACACGATGCCCCCGCCGCAGAAGACATCCCCATCCACTGCGTCAACCTTGCCCACACCGCAGCAACTCAACCTGCCTGCACCAGCCGGCAGTCCCTCGTCTTCACCCGCCGACAGGAGAAAGACCGCCTTTGCCCCTACGCCCCCGCCCCGAAAGCGTATCTCTACGAACCGAATGCCTCCCTGCTGAAAGCCGGCGCCTTCCGCAGTATCTCCTATATATATAAGGTGGAAAAGCTACATCCCAACAGCCACCTCTACACCTCCGACCACTACATCGCCGACTTCCCCGGCCGCAAGTTCCGCGTCAGCGGCACCGCCGGCTTCAACAAAAAAGAAGTAAAAGAATTGCTCGGCACAGAGAAGAAAGCAAACCTCACCGTACGCAACTTCCCCGCCACCGTTGCCGAACTGCGCAAACGCCTGAAACTCGCCGAAGGCGGAGATACCTACCTCTTTGCCACCACGCTGGCCGACGAAAGAAAGCTACTGATACGCTGCCACTTAGCCGTATAGAAAGCAGAACATACTTGCCTGAGACATGGAACATACTTGCCTTTCATGCGAAACATTATAGCCTTCGTTGCACAAGATGCCATCTTGTGTAGCATAAGATGCCATCTTGAGCAGCATAAGATGCCATCTTGTGCAACGAAGGCTATAGAGTTATAGATGAAAGCCTATAATGTTTCGGATGAGAGGTAAGGGAGTTTCAAAACCCACGCCCCTCTTTTGTAGCCCAATCGTAACCGAAACGTTATCTGTTCTTAAATTCTCCGTAAGAAATACGTAACGGCATCCCTCTATTTTTGCGGCTGCATTATCAACAGATATTAATAGATATGAAACAAATTTTAAAAGGATTCCTGTTCCTGCTTTTATGCACGACTCTTTGCAACACGATTCAAGCAGATGAAAAAGTAAATGCAACGAAACCAACCACCGATTACTCCGTTTTCGACAAGAAACTCAACTTCTACGTTGCCAACGACCTGGGCCGCAACGGCTACTACGACCAAAAGCCCATTGCCGAACTGATGGGCACGATGGCCGAGGAAGTGGGCCCCGAATTCGTCCTCGCCACCGGAGACATACACCACTTCGAAGGCGTGCAAAGCGTGAACGACCCCCTGTGGATGACCAACTACGAACTTATCTACACCCACCCGGAACTAATGATAGACTGGTTTCCCGTACTGGGCAACCACGAGTATCGCGGCAACACGCAAGCCGTACTGGACTACAGCAACGTCAGCCGCCGCTGGACAATGCCCGCCCGCTACTACACCAAAACCTTTGAAAAGAAAGGCACCACCCTACGCGTAGTTTGGGTAGACACCGCCCCGATGATTGACAAATACCGCAACGACAGCGAAAGCTACCCCGATGCCTGCAAGCAGGACTACCAACAGCAACTTGCCTGGGTAGACTCCGTACTCACCGCTGCCAAAGAAGATTGGGTAATCGTAGCCGGACACCACCCCATCTACGCCGAAACCCCGAAAGACGAAAGCGAACGCCGGGATATGCAAGCCCGACTCGACCCCATCCTGCGCAAGCACAAGGTAGATATGTACATTTGCGGACACATCCACAACTTCCAGCACGTGCGCAAGCCGGGAAGCAACATAGACTACATCACCAACTCCGCCGGCTCGCTCTCCCGCAAAGTGAACCCTATCGAAGGCACGATATTCTGCAGCCCCGAACCGGGTTTCTCCATCGTCTCTGCCAACAAGCAGACGCTGGAACTACGCATGATTGACAAGCGGGGAAACATACTGCACACGGTGACACACAACAAATAAGAACTACATGAGACGTATCTTTACATTTCTTGCCGCCTTGCTGCTGATAGTAGGGGCGGCTAATGCCAAAAACGTGAAAGGGAAGATAAAAGACTCGCGGTCGGGAGAAGAGATTATCGGAGCTACCATCATCGTGAAAGGTATTCCTTCCAAAGGAACCGCATCGGGACTGGACGGCAGTTTCACGCTCTCCGCCGATACCTATCCCTGTACACTGATTTGCACCTACGTGGGCTACAAGTCCAAAGAATATACCCTGAAGAAAGGTGACAGCGATATCACCATCACAATGGACGCCGACAACCTGCTGCTGGGCGAAGTAACCATCATGGCACACAATCCCGGGCGCACGGAAGTGGGCGCACGCGGCATTGAGAAGCAGGCGATAAACGTAGTGAACGTGATGAGCGCCAAAGCCATCGAACTCTCGCCCGACCTCACCGTAGCGAACGTCATACAGCGCATGAGCGGCGTCACCATGGAACGCAGCAGTTCCGGCGAAGGACAGTACGCCATCCTGCGCGGTATGGACAAGCGCTACAACTACACACTGGTAAACGGCATGAAGATACCCAGTCCCGACAGCAAGAACCGTTTCGTGCCGCTGGACATCTTTCCCTCCGAACTGCTGGACCGCCTGGAAGTGACCAAATCGCTCACTGCCAATCTGGAAGGCGACGGCATAGGCGGCGCGGTGAACATGGTGATGAAAGACGCTCCCACCGAACGGCAACTCACCGCGAACCTTTCCACAGGCTACAGCTTCCATTTTCTGGACCATGATTTCCAGTCCTTCTCTTCCGGCGACATCGTGCGCAAAAGCCCCAACGAACAGTTCGGCGATGCTTATCCGGCAGACATCACGGACTTCACCACGAAGAACCTGCGGGTGAAGTCGTCAAAGCCTCTGCCCGACCTTTCCGCCGGCTTCTCCTATGGCGACCGCTTCTTCCGGGAACATCTGGGAGTAATGGCTGCAGTGAGCTTCTCCAACCGCAAGAAAGGGAAGCTGAGCGACATGTACGCAAGCACTGCCGACAACGACGGGGTGCAACGCATCACCAACCGCTACTTCTCCGAACAGCAGAGCCGCCTGGGCGCCCACCTGAAACTGGACTACTACATCGACCAGCGGAACAAACTGACGTGGTACAACGGCTACATGAACTTCCGCAATTCGCAGGTGCGCGACGCTATCAGCACCCAAGACGAAATCATACGCCTGCGCTGGCAGCACCAAAGCATACTCAACTCCATGCTACGAGGCGAGCACAAACTGCTGCCCGGCGATGCTTTCCGCATAGACTGGGGAGCGAACATCGCCAGTGCCCGCAACGAAGCGCCGGACAATGCCCAGATACAACTGAAGAACAGCGCTACCGGCACGGCACAGTGGGTGGACAATCGGGTAGGCGCCATCCGCCGCTGGGAACACAACACGGACGATGACCTCTCCGGCTATCTGGACCTGAACTACCGGCTGAAGCTGGCAGGCGACGGCACGCTGGACTTCACCGCCGGCGGGATGTACCGCGACAAAAAACGCAGCAGCTTCTACCATGAATATACTTTCCAGCCCTACGATGCAAGCAAGCCCAGCGTGAACAGCTACGACCAGTATCGTGGCGAGGACTGGAACAACTACGACGAAATCAGTTTCCGCCTGAGCAACCTCAGCCTGAGCGACCCCATGAACTACGACGCCACCGAGAAGATTGGCGCCGGATACGGTCAGGTGCGCTTCAGCCGGGGACGCTGGCAACTGGTGGGCGGCTTGCGCGCCGAGCATACCGACCAGGGATACACACTGCTCTATCCCACAGCAGGAGCTGCCAACGAAGGCGGTCAGCAATACACCGACCTGCTGCCCGATGCGCACATACGGTTCAATGTACACAAGGACGCCAACCTGCGCCTCTCTTACTATCGTGCCATCAACCGCCCCAGTTTCTTCGAGATTGTGCCCTACCACATCATCAACGAAGATTACAACGAGTGCGGCAACCCCGAACTGAAACACACCACCGCCGACAACTTCGACCTGCGCTACGAGTTCTTCCCCAAACCCAGCGAACAAGTGATGGCGTGTGTGTTTTACAAAAAGATAAAGAACCCCATCGAATACGGTATGCAACCCGTAGGACAAGAAACCTTCTATACACCGGGCAACTACGGCGATGCCACCAACTGGGGCATCGAACTGGATGTGATGAAGTATTTCCGCTGGTTCGGCATCAAGGCGAACTACACTTATACCCACTCCGCCATCACCACCACCAAACTGCGCGAACTGGTGGACGACAACGGCAGCATCTACACCGACCATGCCGACCAGACACGCCCCCTCTTCGGACAAGCGGCACACGTGTTCAACTGCTCGCTACTCTTCAAGGACGCCAAGCGCGGATGGGACGGACAAATAGCCCTCTCGCGCACCGGCAAGCGCATCGCCGTGATAGACCGCTTCTACGAGAACGACCGCTGGGATGCAGGCATCACGCAGTTGGACGTCAGTGCGGAGAAGCGCTTCAAGTGCGGCATCAGCATCTTCCTGAAAGGACAAAACCTGCTGAATACGCCACTGCTGCGCTACTACCACGCCAACGACCGCAATGCCGACACGAAGAACGTCCGCCGGCACAGCGGGGGCATCGTGGAACGTGAGGAAAAAACCGGGCAGAGTGTCCTGCTAGGTGTGAGGTACAAACTATAAACTGCTCCAAAAGATTATCATACAACTTAATTTTATAAACCAATTATTCTACTTTTATGAAACAATTCAAACTGATGGCAATGATGTTCATTGCCTTAACATGCTGCTTTTTCACTTCGTGCAGCGACGATGACGACAACACGGAAGCCGCCATCAGCAAGTTCGTACTTTCCCAAAGTTCCATCACTCTCTCTCCCGAAGGGACGGAGACACTGGCGTGCACCTTCTTCCCCGACAATATCAGCAACAAGGAAGTAAGCTGGAAATCATCCGACGAAAGTGTAGCCACCGTTTCGGGCGGCGTCGTAACAGCCCTGAAGCCCGGTTCGGCAGTCATCACCGCCACACCTGCCGCCAACACGGCACTGGCACAGAGCTGCACCGTCACCGTGGCCATGAACACAATGGAAGTTTCCGGCAAAGTGGAAGGTACCTGGACAGCCTATACCACCGTCACCGTCAAGGGACAGTTGGAAGTAGCAGAAGGCAAGAGCCTGACCATCGAGGAAGGTGTGGAAGTGCTCTTCAACTCCGCTGATACCGAAGGAACAGGCATTGAATTCACCGTGAACGGAAACATCTATTGCCAAGGTACGGCAGAGGCTCCCGTAGTATTCTCCATCCCCGAAGCCGAACGTAAGTTCGACAACGTGCTGAACAAGAAGAACCTGTGGGGCGGCTTCATGCTGAACAACTCTGCAACCAATGCCGAAGCACTCTTCAGCCACTGTGTGATTGAATACACCGGCAGCCCCATGACCGACAAATCGCCTTCTGTAATAGCAGGCATCTACACCGCAGGTGAGGATGACGGCGTACAAATCACTACCAGTGCACAGTTCAAGGGCAACCTTGTGGTAGAACACAGCATCATCCGCAATGGTTTTGCCGATGGTATCTATATGCAGGGCGGCAAGGGCATCATTACTCATAACGTGTTTGCCTGCAACGGTGCCACAGGCGGTGAAGCTGTCAATGTAAAGGCGGGCACCAGCACCACAGTGGCCTATAACGTGATGTACAGCCCCAACACCAACGGCCTGAAACTCTCCAGCTCCGGCCAGGATGACGCTGCAGGCCGTGCTCAATCCAAGTGCGTGGCCTACAACAATACCATCGTCAACGCAGGCTGGCGTCGCGACGGTGTGAAAGGCGGCTGCATCTATGTAGAGAAAAATATCCTCGCCAATGTGTTCAACAACCTGATGGTGAACTGCAAGTACCGCGCCATGGCACCGAAGTGGGGAACTCCGGGAGTCAAAGATGGCTGCGACGACAAATCTGTCATCGACTACAACTGCTACATCTCCGGCAGCATCGTCAGCGACTTCAAGCAAGACCAGGAAGAGGGTGCCATCAAAACGCCGTTCGAAGGCTACACCAGCAAGAACAAGGACTACGCCGATGCCATCGATGCCCACAGCATTTGGGCTAAAGCAGCCAAGGACATCGACATTGCTTTCGCCAACTTACCCAATGACACGAACAAGCTCTCCAACACTTCTTACGACGGCAGATGGGACTACAGAGTCACTACCATG
>JAUUPT010000125.1 GCA_030843315.1 Bacteroidaceae bacterium | reverse complement strand
AAAGACAGCAGATTTACAGTCTGCCCCATTTGGCCACTCTGGTATTTGCCCTTTTGCGCTTGATAAAACTTAGTTATTACCTTTGTTTCTCAATTGCGAGTGCAAAGATACAACTATTTTTGTAAACTCCAAGCGAAATCCACCATTTTTATTGCAGTAATTGCACATTCATCGCCTTTATTGCCCAGCTTTCCACCGGCACGGTCTTCGGCTTGCTCCATCGTATTGGTGGTAATTAATCCGTAAATAACTGGAATATCGCCAGTTGCGTTCAGTTGGGTGATGCCTTGCGTGGTACCCATGCAAACGTAGTCGAAATGGGGAGTATCGCCTCTTACTACGCAGCCTATTGCAATTACTGCATCAATTTCGCTATATTCGATGAGCTGATTGGCTCCGAAAGTCAGTTCAAAACTACCGGGAACTGTTTTAATCAGGATGTTTTCATCCTTTGCTCCATGTTTCTTCAATGTTTCTATTGCTCCCTTCAGAAGGGCACCGGTGATGTTGTAGTTCCACTCGGATACAACGATACCGAATTTCATCTTTTCTGCATTCGGAACGGAGTTGAAGTCGTAGTCCGAAAGATTGTGATAAGCTGTTGCCATATTGATTAGTTTTTATTTATTTGCGGGTTATGAGATAAGAAAAGCACGGATTATGCGAACTTCACGGCATTGTGTTTTCCGTGTTTTCCGTATAATCCGTGCTTGAAATATCTTATTATAATAAGGTATATTACTTCTTCAGCAATTTAGCTTGTTCGATGTATTTGTCGATGTCCATAGCTTGGTATGAACGGAAGTACTTATCCTTAATAGTGGTGTATGCCTTCACTGCATCGTCATACTTGCCTTGCTTCACCAGGATTTCTCCGGCTTGCAGCAGGTAGATGGGGCTGAGCGTATTGTTGTCTGCTTCGCCGGCAGCCTTCAGCAGCATGGAAGCGGCTTTGTCTAACTGGCCGAGTTGTGCGTAGCAGTTACCCATAGCGCCTTTCATAGCGGGAGCTACCATCTGGTCGTCTGCGCTGAAGCTATCGAGTGCTTTTACTGCTTCTTCATATTTGCCGAGGTGTGCATAGCAGATACCCATGTAAGCCTTTGCCAGATTACCGGCTTTGGTGCCGCTGTATTGGTCGGCAACTTTAGCAAATCCTACGAAACCGATACTGTCACCGTTCAATGCTTGTTCGTATGCGTCTGCCTCGAAGTACTCTTGTCCTTTGAAAAGGGCAGCTTGTGCTTTCTCTTCGCGCGGGTCGGCATAGAGGTTTTTGTACATCACTACACCGGCTACGATGATAATTACTGCTACTACGGCACCGATGATTGCTTTTTTGTTCTTAATGAAGAATGCCTCCGATTGTGTCAGTGCGTCTTCCACGTTTAAGGCCTCATTCGTCTTTTTTTGTTCTGCCATTTTTATATAATCTTTTTGTTATTATTCTTACATAGCTATTTCGACCCGCAAAAGTAAGTTTTTTATGGCTATCAACGAAATTTAGAAGCATCTTTTTTTGTTTTGCATCCCAAAAGCCCGAAATTCTTCCTACTTTTGCAGTCGAACTCATCGTTATTATATGATACTGAAACGTATATCCATACTCAATTATAAGAACCTGGAGCAGGTGGAGCTTTCTTTTTCGCCCAAGTTGAACTGCTTTTTCGGGCAGAACGGCATGGGAAAGACGAATCTGCTGGATGCTGTTTACTTCTTATCCTTCTGCAAGAGTGCCGGAAATCCCATTGATTCTCAGAATATTCGCCATGATGCCGACTTCTTTGTCATACAAGGTTTCTACGAAGCTCCTGATGGTACACCGGAGGAAATCTATTGCGGCATGAAGCGCAGGCAGAAGAAACAGTTCAAGCGGAATAAGAAGGAATATACCCGTTTATCCGATCATATCGGTTTCTTGCCGTTGGTGATGGTGTCGCCTGCCGATTCGGAACTGATAGCGGGAGGCAGTGATGAGCGCCGCCGCTTCATGGATGTGGTCATCTCCCAGTACGACAAAGAATACCTGGAAGCCTTGATACGCTACAACAAGGCCCTTGTGCAGCGCAATTCGCTGTTGAAGAGCGAGCAGCCGGTGGAGGAGGAACTCTTCCTTGTGTGGGAGGAGATGATGGCACAAGCCGGTGAAGTGGTGTTCCGCAAGCGCGAGGCCTTTATTCAGGAGTTTATTCCTATTTTCCAGTCTTTCTATTCGTTCATTTCTCAAGACAAGGAGCGGGTGGGGCTGACTTACGATTCCCATGCCCGCAATGCCTCTCTCTTAGAAGTGTTGAAGGAAAGCCGCGTGCGCGACCAAATCATGGGCTACTCCCTGCATGGCGTGCATAAGGACGAACTGAATATGCTCTTGGGTGACTTTCCTATTAAGCGTGAAGGCTCGCAGGGACAGAATAAAACTTACCTTGTTGCCCTGAAGCTGGCACAGTTCGACTTCCTGAAACGTACCGGTACAACCGTGCCCCTGTTGCTGCTCGATGATATCTTCGACAAACTGGATGCATCGCGCGTAGAGCAGATCATCAAGCTGGTGGCAGGCGATAACTTCGGACAGATATTCATCACCGATACGAACCGCGAACACCTGGACCGCATTCTGCACAAGGTGGGCAGTGACTATAAAATGTTTCGCGTAGAAGAAGGTGTAGTGGCCGAAATGAAGGAGGATGAAGCATGAAACGTAATAACGCCGAGCAGATAGGGGAGCTCATCCGCAATTTTCTTCGTCAGGAGAGCTTGGAATCGCCATTGAACGAACGGCGGCTCATCAGTGCCTGGCCCGAAGTGTTGGGACCTACCATTGCATCTTATACCCGTGAACTCTACATCAAGAACCAAACTCTCTATGTACATCTGACCTCGGCCGCTCTTCGCCAAGAGTTGATGATGGGGCGTGACTTGCTGGTGCGCAACTTGAACCGGCATGTAGGAGCACAAGTAATCACCAATATCATTTTTCGATAAGTCGTTCCGGAGCAGGCTGTGTTATGATTTCGTCCATGCGGATGTCGAACGCTTCTGCCGGAACTTCTTCGATTACTTGGTAGGGGAAACAGATGCCTGCTTTGTAGGCAGAAGGAATACGGGGCAGAAGGCGGTCATAGTAGCCCTTTCCGCGTCCCAAGCGATTACCGTTGCGGTCGAAAGCTACGCCGGGAACGGCGATGAAGTCGATAGTGGCATAGTCGGTAAAGACTTCTCCGGTGGGCTCTTCAATGCCGTAAGCGCCGATAGTGAGGTCGTCCGGGCCGGTGTATATCCGCAATTCCAGATCATCTCCTACAACGACCGGAAGCAGGATACATTTCGTGCGGCTCCACTTCCGGATAAATTCATGCGTGTCCACTTCGTCTTTCAGCGAGTGGTATAGCAATACAGTTTTTGCCGCCCTGAAAGCAGGGTGTGCTTCGAGGGCGGCAAGTATTTCAGCAGACTGATGCGATGCGGTAGATTTGTGTTGGGTCTTCAACAAAGCTACCTGCTTGCGCAGTTCTTTTTTTCTTTCCATCATCTTTCTTTTCCTCCATTAAGGGTGCTTCTTCCGGAGCTTTGGGAAATGCTTCGCCACGTTCCAGAAGTTCCACTGCTTTCTTCACGGTGGCATCGCTCTGGTTGATGTAGCGGATGTATTGTTCTCTGCCCAGTATGTTATAGATAATGTTACCGTAGAGATTTCTCTCCAGCAGTTGATAGGACTTGTGAATAAGCAGATTGCGTCTCTTTACACCTTTGGAGTCGGCAAAGCGGATGAACTGCTCCACGATTCCTTGTTGACGGAGGTATTTCAGCAGATCTTCTTCGTTTTCGTATTCGCTTAACTTCGTACGGTTGCGGTCGGTGTACTGGAAGCTGAATTGCAGAATCAAGCCCTTGTTGCTTACTTCTATCAGATAAGAAGAAACTCCGGTAGTGTCTTGCGGCACAAATACATCGGGCATAATACCACCACCACCATATACAGGTCTTCCCAGACCGGTGGAGTAGCGCAGATTTTCATCCAGTTTGATGCTGTCGCGCGAGAAGAACTCACCATGTTCGTAGCGGGTAATCCAGTCCATTTCGTATTTGCTGTCTTTACCGTTCTCGTACGGACGCTGGATGCAGCGGCCCGACGGAGTGTAGTACCGGGCAATGGTCAGGCGGATGGCTGAACCGTCGCTGAAGTCGATAGGTTGCTGTACCAAGCCCTTTCCAAAGGAGCGGCGTCCTACGATGGTTCCGCGGTCATTATCCTGTATGGCTCCTGCAAAAATCTCGCTGGCAGAGGCCGAACCTTCATTCACCAATACAATCAGCGGCATCTTCTGGCAACTGCCCGTGCCGTTGGCGTACTCTTCCATGCGGGGATACTTGCGGCCGTGGGTGTAGACTATCAGTTTTCCTTCGGGCAGGAATTCGTTGACCATGCGGGTGGCGGCTTCCATATATCCTCCGGTGTTGTCGCGCAGGTCGATAATCAATCCCTGGCACTTCTGATGACTCAGCTGTGCAATGGCATTCAGTAACTCCACGTGCGTGGTGCGGCCGAACTTGCTGATTTGTATGTAGCCGAAGTCATCGTTGATCATATAAGCTGCATCGATGGTGTTTTGCGGGATATCACCACGTGTAATGGTGAAGTCGAGCAATTCCTTCTCCGTGGCACGCTTGATGCCGAGCTTCACCTGGCTGCCTTTCGGACCTTTCAGGTTGCGCATGGCTTTCTCGTTGGTCAGTCCGTTGCCCGCAAACACGCTGTCGTTGACCATTACGATACGGTCGCCCGCCATCAGGCCCACCTTCTCGGATGGACCGCCCGGGATCACACTGTTGATGTGTATTGTGTCTTCCTGAATAGTGAACTGGATACCGATGCCGCTGAAGCTGCCTTCGAGTTCGGAATTGACCTCTTCCAGCTTTTGCGCCGGAATGTAGGTAGAGTGGGGGTCAAGTTCTGCAAGTATCTGTGGCATGGCCTTCTCTACCAGGTCGGTCATGTTGACGGTATCTACGTACTGGTCATCGATAACGCGCAACAAAGCATTCAGCTTGTTGGATGAACCGTTGATGATGCCCAGCCGGTTGCCGGCAAAATGTCTGGCATAAAAAGTTCCAATTAAAATTCCCGCCACTACACTAATCGCTATGATAAGCGGCATAAAACGGGAAGTGCTTTTTGTACTCATTGTCTATTCTTTCTTTTTTTATTTGTTTTCAATATATACCACCTCAATCTTTGCCCGTCTCAGCAGTTCGATGCCGTCTTCCAGGCGGTACTTCTCAGAGTAAACCACCCGTTTGATACCTGCTTGGATTATCAGTTTGGCGCATTCTATGCAGGGAGAGGCGGTGACGTACATCGTGGCGCCGTCGCTGCTGTTGTTGGAACGGGCTATTTTGGTGATGGCATTTGCTTCGGCATGGAGCACGTAAGGTTTGGTCACGTTGTCTTCATCCTCGCATACGTTTTCAAAGCCTGAGGGGGTGCCGTTGTATCCGTCGGAGATAATCATCTTGTCCTTTACGATCAGTGCTCCCACCTGCCGCCGTTTGCAGTATGAATTTTCCGCCCAGATGCTTGCCATGCGTATGTAGCGCTTGTCCAGTGCTTCTTGTTTGTCTTTCATCGAATCATCCATGATGTTTCCTTTTTTATCATCGGTGTGAGAAACCCATTACGTTGGTCTTTTGTCCGTCTTTATAGAAAAGGGTTAGTGAACTTGCGTCTCCTTCGTATTTATAGATATTCTGCAGTCCGGCGATGAATGCTTTGGCCAAAGGATCGCTTTCCGAACCGGTGGTGTGCTCGATGTAGAGGGAGAATGTATGATCCTTGCCGTCGGCTTTCCATGTGCCGGTGACGGTTGCGTTGATGCCTCGGGCGGTGAAGGTGGTACCCATCAGCTCGCCGTCCAGTTCGGAACCTTCGAAATTGAGCGTGAAAGTATTCTCTTTGTTGAGGGCATCCATACTACTATTGTAGTCCTTCTCATTATTCCACAAATTAGGAAGAAACCTCTGGCTGCTATCCTTTGTGGTGAGACGGCTGAGCTTCCAGGTCTTTCCTGCAAAAATCTCGATGAGGTCGTCTTCGTTGTCACATCCGCTCAATACGGGGAGCAACGAAAGTACGAACAACAGGCAACTGATATTCTTTATAATTCTCTTCATTTCTTTATTCCATTTCTTATTAATAATGCGTCGATTGTCGGTTCTTGTCCGCGGAAGCGTTTGTATAGTGTCATCGGGTGTTCCGTGCCCCCTTTGGAAAGGATGTTTTCACGGAAAGAGGCGGCTACCTCCGGATTGAAAATACCTTTCTGTTTGAATAGTGAGAAGGCATCGGCATCCAGTACCTCCGCCCATTTGTAGCTGTAATATCCGGCAGAATATCCTCCGGCAAAGATATGTGAGAACTGGGCGCTCATGCAGGTTCCTTCTACGGACGGGAGGATTTGCGCTTTTGCCCATGCTTCTTTTTCGTAGGCTATTACATCGCCTTCAAACGGTTGGTTACGTGTGTACCAGGCCATGTCCAGCAGCCCGAAGCTGACCTGGCGCAGGCAGGCATATGCAGCGTTGAAGTTTGAAGAATTGACGATGCGTTGTACCAGTTCATCGGGTATCAGTTCGTTGGTCTGATAATGGCGGGCGAAGGTGTGCAGAAACTCCTTCTCTATGGCAAAGTTCTCCATGAATTGAGAGGGAAGTTCCACAAAATCCCAATAAACATTGGTTCCGCTCAAGCCTTCGTACGTAGAGTTGGCAAACATGCCATGCAGGCTGTGGCCGAATTCATGCAGAAAGGTTTCTACTTCACCGAAGGTCAGCAAGGCAGGTCTGTCCTGCGTCGGTTTGGTGAAGTTCATCACGATGGATACATGCGGGCGGCTGTTCTCTCCGCTCTTTTCGTCTATCCATTGCCCTTTGTAGCTTGTCATCCAGGCACCCGAACGTTTGCCGGCTCTGGGGTGGAAGTCGGTATAGAATACGGCAAGGAATTTACCGTCTTTATCAAATACTTCGTAAGCATCCACATCCTTATGGTATACGGGGATGTCGGGGTTCTTTTTGAATGTGATGCCGTATAACTTGGTTGCCAGGCCGAAAACACCTTCCTTCACCTTGCTCAGTTCAAAGTAGGGGCGAAGCATCTCGTCGTCGATATTGAATTTCCGGTCTTTCAGTTTCTGTGAATAGTAAGCCCAGTCCCAGGGCATCAGCACGAAGTCTTCTCCTTGCTCCTGGCGGGCAAGGGC
>JAUUPT010000124.1 GCA_030843315.1 Bacteroidaceae bacterium | reverse complement strand
AAGTGGAGATGAGAAAGAAAGGAGGGGGTGTCGCAGTTTAAAGTTGAATTCAGCTTTTATAACTGTATTTTCATCATCATTTTACTTACACGCTTGCACTAATCGCCTGTATCTCCCTGTTCATCGTTGTTTCAAGAGTGCAGGCAAATAGTGTAAGCAGCAGTGCAGGCAACTTGCTTGCACTCGGATATTTTCCATGTTTTTATCGCTTTTATACCTTGTTCTTTTCGGATTTTCCCTTTACATTGCTTTTCTTTCCTTAGCTCTTATCTCTATTAATCACTTGTGTTTCAAAGGTAAAAGCCTTGTGTTTATTCTCTTCATCCCTATTGTCTGTTCTGTTTATCCCTATTGCTTATTAGTTAACCACGGACGTGGGTAAATAGAATTACCTCTGTGAGGAATATGAATCACGTTTGTGAGGAAGGTGAACCACATATGTGGGTAAGCAATAAACAATAAGGCTGAAGCGGACAGATGCCTGTGCTGAAGCGGATAGATGCTTGTGTAAAAGCGGACGAATGCCTGTGTAAAAGCGAACAAATGCAAGGGTATAAGGGGATAAATGCGAAAGAAAAAGCGCCTTTCCCTTATATTTTATGGGAAAAAGGCGCTTTTGTGTTACTGTTGAGTGTCGTAAGCAACGTCAATAGAGGTCACATTTAGAAGATGGAGTATGTGAATGTTATTTTATAGTTTCCAAACCATTTTTTGTCGGCAAATACATAGTCATCGTCTGTGGCGCAATATCCGATTTGGGCGGAGCCTTGTATGCGGAATTGCGGGGAGACGTAGTAATAGGCTTCGCAATTCAGGGAAGTGGCGGAGTATCGCTTCCGATAGGAATCGTCTGTGATAGTCAGATCTTCCATGATTCCTGCCCGGAAATGTGTCCGCGAATTGGGGTAATAGCCGAGATAATAGCTGCCTTGCAGGGTGCCGAAGTTGGTTTCTGCGGTGTCGAAATAGTCATCTTCATATTTTGTGCGCAGGAATTGGTAGCCTAATGATAATCCGGCAGAGTGCTGCCAATACAGGTTTATCGGCTTTTCATACTGCATTTCCAGCAGTGCTGCCATTAATAAAGAATTCATTTTGTAGTCCTCACCCGGATCGGTATGGGCATAGCCGGGCAGTACGCTGAATCCGGCTTGCAGACCGGAAAGGCGTTGGTGCAGGTCGCCGTACAACCAGTAATCGTACAGGGTGGTGAAGTATTCCGCTCCTTCGCTTTGGGTATATCCTTTGTCAGCCATATAGGTGCTGACGGTGGTAATCTCGTCTATCATGTGCTTTCGGCTATCCAGGAAGCGCTTGTTCTTTACGGTGGAGATGACTTGTGCCAGTTCGTTCACTTCGCTGTCGGACAGGTGTTTCTTCATGATGCCTTTGGAGCTCAGCTTGTTCAGGATGTAGACGGCTTGACGGGCGTCTGTCACGTCCTCGATACGTCCCCAGCCGATGCCTGCTTTAGGGATGATATTGGCAGTGAAATAAGTGGATTTATCCTCCACTTTGTCTCTTTTGTAAGAAAGCTGTGCTGTACCGCCTACTTGCCAGAACCATTTCTTGGGGTCGTTGAAGTAGAATTGGGATTGATTGGCGTAGTTGCCGGCGACTTCGAAATGGCTGGTCTTTACATCGTCATCGGATACTCCGTCCCGTTGGAATCCTCCAAGGGAAACCAGGAAGTCCTGGTCGCTTATGAAGCGGCGGGTGTTTACCCGGTGGTTGAAGTCGGCGGAGAACTTGCCTTCAATATTATAGGCTGTTCCGTCTTGTTTGTGGTAGGTGGCGAAGTCGCCATTCGAGCCTAATCCGAGATCGAGTGCACTGCGTTTGATGTTCGGCAGAGTGTAGTCTTTCAATTGATAGTTGTCGTAATTTTGTCCGTAGCCGACAGTTGCGCCGGCTATCATTAGTAAAGCTGCTGTTAATCTAAGTTTCGTTTTCATACGCATTCTTATTTTAATGAATTAAGGTCGTAGTTTAGAGTGCAGAAACGTAGAAGCGTCCCTTCATTTATACAAAGATAGTATAAAATGAAGGAACGCTTCTTAAATTCTTGGATAATTGAAGGGTTTCTTAGTGAAAATCTTCAGTTATGCTTGTTACCAGCCCGGATTCTGCTTCATACTGGGGTTCAGAGTCAACTGCGTGGTCGGAACCGGGTAGAAGTAATGCTTGGGATCATAAGTGCGGATTTGGGCGTCGGAAGCGTCAATGTATCCGTTCTTGACGGTTTCTTCACAGTCCGGAACATTGCTTACGTTAGCACCCAGCATGACGTTCGGGTACTTTGTAGAATCCAGTTTGTCAAGTTGATGCCAGCGGATCAAGTCCCAATAACGGTACCAGTTATCCATAATCAGTTCGCAACGGCGGCAGCGACGTACTTCCCAAATCAGGTTGCTTACTCCCATATTGTTGGCGGGGTCGGTAGCCGGAGTGGTTGTCATGGCAGGCAGACCGGCACGGGCTTGCAGCTTGTTAATGGAGTTGTCGAGGTCGCTTTGCGTCAAGGTACCCAACTCTGCCTTAGCTTCTGCAAAGTTCAGGTAGATAACGGAGATCCAATAGATGGGGCAATCAGTGTATTGGTAACCGATGTTGTTTCGGTCACTGATACTCAATTCTTCAGGATTGTCATACTTGGCGATGCCATAACCGGTTGAAGTAGTGAAAGCTGCCACACCGGCGCGGCTGTATGCATGGCCTCTGAAAGACAGCACGGGGTCAAGGATGTCAGTCAAGCGTTTGTCGCGCACTGCCAAAAGTCCTGTAATGGAGTAGTTGCCGTCTGCATCCAATACAGCTGCATCGTCGGTGTTCTCTGAGGTCGTTGCCAGCGGTTTGCCGTCGCGGAAAAGGAAACTGTCGAATGCATCTTTTGAAATACCGTGCGTACCACTTGTATTGATGGTATAGTCAATAGTGGAGTGTCTCAACGAGCTTTCTGCGTAAGGCTTGTAGAAAATCATTTCCGGATTGCTTGCCAGACTGATGGAATTGTAGTTGCCTTTGTAGCTGTCGTTCAAAGAGTAGTTTTTTGCCATCAGATATTCACAAGCTGATACGCATTCTTGCAAGAATTTGTTGGCGCGGCTCTCGTCGGGGGCTTTGCCGTTCTCGGCTTGAGTGCGATACTTGCAGTAGGTGCCTTCGTATAGCGTGATGTCCGCCTTCATGGCGTATGCCATGTCGGTGCTGAAGCGTTGACGGTTGCTGTTTGCGGTGATGTGTTCGCACGCATAGTTGAGGTCGGCGAGCACATTGTCCATTACTATATCCCGGTCGGTGCGTGGTCCGTAAAGAGCTTCATGGTCGGATGGGTCGACAACCTTGTCAATCCACTGCACGTCGCCGTACATACGAACCAACTGATAGTATTCCCATGCACGGTTCATGCGGGCAAGTCCTTCGTAGTGAGCCTTTGTTGCTTCATCGAGGGAAGAGGATTGCACACCGGCAATGATGTAGTTGGCACGGCGGATTTCCGTGAAGGGATCAGACCAGTTGGTGGAAGAAGCGACCACATTGGTATAAGTCCAGTTGTGGCTTTCTGCGTCCACTTGGTCATCGCTTATGGTCTTGAAGTAGAACCATCCGCCACTTCCTGCGTTGCCATAGCCCGAGAAGTTGTTATAGAAGGTATTGCACTGATTGTCCAAGTTGTCAGTGTTGCTCCAGTATGCCGGAGTATTCGTGAAGGTATCCAGGGGGGATTTGTCCAGCAAATCGCTGCAACTGGTCAACATTGCCAGTGCTGTGGCCCCATATATTAATAATTTCTTCATTATTCTTAGTTTTTGAGGTTATTATAATGTTACCTGAACGCCAAATGAGAAGGTGCGCGTAATAGGAGCAGTACGTCCCCATCCACCGGCTGTAAGTCCGTTACCTGTGCTGATTTCAGGGTCTACCGGAAGATTATTTCCCTTGTGGAGCAGGAAGAGGTTGCTGCCGCTGAAGTAGATACGGGCTTTCTCGATGAAGGCTTTGCGCGTCCATTCTTTAGGAATGGTATATCCTACGGTTACGTTCTTCAGGCGCAGATAAGACATATCAGTCAGATAACGGGTCTGAGGATAGTAGTTGTTGCTACCGTTGGCAATACCCGATACGGTGCCTGCACCATTGTTCGTGCCACGATAGAGGCGCGGATAGCGGTTGCTTTGGTTTATTTCGTAACCGGTAATGGCAGTATAGTCCGAATTCCAGATTACTTTGTTGTAACTTGTCTGGTGGGAGTATATGGCCACGTCAGCGTGTACCATAGCAGGAAGATTGAGGGAAGAAGTCGTCCAGTCCTCACGTTTGCCTACACCTTGGAAGTAGAGGTCGAGGTCGATGCCTCTCCAAGCTCCACCCAAGTGGAAGCTATATTCGTAACGTGGCATGGAATTTCCGATGACTTTCAAGTCGCCGTGGTCGTCTGCCGTACCCTTTCCACCGTCAATCTTACCATCGCCGTCCAGGTCCTTGAACTTGATGTCGCCCGGGCCGTAATGGAAATTGCCTGATTCCAGTTTGGATTGGTCTGCAACGCCTGGTTTGTAATTCCAAGAACCGTCTGCATTTTGTCCGGTGAAGTCCGATTCCTCGAAGTAGCGGTCGGTTTCAAAACCAAAGATGTCACCGTAGGTCTTGCCGGTATAATAGGTATTGAACAGTTTGGAATCGTTGTCCCACTTCGTTACTTTTGTCTTGGAATCACCGATGTTGAAGTTGGCATACACTTCAAATTCGTTGAAGGTGTGACGCCAGTTCAAGTTCACTTCCCAACCGCGTGTACGCAGGGTACCGGCGTTCTCGTAAGGAGCGGAAGCACCCAGTGTGTTCGGCAATACTTGTGCGGGTGCCAGCATATCGCGGTTCTCGCGTTGGAACCAGTCGAAGCCTACAGTCAGTTCGTTATCCAAGAGCCCCAGGTCAAGACCTATATTGAGGGTGCGGATACGCTCCCAAGTCAAGCTGCTTGATACCAGTTTCGGCATATTATACATGGTTAGGCGATTGGCGTTGGCATTATTGTTTTCAATCCAATAGATATAACCGCTATCTTTGTCGTTTAAGCGTTGGCTTATCAACTGCTCGAACATATAGTCGCCCACAGCTTCGTTACCGATTTCGCCATAGGAACCACGTAACTTACCATTGCTGATGATGTGTTTCAACGGAGCAAAGTAGGCCTCTTCAGAGAAGCGGTAGCCGATGGATGCTGATGGGAAGAAAGCCCACTGGTCGGTATGGGGGAAGCGGGAAGAGCCGTCGTAACGTCCGTTCAACTCCAATAAATAGATACCTTTGTAGTCATAATTGATACGGCCGAAATAGCCGGCGGAAGCGCGGGATGTATGTTTCCATTGCAAATCCTGTCCATCCTTGCCCGCCATGTTCAGTTCGGGATATCCATCTTGGTCGTACATCACATTGCGGGTGCCATACAAGTACTTGTAATCCTCTTCTTCTGCGTTGACACCTGCCATTACGTTCAGATTATGTTTTTTGACAAATGTTTTGGCATAGTTTACGTATGCGTTGGCTGTCCATGTATTCTGCTTGGAGAAGTCTCTCCAGATGCCGCTGCTGCTCTTGGTAACAATGTAAGAGGGCACCGGATTTCCGCTCCAGTTGATGCCGTAGACAGAGTTGTCCTGCGAACCGCTGTTCATGTTCTGAATAGCGTATGTGAAGTCTGCATTGACAGTCAACCCTTTGATGATTTCAGCTTTCAGGAAAGTATTCATACGAGTCAGGTCTGTTGTTTCTTCCCTGTCGGCAGCTTGCTTCTGCATGGCCATAACACGTGTGTCATAACCGTCGATGGTACCTGTAGGGATGAAGTAAGATCCCCAGCGCCACAAATATTGGTAGGTGTTGGCCCATGTGTCGGGGCGTTTATAATTTTTGCGGCTATAGTTGAAGCGGGCACCAACCTGTAGCCAGTCGTAAACGTTGGTAGTGATATTAACCGAGGCATTGTACTTTTTCAGTTCATCAGGATGAATCTTCATCTGTCCCTGCTTGTCATTATAGCCGAAAGAAAGGTAGTAATTGGTCTTGCCCGATGTTCCCTGGATAGATATGTTGTGGCTCTGAGAGGGAGCTGCATTGTTGAAGTAGATACCTTTCACATCCCAGTCGGCATAATAATAAGGAGTACCGTCCATTACCATGTAATCGCCTACATTGCTCTCACTCTGGTAGGGTCTCATTTCACGATAACCGAGTTTACCGCTGTTCTGCTTTTGCCATGCTTCGGCATAAGGCAGCAGCTTGTCGAAATACATACCGAACAATTCGGGCATACCGGCACCACCGTTCATACTGGCCTCGATACCCATTCTCAACTGTGTCGGTACATCGGGATAGTCAGGTAAATAGGTGGATTGGTCCCAAGCGAAATTGTTGTTGTAACTGATAGTAACCTTATCAGTCGGTTTTGCACTCTTGGTGTTGATCAGGATCACACCGAAAGCAGCGCGTGTACCATAAATGGAAGAGGCGGAAGCATCTTTCAATACGGAGATGCTCTCGATGTCCTGCGTATTGAGGAAAGAGATGTCATCCATCGGGACGCCGTCCACTACAATCAGCGGATTACTCTTTTCACCATTACTCAATGTTCCTAAGCCGCGGATGCGCATAGAGGCAGTCTCGTTGATGCCACCGCTTTCGGTGAGGATGCTCAGCCCCGGAACGGCTCCTTGCAACGCTTTGGCTACGTCTTGTTGTGGGCGGCCTGCCATGGTCTTGTTCAAGTCTACTGTAGAAACAGCTCCCGTCAAGTTGGCTTTCTTCTGCGTACCATAGCCCACTACCACTACTTCGTCCAATAATTCGGAATCTTCTTTCAAAACGATTCTCATTGTTCTGGCGGCTCTCACTTCTTGAGTCTGATAGCCTACAAAAGATATCTGGAGAGTACTCCCCAGCGTTACGTTCAGAGTAAATTTACCGTCAATGTCAGTCATAATACCGTTGGTAGTTCCTTTTTCCACTACGCTGGCACCGATAACGGGTTCACCCGTAGCATCTACAACCAAGCCGGTTACAGTCTGAGCCTGCAGTTGCTCTGTCACTCCGTAAGAGTTGTTGTCAGCAGTCGAAGCAGCCATTACGTTGCCGCTGCTCAGGAAGAGTGCACTTATTGCCACTGCTGTGAGGATTTTGCTGTGAGCCAATCCTCGTTTTTTGTGATCTTCATTCATAAGTGATTGATGATTTTGTTGTTAATTAAATAGTTCTTTAAATTAGGGTAAGAGTATTAAGGTTGGAATAGTAGCAACTACCCACCTCTCAGGACTGATGTTTCACCATAGGCGTTTTTCTTTATTAAAAGGTTTATAACTCTATATTATCTCTCTTTTTTCTATAAAAGTTCAAAAAGAACTTGGT
>JAUUPT010000123.1 GCA_030843315.1 Bacteroidaceae bacterium | reverse complement strand
AGCATGATGTCCACGTTCTCGATGAACGTATCATGCCCGATTTCATAATTAGCAATGTAGTTCTGGATATTTTCAATGCAGCAGTTATCCCCTACCGTCACATTGTGCAGCGTCACATGGCGCAGGCCGGAGTGCTTCTTGATTCCTCCGGGCAAAGTAAATTCAGAAAGGAATACCCCCAAACGCACCTCTCCCGAAAAACGGGTGTGATGCACATACTCCGTTGAGAACGCTTCTGCAACGGTTACTTTCCCCCAATCATCAGCCAGACACGACTGGCTTGTCAACCGGAGTACTTCGTCTTCGGTCAGTTTTCTGTAAATCATAATCCTTATCGGTTTTTAATTCACCACAGATGACACAGATTAACACGGATTATTTCTCTTTCAGTATAGAATCTGTGTTAATCTGTGTAATCTGTGGTGAAAGTTATTCCTCGCTATCGTCGTAGGTCTGATAAAGAAAATCGTTATAGGGGTACTTCTGTACGTGCAGTTCTTTCACACGTTGATAAACCACACTCTTCAGTTCCTCTAAATTAATCCTTTCGCGGGCAGAGATAAAGAGGCAGTTATCCTCCATCTTCGCCATCCACGTCTTCATCAGTTCTTCGAGTGTTAAGTTTTCCTTTGTTCTGGGGGTAAGGTCGTCAGCCGCTTTCTCCACGTAGGTGTAAGCGTCTATCTTATTGAATACAAGAATCACCGGCTTGCCGGCTGCATCGATATCCGCCAACGTCTTGTTCACAACTTCTATCTGTTCTTCAAAATCGGGATGGGAAATGTCGACGATATGCAGCAACAAATCGGCTTCGCGCACCTCGTCCAGCGTAGACTTGAAGGAATCTACCAAGTCCGTAGGCAACTTGCGTATGAAACCTACCGTATCGGAAAGCAGAAACGGCAGGTTCTCGATAATCACCTTGCGCACCGTTGTATCCAACGTAGCAAATAGCTTGTTCTCGGCAAAGACTTCGCTCTTCGCAAGCAAGTTCATCAAAGTGGATTTGCCCACATTGGTATATCCCACCAATGCCACACGAATCATGCGTCCGCGGTTCTTGCGCTGGGTGGACTTCTGTTTGTCAATCTCGGCAAGGCGTTCCTTAAGCAAAGACATACGGTTCAGGATGATACGGCGGTCCATTTCCAACTGCGTTTCACCCGGGCCACGAAGTCCCACGGAACCTTTACCACCTCCGGCACCGGAACCACCACCCTGGCGTTCCAAGTGGGTCCACAAGCGTTGCAGGCGGGGGAGCATGTATTTATACTGTGCCAGTTCCACCTGCGTCTTGGCATTGGCAGTCTGGGCACGCATGGCAAAGATGTCGAGAATCAGGGACGTACGGTCCAGTATCTTGATTTTGAGTTCAGCTTCTATATTGCGTATCTGCTTGGCAGAGAGTTCATCATCAAAAATCACCATACCGATTTCGCGTTCGGCCTCCTCTTCATTGCGGATATATTCTTTTATCTCTTCCAGCTTACCCTTGCCGACGTAGGTCACGGAATGTGCCGCATCCAGCTTCTGGGTAAATCGTTTCACTACTTCCGCCCCGGCTGTCTCAGCCAAGAATGCCAGTTCGTCCAGGTATTCGTTCGTCTTACGCTCATCCTGCGTTTTCGTGATAAGACCTACCAATACCGCGGTTTCTGCCTGCACTTCGGAAATTACAAATTCTTTCATTTACTATACCTTATTATATATATGTATTATACTTTATCTATTAGTGGCGACAAATATAAGGATTTTCGCAGAAATCCTTCGGATATTGTTTCTAATTATTCAGAAACAGAAAGTAAAAACAAAAGTTCTTTTCCCGGCAGGTTTATACCTTGACCAGTGGATAAAATTAAAGCCAACTAATCCATGACGAATTAGTTGGCTTTAATATAATAATCAAGAATATTCTTGTCTACATCTTACGGTAACGTAATAGTGATAACTCCATCCTCAGTTGCTCCGTTAAATCCACCTGAAAGTTCTTCTATATAATAATAAGGAGCTAATTGAATAGTCTTCTCATCAACTACCTTATTGAATGTAGTAGGCATTCCCGCGAAATTGGAAGGATGGAGGGCAAAGATGTCACCGCCACCTACATAATTCAAACCAATAGCAAATTTATTATAAAGAACCGCACCATCATTGATCCAGAAATCCAGATTAGCAACTCTGGCTGTTGAGAGTGTGAAGTCTCCAACTAAATCAGTTGGCAGTCCGTTAGCATAGTATTCATCATAAGGTTTAACTACACGATAACGGTCAAATCCTTCTGCCTTGAATACTGTCACTTTATTAGTTCCTTCGAAGAAGAAGGTATCCGTGAACGTTCCCTCTCCAAGCTCTTGCCAGTTATAGTCTTTGCTTGTTGTAAAAGATGCTTGGGAAGTTCCGCTTATAGCAATATCTTCCTCCGGTATAGACAATGCCAATGTTATGGTCATCACCTTGCCTATCTGCAAAGGAGTAACATCAACCGTTACAGTTGTTTTATTTTCACCGGCAGCAAAATTAAAGCCGGTAACAGTACACCCTTCAAACGGTACTTTATCAATTAAAGCAGAAATAGTAACATCTCCGCTATATGCCGAAGCCGTATTTGAACGAAGCAAATCTATTGTGAAAGTCGGCTCTGCCGGCGATACAACAACGCTATTCAAAGATTTGGAAATAAAAGTAACTCCCTGTCCCGCTCCTCCAGCATACAGAGGCCCTTCTTGGTCTGTGCTACAGGCAGAGAACAGCAATACTGTCAGAAGAGACAATAAGACTGAAATTTTATTGATATATTTCATAATGTTTTTTCCTTTAAAGTTCGTAAAATGAATCATTCTTTATAATCGCCCACCGGATTCTGGTCAGTTTTTGCATCCATGTTCACATTACCATCGAATTCGCTCTGCGGAATAGTCAATACCCACATATAGCATTCGGAATCGTCTGTCGGACGGTTATTCAGCAAGGCAGCAGCAGGCCAACCCATAGCAGCCGTACGGCGGAAGCCTTGTTTCAGACGGCGCAAATCATAGATACGTCCAAACTCGCCCCACAACTCAACACGACGCTGTATGATGATTTCTTCAAGCAGTGAGCCTGTATAATCGCTACTTGTAGCACCCAGGCTTGTACCGGTCTTCGTGCAGGTATATCCGGCTACACGCTTATCCATAACAGCTTTCAAGTCTTCAATAGCAGAAGCAGTTTCGCCCAAACGGCATTCTGCTTCGGCAGCAGTCAGATACATTTCTTCTACGCGCATCCAAATGTAGTCACCAGTCCAGGTTTGTCTGTCGGAGAACTTGAATTTCTCTTGCTGATAACCACCGTTTTTATTATTCGCATTTTTCGGATCCCACCAAGCTCTGCGATCATCCGCCTGATTTATCAAGCTATATAATTCTTTGCTAATCTGCTTACGGGCATCTGCTCCATATTTACCATCACCTCTTTCGTCGCAAGCATCCATATGTGTAAAGAAGCTGGCATACATTGTAGATTGGTCGGAAATAATTTCAGCACCCCACATCACATTATCAGCTGAAGAGTCATTCAACCCGGAGAATCTTGAAACCGGCAACACCGTACAACCACTGGCCGCAATAGCCTCTTTTGCTGCGCTTTTGGCAGTAGCCCAGTCTTCCATAACCAAAGCGATACGTGCCTTGAGTCCCAAAGCAACCGCCTGATTAATGTGGCTTACATGTTTCCGTTTTATTCCATCCAGCATATCAACTGCTTTGTTGATATCCGAAGTAATCTGGTCATATACAGCCTGCACAGTTGCACGTGGCTGACCTTCCGTACCAGCTACCGTAGGTCCTGTATAGATAGGACAACATGGTTCTGATTCGTGTCCTTTATAAGTGCGCGCAAAGCTTTGTGCCAGCATAAAGTATGAATAAGCACGTATAGCATAAGCCTGTCCTATTACATAGTTGACTTCTTCAGTTGCGCCTTCCATTGTTTCTTCAGCATTAAGTATGTAGTTAGCATTAGAAACCCATGTATAATAACCATTCCATAAGTCATAAGAACGCCATGCTCCGCTGGAATAGAAAGATTTTACACTATAAAGACAGTCATACCAGAACCAGCCGCTACCGGGATCAGACATGATCATATCCTCTCCCATTACATCAGCCATCAAATTATAAGAACTTATACCAAAACTCTGGTGAGTATTGCCTGTAGGAGACCAAGAAGCGTACATAGAACGATAGATACCATTCAGGGGAACCAATGCCGCATTGGCGTTTGCCAGCAGACCGTCTCCGGACATAGAGTCGGTAGGAGCTGTTTGAAGTGCATCGTCCAAGCAAGACGACAAACTGGCACAACCCACAAAACCGGCGAAAATATATTTGAATATCTTTTTCATACTTGTTTTTATCTTAAGTAAATATTAGAAATTAATTTCAACACCTAATGACCAAGTCTTATTAGGTGAATAAGAATAGCTCGTCTCACCGCTGAAGTTATACTGCGGGTTCATACCTTGCAGGTGAGTGAACAGTGCCAAGTTATCTACAGAGCCAAAGAAGCGTACAGAGTTCAATTTTGCTCTATTCATCCATGCCTTGGGCAATGTGTAGCCCAATGTGATGTTCTTAATAGCGAAGTAAGATGCATCTACCAAGAAACGATCGTTCGTTGTGTATTTTCCGGCAACCTCAATACGAGGAACATCAGTGATGTCACCCGGCTTCTGCCAACGACGCAGCGCATGTTCGTTCCATGCATTGTTGTAATACAGATTATTCATAGAAGCACTATACAAGCCATCGAACACTTTACCACCAATAGAATAGGTAGTCAAAATAGAGAGATCGATACCTTTCCAAGAAAAGTCAGTGCCAATACTACCATAAAGATCAGGAATACGGCTTCCCAAATAGTATTTGCTTGTAGCAGCCTTTTCGTAATCACTGCTGATACGCTCGTTAATCATGTTACCGTTATCGTCGGTATCATATACCCAATATAGCTGAGCACCGGTTGCAGGATCAACACCCGCAGCTTTTGCCATATAGAATGTATTGATAGGCAAGCCTTCCTTGATACTATAAATGCCATCGACTATTTCCGGAGTTTCTCCAGTCAGCTTCAATACTTTGTTCTTTACGGTAGAACCCATCCAGGTAACATTCCAGGTAAAGTCGTTAGTCTTGATAGGAGTACCCTTGATTTCAAATTCGAAACCGCTGTTACGCATATCACCAACATTGGCATTATAACCACTGAAACCGGTTGAAGTAGCCATCGGATAATTCAACAGCATGTCAGTAGTCTTTTTGTTATAGTATTCAGCATTAATATTCAAACGGCTGTCGAAGAAAGATGCTTCAACGCCAATATTGAAGTTGCCGCTCTTTTCCCAACTTACATTCTTATTCTCCAATGTAGATACCAAGCCACCAATCTGGTTAGAGTTAGCCCAACTCAGATCGTAGAGACTTTGCCACAAATAATAGTCACTAGTATATACTCCATTTACAAGTTTCAGGATATCATCATTACCTTGCTGTCCATAGCTGACTTTGAAAGAAAGGTTGTTCACCCAGCTAACATCTTCCATGAACGCTTCCTTAGAAATACGCCAGTTTCCACCGACTGACCAGAATGTACCCCAACGATTATCCTTATAGAAACGAGAAGAACCATCCGTACGGAGAGAAGCTGAGAAATAATATTTCTCATCATAGTTATAGTTGAAACGTCCCAACCATGATTCGATACGATATTTATCTGTATAAGAGTCCGCATCGCTAAGAGTTGTACCCGGACGCAATTCGAGAATACCATCCACCAAGTTGCTCTTTGCAGCTTTCAGATATTCATATTGATAAGCATAAAATTCATGACCAGCCATCACGTCGAAATTATGAAGACCGAAAGAGCGGTTCCACATCAGCAACTGATTGAGTGTATAACTCTGCATACGAGTGCTGTATTTAGACAACAAACCACCGGCAGCAGCTTGGTTACCATGATACATATTCATATAATTCATCTGTGACAACTGACGGTAGTCCATACCGAAGTTTATAGCTAACTTCAGTCCTTTGAATACTCCGAAGTCATCCTTATCAGAACCGAATGTCAATCCGGTACGCAAACCGGCAACATCATTCTTTACGCTTGACTTATCATCCAGCAAACCACCCAGCGGGTTATAATCCGAGTAGCTACCCGGACGGCCACCTTCACCATAGTCTAATTGCGGACGACCATTCTCTCCCAAAGCATTATTACCTTGTGCATCCTTTATATATACTGGGAAAAGCGGAGATACGAACTGAGCAGAATACCACACATTAGATTGAGAACTACCGGTATATTGGCTATAGTTTGATGCAGAATGTGTCAATGATGTATTCAAATTCGCACTAAACCAGTCTGTCACTTCAGAATTTATGTTAGCGCGTGCACTGTAGCGTTCGAATCCTGTAGTTACCAAAATACCGTCTTCGTTCAGGTACCCCAAAGAGAACATATACTTAGTCTTCTCAGTACCGCCAGTCAATGACAACTGATGTTCGTGACGGAAAGCGTTATCTTTTTGAAGTGCGTCCATCCATCTTTCATTCCATGCAGAAGTAGCGTCAGTACGTACCGTTCCGGTTGTCGGATCAATGATATTACCCCAAGTATAGTTTTTAAATGGATTATACTGTTCTCCACCCAGCGTACCGCTCAAGCCATTGCGGGCAGCAGCTTCTGCCTCAGACCAAGAATATCCGTTGTTAAACGCAAAACCGTTACGCAAAGCTTCATAAGTCAACTGCACATAATCTTTCTGGCCAACCATATTATATTCCTTAAGTGCACGTGAAGACCAACCTACGGTAGAACGCCAGGTTACCTGAGTCTTGCCTTCCTTACCTTTCTTTGTAGTAATCATCACAACGCCATTAGCGCCACGAGCACCATAAAGAGCACCGGCAGAAGCATCTTTCAGGACTGTCATTGACTCTATATCAGAAGGGTTGATAGAAGACAAAGTACCATCATAAGGAATACCATCCACTACATACAGAGGGCTCTGTGATGCATTAATAGAACCATAGCCACGAATTACAACCGAAGCAGATTCACCCGGTTGACCGGATCCTGAAGTAGTTAAAAGACCAGTAGCCTGCCCTTCAAGCCCCTTCGATACATTAGTAATAGGACGAGACTCCAGTTTTTTGTTATCAATAGTAGAAGCCGATCCAGTAAATGAGGACTTCTTTGCTGTACCGTAAGCCACAACCATTACCTCTTCAAGTAGCTCAGAATCAGACTGCATGACAATCCTTACATTCGGTTTGATGCCCACTTCTTGTGTCTTCATACCAATGTATGAAACTACCAAAGTTTTCGCAGAACTTGGTACGTTCGGTAATGTAAAATCACCATCTACAC
>JAUUPT010000018.1 GCA_030843315.1 Bacteroidaceae bacterium | reverse complement strand
TTATCATCTACAACATAATATAGGGCAAATGTCGCATTTATAACTTGAACTCAGAAAAATCAGATTTCAGGTTCAGCAGCCTGCTACCACCGTAACAGTTACCGCGGTAACAGGAACAAAAACCGTCGGTTTATCATTGGAAAGACATATAGAGTATATATTAATTAAGGTGTAGATATCTATATCTGCAAATTTAGATTGATAATACTAAAAATACCAAAATAAGTGTTTTTGATATTAAAATAAAACGTATCTTTGTTGCAAACAACGTCCTCCTTAATAATACTATTATGAAGAAACTGCTACTATTAGCCCTCGTTCTATGTAGTTCCTTGCTGTGTCGGGCACAAGAAGAACGAGTTATTTTGGGTGATGAACAGACTTCCGAGTATTTTCCAATCTTGAAAGGTAAACGGATTGCGATATTCTCCAACCATACGGGAATGGTGGGGGATAAGCATTTATTGGACATCCTGCTGGAAAATGAATTCAATGTGGTAGCCATCTTCTCGCCGGAACACGGTTTTCGGGGAGATGCCGATGCGGGCGAACACGTATCGAGCTCGGTAGACAAGAAAACGGGCGTACCTATCCTGTCGCTGTACGACGGAAAAGAAAGAAAACCCAGCGAAGCTTCCATGAAGAAATTCGATATATTGGTGATTGACTTGCAAGATGTGGGATTGAGGTTCTATACCTATTACATCACCATGTGCCGGTTGATGGATGCTTGTGCGGAATACGACCGCAAGGTGCTGGTGCTGGACCGCCCCAATCCGAACGGGCACTATGTGGATGGTCCGATACTGGACATGAAACATAAATCGGGAGTGGGCTGGTTGCCGATTCCCATCGTACACGGCATGACGCTGGGCGAACTTGCCCGGATGGTGAACGGCGAACGCTGGTTGCCGGCTTCGCGCGTGTGCGACCTGACCGTGATTCCTTGCAAGAACTATACACACCGGACGATGTACAAGTTGCCGATTCCCCCGTCGCCCAACTTGCCGAACATGAAGTCCATCTACCTGTATCCGTCGACCTGCTTCTTCGAAGCGACTCCGGTCAGCCTGGGCAGAGGAACTCCGCTGCCGTTCCAGGTGTACGGACATCCCGATATGAAAGGATATAGCTACAGCTTCACACCGCGTAGCGTTGCCGGAGCCAAGAATCCGCCCCAGCTCAACAAACTATGCCACGGGGTAGACCTGAGCAGCATGAGCGACGAGGAGATATGGAAGCGCGGAGTAGACCTGAGCTATGTGATAGACGCTTACAGAAACCTGAACATAGGCGATAAATTTTTCACTTCTTTCTTTGAGCTGCTGGTAGGTAGAGACTACGTGCGGCAGATGATAAAAGAAGGAAAGAGCGCCGATGAGATAAAGGCTATGTGGAAAGACGACGTAGAGAAATTCAAGGTGCAACGCAAGCCTTACTTGCTGTATGAAGAATAAATTATAAATAAACGATATGACTCCCTTATCCGTAATCATCACCATCGCCGCCTACTTCGTGATACTTTTCACGATCTCCTACATTGCAGGCAGAAAGGCGGACAATGAAGGTTTCTTTGTCGGCAACCGCAAGTCGTCATGGTTCGTGGTAGCCTTTGCAATGGTCGGCGCAGCCATTTCGGGCGTGACGTACGTCTCCGTGCCGGGCATGGTAGCCGTAAGCGGCTTCGGCTATTTGCAAATGGTGTTAGGTTTCATTGCCGGACAGCTGGTGATAGCCTACCTGCTGGTGCCTCTGTTCTACAAGATGAACCTGGTATCCATCTACGAATACCTGGAAAACAGGTTCGGAATGTCCTCCTATCGAACGGGAGCGTGGTTCTTCTTCATCTCCAAGATGCTGGGAGCTGCCGTACGCCTGTTCCTGGTATGCCTGACGCTGCAACTGCTCGTATTCGAGCCGTTCGGATTGCCGTTCATACTGAATGTAGCCATCACGGTAGCACTGGTTTGGCTGTACACCTTCCGCGGCGGAGTGAAGTCGCTGATATGGACCGACTCGCTGAAAACGTTCTGCCTGGTGGTGTCGGTGGTGCTCTGCATCTACTTCATTGCATCCGACCTGAACCTGTCGTTCACCAGCATGGTGAGCACAATAGCAGACAGCGATATGTCGCGCATCTTCTTCTTCGATGATGTGAACAGCAAACAATATTTCTTCAAGCAGTTCCTTGCAGGAGCGTTTACCATGATTGCCATGACCGGTCTGGACCAGGACATGATGCAGCGCAACCTGAGTTGCAAGAACTTCAAAGATTCACAGAAGAACATGATTACCAGCGTCCTTTCGCAGTTCTTCGTTATCCTGCTCTTCCTGATGCTGGGCGTGCTGCTCTATATCTTTGCTGCCAACCAACAGATCAGCGTAGAAAAGGGCGACGAGCTCTTCCCGCTGATAGCTACCGGTAATTATTTCCCCGCCATTGTGGGCGTCCTGTTCATCATCGGACTGATTTCTTCCGCCTACTCGGCAGCCGGTTCGGCGCTCACGGCGCTGACCACCTCGTTCACGGTGGACATACTGGGAATAAAAGGTAAGTCGGAAGAAACGGTGGTGAAGATACGCAAGAAAGTGCACATCGGCATGGCGGTCATTATGGGTATCACCATCTTCGTATTTAATATGCTGAACAATACAAGCGTGATTGACGCCGTGTACATCCTTGCAAGCTATACCTACGGTCCGATACTGGGGCTGTTTGCCTTCGGCATCTTTATGAAACAACAAGTGCGCGACAAGTACATCCCGCTGGTTGCCATCGCCTCCCCCATCCTCTGCTTCATCTTGCAGAAGAACTCGGAAGCCTGGTTCAACGGTTATCAGTTCAGCTACGAGCTGCTGATATTCAACGCACTGTTCACGTTTATCGGGCTTTGCCTATTGATTAAGAAAGATAATAAAGTACAATTAACTTAATGCATCATCATGAATGTAAGACTTCATTTTTTATTTAGTTTGCTCGCCGCCTCCCTATTCCCCCAGATGGGGGGCGCGCAAGAGCTTCCGACGGAAGCCCGCCAGGAAATCGGGAGATTTCTGGATGCCACTGCACGGAAAGAGATTTCTGTGGGTTCTATCAAGATCGACTCTGTTGCCGTAGAAGGAAACACGTTGCAGTTGTTTGCCAACATGAACTGCGCTTACATCCCCTTCCGCGAAGACAACGTTGCTGAGATTTACAAAGGTGTGAGCGTCCTGCTGCCGGCAGAGTTTGCCAAATACAAACTGCAAATCCGCACCAACAAGCGCAGCATCGAAGAACTGATTCCCCAAGCCTTGCGCAGCAAGAAAGACAAGAAAGCCAAAACATTCGCCCCCGGTACTTCAAAAGCTTTAGTGACGGAACTTTCTGCACCCTACGCCCCCACGAACGGGTTGCTGAACCGTCACATCGCACTGTGGCAAAGCCACGGTTTCTACTACGAGCCGAAGCTCACCCGCTGGGAATGGCAACGCGCCCGCATCTTCCAGACGGTGGAAGACCTGTACACACAGAGCTACGTACTGCCTTTCCTCGTTCCGATGTTGGAGAACGCAGGTGCCAACGTGCTGCTGCCCCGCGAACGCGACAGCCAGACGGCGGAAGTAATCGTGGATAACGACGGAAGCCTCAACAGCCGCTCCCTCTATACGGAAGTTTCTGCCGACAAGAACTGGATGCAGGGAAGCGGACCGGGCTTTGCCCATCTGCGTGCCCAATACAAAGATTTCGAAAATCCCTTCAAGGAAGGTACGTATCGTGCCATAGAAACCATCAAGAAAGGAAAAGAAAGTACGGCGGAGTGGATACCAGAGATTCCGACTACCGGTCAGTATGCCGTATATGTATCTTATCAAAGTCTGCCGAACAGTGCGGAAGACGCTCTTTATACCGTTTACCATAAAGGCGGCGTAACCCAATTCAAAGTGAACCAGCAGATGGGAGGCGGCACCTGGATTTATCTCGGTACATTCGGTTTCGATGCAGGTAAGAGCAATGAAGGCAGAGTGACACTGAGCAACCGCTCGTCCAAAGCCGGACAGGTGATCACGGCAGATGCCGTGAAGATAGGCGGCGGAATGGGAAACATTGCCCGCCGGATATCCGACAACGGTGCAACGGAGAACGTGAAAAGCTCCGACGCCAATGCAGCCATCGCACACAAGGAGATGCCGCAAGTGGACTATCCTTATGAGATCAGCGGATACCCCCGCTTCTGCGAAGCAGCCCGCTACTGGTTGCAATGGGCGGGAGTGCCGGACAGCGTATATTCCGACAGCAACGGCAAGAACGACTATACGGACGACTATAAGTGCCGCGGCATCTGGGTGAACTACCTTGCCGGCGGTTCTGCCACAAACCCGACGGAGAAAGGTCTGAACATCCCCGTAGACCTGGCTTTCGCCTTCCACTCGGATGCAGGTACCACGCTGAACGATTCCATCATCGGAACACTCGGCATCTACTATACGAATACCAACAATGAAGTATATGCCAACGGAGCGTCACGCTATCTGGCTCATGACATGACGGACTTGATTCAGTCCAACATCGTACGCGACATCCGCACGCTCTATGAACCCAACTGGACTCGCCGAGGAATGTGGAACCAGTCTTACTACGAAGCCCGCGTGCCCCGCGTACCCACCATGTTGCTGGAACTTCTTTCACACCAGAACTTCGCCGATATGCGCTACGGACTCGACCCGCGTTTCCGCTTCACCGTGAGCCGCGCCATCTATAAAGGTATGTTGCAGTTCGTCTGCTCCCAATACAATATGGATTATGTAGTACAGCCGCTTCCCGTAGACCACATGGCACTGCGCATGACGGGCGAGAGCGAAGTGGAACTGACCTGGCAACCGGTAGCCGACCCGTTGGAGCCGACCGCCAATGCCGAGAAATACATCGTCTATACCCGCATCGGCGACGGTGACTTTGACAACGGTACGCTGGTAGACAAGAACAGCTATCGCACCACCCTTCCCGCCGGTGTTGTTTGCAGCTATAAAGTGACTGCCGTCAACAAGGGTGGAGAGAGCTTCCCTTCCGAAATCCTGTCTGCCGGACGGGCATTCAACGCCAAAGGTACCGTACTGGTAGTAAACGGTTTCGACCGCATCAGTGCGCCTGCCGACTTCACCGTCCCCGCACCCGCCGATACCCTGCTCGCCGGGTTCCTGGATGACCTGGATCATGGCGTACCCTACATCAAAGACATCAGCTACATCGGCAAGATGAAAGAATACCGCCGCTCCATCCCCTGGATGGACGACGACGCATCGGGCTTCGGCGACAGTTATGGAAATTACGAGAATCAGGTGATTGCCGGAAATACCTTCGACTATCCTGCCGTACATGGCGCAGCCATCCTGAAAGCTGGTTATTCGTTTGTATCGAGCAGCGACGAAGCCGTAGAAAACAGACAAATCTCCCTGAACGATTATAAGTACACCGACCTCATCCTCGGCAAAGAATGCCAGACGAAGATGGGAAGAGGTGGAGTGAAGCCTTTAGAATTCAAAACTTTCAGCAAGCCGATGCAGGATGCCATCACTGCCTACTGCAACCAGGGCGGAAACATCTTCGTTTCGGGTGCATACGTTGCCACCGACCTGTGGGATAACCCGCTTGCTCCGGCAGAAGATGCAGACAAGAAGTTTGCCATGGAAGTGCTGAAATACAAGTGGCGTGTGGGACAAGCAGCCGTGATGGGTAAGGTGAAATCCGTAGCCTCTCCGTTCCCTGTCCTCACCGGAAACTATACCTATTATAATGAGTTGAATGCCGACTCATACGTGGTGGAATCGCCGGATGCCATAGAGCCCGCAACGAAAGACGCATACACCGTGATGCGTTATTCGGAGAACAACTTGAGTGCAGGCGTAGCCTACCAGGGAGCCTACAAGACCTGTGTCCTGGGCTTCCCCTTCGAAGCGATACGCACTGATGCCGAAAGAGAATCTTTAATGAATGCAGTCTTAACATTCTTCAACGAGAATAATAAGTAACATCTATAAAAACCAATCATCATTTATGAAGCGAAGACTGTTTATTTCCGTCCTGATAGCTTGCCTGCTCCCCCTCGGGTTGCAGGCACAGCTTGGGACATTCCGTTTTGCACAGCTGACGGACCTCCACCTCAGCCCTAACAATCCGAATCCGACAGAGGACTTGCTGCGTTCCGTAGCCCAGATCAATGCTACCGACAGCATCGACTTCGTGCTCGTGACGGGCGACCTTACGGAAGAAGGTGACCGCGCTACAATGGAGAAAGTAAAATCGTGCCTCGACCTGCTGAAAGTAAAGTATTACGTAGCCCTTGGAAACCATGAAACGAAATGGAGCGACTCCGGCTGTACCGCTTTCGGAGAAATCTTCGGAGGCGAGCGCTTTGAGTTCGAATACAAAGGTTTCTTGTTCCTGGGTTTCAACTCCGGCCCGCTGATGCGTATGGCTTATGGTCATGTGGTGCCGCAAGACATCCGCTGGATGACGGAAGAAATGGATAAAGCCGGAAAAGACAAACCGGTGATGCTCGTCACCCACTATCCACTGATGGATGGGGACGTGGACAACTGGTATGAAGTGACGGACGCCGTGCACCCCTACAACATCCGGCTGTTTATCGGCGGACACTATCATGCCAACCGTGATTTGAAGTACGACGGCATTCCGGGTATCCTGATGCGAAGCAACCTGCGCGACAAAGACGGCAAACCGGGGTATGGCATCTACGACGTAACCAAAGATTCGATTCTGGTATATACACAGCGTATCGGAGAACCGAAGAAGAAGTGGGCTTCCTTCTCGCTAACCAAGCAGTACTACGACCGCAACGGCAAAGCCGAGAAATACCCGGACTTCTCCGTAAATAAGGAATACGCGCAAGTAAAAGAACAATGGATCGTACAAACGGGAGCCGGCATCTATTGCTCTCCCGCCGTAGAAAAAGATAAAGTATTTGTGGGCGACGACATGGGACGCCTGACAGCTTATGCGCTGAAAACCGGCAAGCAGCTGTGGAGCTTTGAAGCGGAGAAGCGCATCGTCGGAACTCCGGCAGCAAGCGAAGGCATTGTTGTCTTCGGCTCGGCAGACCGACACATCTACGGGTTGAATGCCAAAGACGGAAGCCTGCTATGGAAAGTGGATGCTGCCGAACCGGTACTCGGAGCCGTGGCTATCAATAACGGCATTGCCTACATCGGCGCCAGCGACCATACCTTCCGTGCCATAGACATACATACGGGCAAAGTGGTATGGGCTTATACCGGTGTAGCAGGCTATATCGAAACCAAGCCGCTGGTGACGGAAGACAAAGTAATCTTCGGTGCATGGGATAATACCCTGTATGCCCTGAACAAAGCGGACGGTAAAGAACTCTGGAAATGGACGGGCGGACTGACCCGCATGCACTTCTCCCCTGCCGCCGTATGGCCGGTAGCTGCCGACGGAAAAGTGTTCATCACCGACCCGCAACGCGCCATGACCGCTATCGACCTCAACACCGGTAACACCGTATGGCGTACGTTCCAGTCAATGGTACGCGAAACCATCGGTCTGTCCGAGGACGGCAAACGGGTGTACAGCAAGACGATGAACGACAGTATCGTCTGCTACGCCACTCATGGAGATACTCCGAAAGAGTTGTGGGCGTCGAACGTCGGCTTCGGTTACGAGCATGCCCCTTCCATGCAGGTAGAAAAAGACGGCGTCATGTTTGGTAGTACAAAGGAAGGTCTTATCTTCGCACTGGAAGCCAAGACCGGACGGGTGCTGTGGAAACATAAGATAGAGAACTCATTAATCAACACCGTCGTTCCGCTGAGCGGACAGGAAGTGTTGTTCACTGCAACGAGCGGAGAAGTGGGACGGTTGAGAATTAAAAAATAATGCATTTAGAATAATAATACACTAAAGATATGAAGAAGATCAGTTGCTTTATTCCTTACGCAGGAAAAGAACAAGTAGAAAAGACAGTAGCAGGTTTGCAGGCTACAGGACTTGTAAAGGAAATCTATTTAGTAACGACCAATAAAGAATTGGAAGAACTGCCCGGTTGCAACCGCATCTGGGTGGAATACCCTTTCAGCAGCATGGCTATGCAGTTGATGGCTCAGAATGCAGCGGGAGACTACACGCTGCTCTATACCAAAGAAACCACCCTCGAAATGGGTATGTTCGCTTTAGAGCGCATGATACATATCTCCGAAGACTCCAACGCCGGAATGGTATATGCCGACCACTACCAGATAGCAGACGGCAAACAGACCAATGCGCCGGTGATTGACTATCAGTTCGGTTCGCTGAGAGACGACTTTAATTTCGGTTCTGTGTTGCTGTTCGATACTGCGAAGCTGAAGGATGCTGCCGCCCGAATGAAATCCGACTATAACTTCGCCGGACTTTATGACCTGCGACTGAAGTTGAGCCAAAAAGCTGACCTGGTACACATCAACGAATATCTGTACAGCGAAGTAGAAAACGATACGCGCAAGAGCGGCGAGAAGATCTTCGACTACGTAGACCCGAAGAACCGTGACCGCCAGATTGAAATGGAAAAGGCTTGCACCGAACATCTGAAAGAGATAGGCGGCTACCTCAAACCGGAGTTCAAGAAGATAGAATTCTCTGCCGGTAACTTTGAGTACGAGGCTTCGGTCATCATCCCGGTACGCAACCGCATCCGCACCATCCGCGATGCCATCAAGTCCGTACTGAACCAGAAGACCGACTTCAAATTCAACCTTATCATCATCGACAACCACTCTACAGACGGAACGACCGAAGCGATCGACGAATTCAAGAACGACGAACGCCTCATTCACATCCTTCCCGAACGCAACGACCTGGGCATCGGCGGTTGCTGGAACATGGGTGTAGCCCATCCCAAGTGCGGTAAGTTTGCCGTGCAGTTGGACAGCGACGACGTCTATAAGGATGAAAACACACTGAGCATCATGGTACGCGCCTTCTACGAACAGAACTGCGCCATGGTAGTGGGAACTTATATGATGACGGACTTCAACATGAATATGATTGCCCCCGGCATCATCGACCATAAAGAATGGACACCGGAAAACGGCCGCAACAACGCCCTGCGCATCAACGGCCTGGGTGCTCCGCGCGCCTTCTACACTCCGGTGCTTCGCGAAGTGAAAGTGCCCAACACCAGCTATGGCGAAGACTATGCGCTGGGATTGAACTTCTCACGCCAGTATCAGATAGGGCGCGTTTACGACGTGGTTTACCTCTGCCGCCGCTGGGACGACAACTCCGACGCCTCACTGGACATCGTGAAGATGAACGGACACAACCTGTACAAAGACCGCATCCGCACCTGGGAGTTGCAGGCACGCGTAGCACTGAATAAGAAGAAGTGATACTGAGACGTCATCCGTAACAGTTAATAAAGGAACAGATATGAATCAAACGATATTCAATCTTCTGACTGAGCAAGTAGCAACCTGGGAAACGGCGCGTAACAACTACGCCGCCCTTTCCGGTGTACAGGTGAAAGAACTGAACGTGAACGGTATTCCCTATAAGGTTCAGTTCAACCCTGCCCGTATCGTATCCTCAGGAGCCAAGGTAGATGCCAAGTCCATCCAGGAACGGAAGTGTTTTCTGTGCCCGGCAAACCTGCCGCCGGTGCAGAAAGGAATCCCGTTCGGCGGACATTACAATATATTGGTAAACCCCTTCCCCATCTTCCCCCGTCACCTGACGATACCGGAAATGGAGCATGTGGATCAACGCATCGCCTGCCGCTTCGGCGATATGCTGGAACTGGCACAAGCACTGTCAGACTACACCATCTTTTACAACGGCCCCAAATGCGGCGCTTCCGCCCCCGACCATGCACACTTCCAGGCGGGAAACAAAGGATTCATGCCGATTGAGAAGGACTGGCGCGGACAGATTGCCGGAAAAATAGCCGACTACGGACAAGCAGCGCTGTGGTATCTGAACGATGCCCCCCGCGCCACGCTCGTCATCGAGTCGGCTTCCAAGTCAGATGCAGCCGCTTTGTTCGACATCATCTACCGCTCCCTCGACGTAAAGCCGGGCGAGGACGAGCCGATGATGAACGTGCTTGCCCAGTACGAGGCCGACCGCTGGATTGTGTTCGTCTTTCCGAGAGCGAAACATCGTCCTGCCTGCTACACAGCCGAGGGCGAAGCCCGTCTGCTGAGCAGTCCGGCATCCGTAGATCTGGGGGGTGTATTCATCACTCCCGTAGAAAAAGACTTCCTGAAGATTACCGCCGAAGATGTGGCACAAATCCTTAGCGAAGTATGCCTCTCGGCGGATGACTTCCACCGGATACGGCAACAGATTAAGGAACAAATTTAATAGAATATACAGTCATGAAAGAGCCCAAAGTACAAGTAGGCATTCTCTTCGAACCGCAGATAGAGTTCATCTTATTGAACCCCTACCGCATTGACGGAACAGAAGTCAGCGGCAAGCAGGTTGTGACCTACGACGAAGGTGAGATACTCTGGAACGGACGCCGCTATAGCGAGCTTCTGTTCGAGCCTCAGCACGAGTCCACAGATGCCTTTGAACTATTGGACGTTACCATCGGCATTAACTTCCACTGGGAGCGCAAGGAAGACCAACGCTTCCAGGGTGCCCTGAAGATTATCGTTGAGAACGGCAAGCTGACCGGAATCAACGTCGTCAACGTAGAAGATTACCTGACCAGCGTCATTTCCTCGGAGATGAGTGCAACCGCTTCTTTGGAGTTGCTGAAAGCACATGCCGTTATCTCGCGTAGCTGGCTGCTCGCCGGCCTCTCCCCCTGCCCCTCCCCCGTAGGGAGGGGAGAAGATAGTTCGTGTTATCAGACGGCGGATAAAACGAATTATAATGTATTGAGGGAGAACCAACAGAAGCTGAAGAAGAGTCCTACCGAAGCAGAGAACATTGTGTGGGAAAGACTGCGCAATAATGCAACAGGAACTAAATTCAGAAGACAGCACATTATAGATAATTATATTGCAGACTTCATTTCATTAGAAAGGAAACTCATCATCGAAATAGATGGGGGATACCATAATACCTCCGGTCAACAAGTAAAAGACAAGGACCGCACTGAACACTTGGAAGCCTTGGGCTATCACATCCTCCGCTTTACGAATGAGGAAGTCATCACTCAACCCGACCTCATCGTCGAAAAAATAAAAGCCTACACAGCGCAGCCCCCCCTCCCTACGGGGGAGGGGCCGGGGGAGAGGCTTTGCTGGTACGAACGCGACGCCCATACCCGCTTCGATGTCTGTGCCGACGACCATTGCCAACGCTATCAGGGCATTACCCGTGCCTCTACCGAGATAGTGAAGCAGGCGATTGCCGCTACACGCGGACAAGTGCTAATGTCGGACGGAAAGATATGCGATGCTCGCTTCTCCAAGTGCTGTGGCGGTGCTTTCGAGGAATTCCAGTATTGCTGGGAAGATGTGAAGTATCCCTATCTTGCCAAACAGCGGGATAGCAAAACACATACGGATCTGCCCGACCTGACGCAAGAGCCCGAGGCCGACCGCTGGATACGCACTTCCCCGGAAGCCTTCTGCAACACCACCGACAAGAGAGTCCTCTCCCAGGTGCTCAATAATTACGACCAGGAAACCACCGACTTCTACCGCTGGAAAGTAGAATATGCACAAGACGAACTTTCAGCCCTCATTCTGAAACGTTCCGGCATAGACTACGGACAAATTATCGACCTTATCCCTATAGCCCGCGGAACCAGTGGACGCCTCTGGAAACTAAAGATTGTCGGCACCAAACGTATGCTCACCATCGGCAAGGAGTTGGAAATCAGAAGAACGCTCTCCACCTCGCACCTTTACAGCTCTGCCTTCGTGGTAGACAAGGAAGATGTGTCGCCCGAAGGCATCCCCGGACGCTTCATCCTCACCGGAGCCGGCTGGGGGCATGGCGTAGGGCTTTGCCAGATAGGTGCCGCCGTGATGGGCGAACAAGGATATAAATATGATGCCATACTGCTGCACTACTATATCGGTGCAAGCATTGATAAACTGTATGACTAAATTAACCTCAAAATAAATCATTATCATGAACAGCTTAAAAAGAGTCTCGCCATGGGCATGGGTACCCACCCTGTACTTTGCACAAGGCATTCCATATTTCATCGTAAACAACATCTCCGTGCTGATGTTCGCCAAGATGGGCGTTCCCAACGGAGAGATGGCGTTGTTTACCAGCCTTCTGTATCTACCCTGGACGATCAAACCCTTCTGGAGTCCCTTCGTCGATATCATCAAGACCAAAAGATGGTGGACTATCTCCATGCAAATCCTGATGTCGATAGCATTCATCCTGCTGACCCTGTCGATTCCCCGTCCCGACGAGGCGATGATGGCAGCCGGGCAGACCCCTATCAGTATGTTCACCATCACGCTGATTCTGTTCATCATCACGGCATTTGCCTCCGCCACACACGACATTGCCGCCGACGGATTCTATATGCTGGCATTGAAGCAAAGCGACCAGGCGGCATTTGTCGGTATCCGAAGCACCTTCTACCGCCTTGCATCCATCTTCGGACAAGGTGTACTCGTGGCCATTGCCGGTGTCATCGAGCTAAAGTATGACAACATTCCGTTATCATGGACCATCACGATGCTGGTTACCGCCGTTATGTTCAGCTTGGTGACCTTCTACCATATCTTTGCCATACCCAAGCCAGACGCCGACAAGTCCGTATTGGCACCGGGTGCAAGTAGCGCAAAGGCCATCTTCAAAGAGTTCGGACGCACCTTTGCCACCTACTTCACCAAACCCGGAGTATTGCTTGCCATCGGGTTCATGCTGCTCTACCGCCTGCCCGAAGCATTCCTCATCAAGATGTGCATGCCTTTCCTGGTAGCGAGCAAAGAGTCGGGAGGCTTAGGACTTTCTACTGCCGAAGTAGGCATTGTATATGGCACCATCGGAGTGATATTCCTCACCGTGGGCGGTATTCTCGGAGGGCTGTTCGCATCGCGCATCGGACTGAAAAAGTCCATCTGGTGGATGGCGGCGTGCATGACCCTGCCCTGCCTGACGTTTGTCTACCTCGCCATCTTCCAGCCCGCCAACCTGTTTGCCATCTCCACCGCCATTGCCATCGAGCAATTCGGTTACGGCTTCGGCTTCACCGCATACATGCTCTACATGATGTACTTCTCCGAAGGTGAATTCAAGACATCCCACTATGCCATCTGCACCGCATTCATGGCACTGAGCATGATGATTCCGGGTATGTTTGCAGGTTATATTCAGGAAGCCATCGGTTACACCAGCTTCTTCTGGATGGTAATAGCATGCTGCGCCGCAACAATCGTCGTCACCGTCTTTGCAGACAGGAAGATAGACCCGGAGTATGGGAAGAAATGATAGAGTGATAATGTGATAAAGTGATAAGTTATGAAAAAGATATTTATGCTTTGCGTGGTCTTCGCCCTTTGCGGAGCGATAAACGCACAAAAGATAAGAATTAAGACCGGTATCGAGGTACTGAAGGAACAGAACTTCAAGTGTCTGGAAGGCAAACGTGTAGGGTTGATAACCAATCCTACCGGAGTGGATAATAACATGAAGTCTACCATCGACATCCTGCACGAAGCGCCGAATGTGAACCTGGTAGCCCTCTACGGACCGGAGCAACGGGTTGCCGGTGTTGTTACTGCGGGTTTACACCGGTCGGAAATCAAATTCGGCTCCCCCGGTATGGCCGGTTTAATCCTCCTCGGCAGTACGCGCAAGGCTACACCGGAAATGTTACGCGATGTAGATGTGCTGGTCTATGACATTCAAGACATCGGTTGCCGCTCCTTCACCTACATCAGCACGATGGGACTGGCGATGGAAGCCGCTGCCGAGAACGGTAAGGAGTTCATCGTACTGGACCGCCCCAACCCCGTGGGCGGACTGAAGATTGAAGGCAACCTGGTGGAAGATGATTGTGTTTCTTTTGTCAGCCAGTTTAAAATTCCGTATCTTTACGGGCTCACTTGTGGCGAGCTGGCATTGATGCTGAACGGCGAGAGAATGCTGACCGACGGCGCGCAGTGCAACCTGCACGTAGTGAAGATGAAAGGCTGGAAGCGCAAGATGGACTATACGCAGACCGGATTGCAATGGGTGCCCTCGTCTCCGCACATTCCACACCCGCACTCAGCATTCTTCTATCCCGTTAGCGGCATCTTGGGCGAATTTGGTTATATGTCCATCGGCGTGGGTTACACCATTCCTTTCCAGATGTTTGCCGCACCCTGGGTAGAAGCCGAACGGCTTGCCAAGAACCTGAACGACCTCCATGTGCCGGGCGTTGTTTTCCGTCCGATATACCTGAAACCGTTCTACAGCGTAGGTAAGGGAGAATTGCTGCAAGGCGTGCAAGTGCACCTCATGGATTACAGCAAAGCGCCTCTAAGTGACATTCAGTTCCTGGTGATGCAGGAAGTGGCAGCACTCTATCCCGACCGTGCCGTATTCGACCATGCCGACAAAGGACGCTTTAATATGTTCGACAAGGTATGCGGTTCAAAACAGATACGCGAACGATTCTCGAAGCGCAACCGCTGGGAAGATATACGCGACTATTGGTACAAGGATGCCGAAGACTTCCGCAAGTTGTCGAAACAGTATTATTTATACAAATAGTTTGACAGAGTGAGCAATACGGCTGATAAAGGTCAGAGTTGAGGGCATCTCACTCGTTACCTTAGGGTATCTTAGTCGTTACTTCAGGGTACTTCAGTCGTTACCTTAGGGTCTGTTCATTTTATCCCCCGCTACAGTATATTCTGAATGGGGATACACAGTAAATAGAGGAGAACTACAATATGATAAAAAGTAACTACATGGCTTTCCTGCAAGAAGCAGGCCGATTCATTCCGCAGGAAAGGATTTACACCGACGAACTTCGCCGGCTGGCTTGGGGTACGGATGCCGGTTTCTACCGCCTGATACCTCAGATAGTGGTCCGTCCGAAAGACGAAGAAGAGGTTTCCCTTCTGCTGAAACTTGCCGACCGTTACGGGTTGCCCGTCACCTTCCGCGCAGCAGGAACCAGTCTGTCCGGTCAGGCCATCAGTGACTCTATCCTTATTGTAGCCGGAAAGAACTGGGAGAAGTACAGTATATCTGCCGACCACGAACAAATCACCCTTCAACCGGGCATCATCGGCCAGCGCGTAAACGAGCTTCTGGCTCCCTACGGACGCAAGTTTGCCCCCGACCCCGCCAGCGTGAAGAGCGCCATGGTGGGCGGCATCGTAATGAACAACGCCTCGGGCATGAACTGCGGCACGCACGCCAACAGCGACAAGGTGCTCACCTCCGCCCGCATCATCTTGACAGACGGCACTGTGCTGGACACCGGCAACCCCGTGAGCCGCGCTTCCTTCGAAGTAACCCACCGCGACTTCATCCGCCGCATCTGCGAACTGCGCGACGAAATCCGTGCCGACCGGGAACTGACAGCACGCATCCGCTACAAATATTCCATCAAGAACGTCACCGGGCTCAATCTGCTGCCCTTCGTCCGCTTCGACGACCCGTTCGAGATTATAGCCCACCTCATGGTAGGCTCCGAGGGAACGCTCGCTTTCCTCTCCGAGGTCACCATGAAAACGGAGTACGACTATCCGCACAAGGCAAGCGCCATGCTCTATTTCAAGAGCATAAAGGATGCGTGCCGGGCAGTGGTTGCCATGAAAGAACTGGAATCCGCTCCATCCGCCCAATCCGCGTCCGAGAAACGAGTAAAAGGAGCCGAGCTCCTGGACTATAAGAGTCTCTCCTCCGTCGACGACCCCGTATATCTGAAATACAAGCAAGAGGTAAGCGACCCCTCCGGCCTCACCGCCGTGCTGACCGAGACCAAAGCCCGCACCCACGAGGAGCTGGAACAAAACATCGCTGCCATCAAGGAACGCCTGCAACCTTTCAGCACCTACGTTCCCATACATTTCACCGACCGGCCGGAAGAGTATTCCAAGTACTGGGCCATCCGTTCGGGCATCTTCCCTTCCGTAGGCGGCACACGCCAACCGGGAACCACCTGTCTCATAGAGGACGTGGCTTTCCATATCGAAGACCTGCCCGATGCCACCGCCGACTTGCAACAACTCATCGCCAGCCACGGCTACGATGATGCTTGCATCTACGGACATGCACTCGAAGGAAACTACCACTTCATCCTGAACCAGTCATTCAGTACCGCCGCCGAAGTGAAGCGCTACGAAGCCTTGATGAACGACGTCAAGACACTGGTAGTGGACAAATACGACGGTTCGCTGAAAGCCGAACACGGCACAGGCCGCAACATGGCTCCCTTCGTCCGCTACGAATGGGGGGATGCCGCTTTTGAAAAGATGAAAGCCGTCAAGGAACTCTTCGACCCGAAAGGATTGCTGAACCCCGGTGTCATCTTCAACGACGACCCGCAATGCCATATCAAGAACTTCAAGCCGCTGCCGCTCATCCCGCTCGACGCCAAGAATCCGGTTGCCAAAGTGAACAAGTGCATCGAATGCGGCTTCTGCGAAGTGAACTGCCTTTCCTGCGGCTTCACCCTGTCATCGCGTCAGCGCATCGTGTTGCAACGCGAGATTTCTCGCCTGAAGCAAAGCGGCGAAGACCCCGAACGCCTCACCCTGCTGCAAAAGCAATACCGCTATCCCGGCAATCAGACTTGTGCCGGAGACGGCCTTTGCTCCACCTCGTGCCCGATGGACATCAATACCGGCGACCTCACCCACATCATCCGTCAGGAACTATTGCCCCCGGGCAGCCTCGGATATAAGGTCGGTGACTTTGCCGCCAACCATTTCTCCGGTATCAAAAGCGCCCTGCGCCCCGTACTGGGTTTAGCCAACTTCGGCCACTCCATACTGGGTACCAAGGCCATGAGCAGCATTACCAAAGGCATGCACAATGCTCTCGGCATTCCGCTGTGGACGCCCGCCATGCCAAAGCCTCTCCCCCCTTACCCCCTCCCCCGTAGGGAGGGGGAGAGAGACACTCCTAATGATATAAAGAAAGATACTTGCAATCATAAAGCAGAACTAACTACTCCCCCTCCCTACGGGGGAGGGGGCAAGGGGGGAGAGGCTGTCGTTTACTTCCCCAGCTGCATCAACCAGACCATGGGCCTGCCCAAGAAGTCTCCCGTTGAACAGCCCTTAGTGAACAAGATGATCTCCTTACTGCAAAAAGCCGGCTACGAAGTCATCTTCCCCAAGAATATGGACAAGCTCTGCTGCGGCACCATCTGGGAGAGCAAAGGCATGCTGGACATTGCCGACCGTAAAACCGCCGAACTGGAAGCCGCCCTTTGGGAAGCCAGCGAGCAAGGCCGATACCCCGTTCTCTGCGATCAGAGCCCCTGTCTGCACCGCATGCGCCAGTGCATCAAGAAGACGAAGCTCTACGAACCCGTCGAATTCATCTACACCTTCCTGCGCGACAAGTTGGAGTTTACCCCTACCGATCGCCCCGTAGCCGTGCACATCACCTGCTCCATGCGTGAGATGGGACTGGCAGACACGCTCGTCGCCCTCGCCCGCCTCTGCTCCAACAAGGTCATCGTACCCGAAGAAGTAGGCTGCTGCGGCTTTGCCGGCGACCGCGGTTTCACCTATCCCGAACTGAACTCCTACGCCTTACGCAAGCTCCGTCCGCAGATAGAAGCCGCCGGGGTGAGAATCGGCTACAGCAACAGCCGCACCTGCGAAATAGGATTGACCACCAACTCCGGCATCCCCTACGTGTCCATCGCCTACCTGGTAGACGAATGTACCACCGTAATTTGCAATTCATAATTTGTGATTATAATAAACGCTTAACACACATAGTACAATGAACAGTCTGAAAATGAACAAACGTATTCTGGCACTCGACATCCTCCGCGGTGTCACCATCGCCGGTATGATTATGGTAAACAATCCCGGAAGTTGGGGACATATCTATGCCCCGCTGGAACATGCAGAATGGAACGGTCTGACCCCCACTGACCTTGTATTCCCCTTCTTTATGTTCATCATGGGTATCTCCACATACATATCCCTGAAGAAATACAATTTCGAGTTCAGCCATGCCGCCGCCATGAAGATACTGAGACGTACCATTGTCATCTTCCTTATCGGAATGGCCATCGGCTGGTTCTCGCGCTTCTGCAATTATTGGGCTTCCGCCCCGGATGACCTCAGCTTCGGCGAAAACCTGTGGGCATCTGTCTGGACGTTCGACCGCATGCGCATCCTGGGCGTGATGCAGCGTCTTGCCCTGTGCTACGGAGCTACTTCCATCATTGCGCTGACCATGAAGCATAAGCATATCCCCTACCTCATTGCTTCCTTATTAGTAGGTTACTTCATCCTGCTGCTGTGCGGTAACGGCTTTGCCTATAACGATACTAATATCGTTTCCATCGTAGACCGCGCCATCCTTACCCCTGCACACATGTACAAGGACAACGGCATCGACCCCGAAGGATTGCTTAGCACCATCCCCGCCATTGCACACGTGCTGCTCGGCTTCTGCGTAGGCAAACTGATGCTGGACGGCAACAAGTCGGAAGACCGCGCCAGCTTCCTCAACTCCCAGCTCATCACGCTGTTCCTGGTGGGTGTCATCCTCACCTTCTCAGGCTTCTTGCTGAGCTACGGATGCCCCATCAACAAAAAGATATGGTCGCCCACCTTTGTGCTCACCACTTGCGGACTGGCTTCCAGCTTCCTGGCATTGCTCATCTGGATTATAGATGTGAAGGGCTACAAGAAGTGGAGCATGTTCTTCGAGGCATTCGGCGTGAACCCGCTGTTCATGTACGTACTGGGTGGTGTGCTCGGCATCCTGTTCGGAGCGGTTCATTTCCCGTGGGCCGAGGGCAGCATCAGCATACACGGATTCCTGTATAAGATAGTCATGCTGCCGATGTTCGGCGAAACCGGCGGCTCGCTGGCATACGCCTTGTTGTTCATCGCTATCAACTGGTGCATCGGCTACCAACTGTATAAACGGAAAATATACATCAAGATATAATGATAACTAATCACTAAAGATATGATTCTAATAGCAGACAGTGGCTCTACAAAGACCGATTGGTGTGTTGTAGAGAATGGAGTACTCCTCCAACAGATATTTACGAAAGGCACAAACCCTTTCTTTCAGTCGGAAGAAGAAATCAGCAATGAAATAGCAACAGCACTATTGCCACAGTTGAAAACAAACGAACTGGATGCCGTGTACTTTTACGGTGCGGGATGCGGTTTCCCCGACAAGATTGCGATGGTACACCGTGCCATCACCCGGCACATCAAAGTGAAAGGCGAGGTAGAAGTGAACACCGATATGCTGGCTGCCGCCCGCGGTCTTTGCGGACATACCCCCGGCATTGCCTGCATTATGGGCACCGGTTCCAACTCGTGCTATTATGACGGAAAAGACATCGTCACCAACGTTTCGCCCCTGGGCTTCATCCTGGGAGACGAAGGTAGCGGCGCCTGCCTGGGCAAGTTGCTGGTGGGCGATATCCTCAAGAACCAGATGACGCCCGAACTGAAAGAGAAGTTCCTCAAGCAGTTCGATCTGACGCCCCCGGACATCATCGACCGTGTCTATCGCAAGCCGTTCCCCAACCGTTTCCTGGCAAGCCTCTCTCCCTTCCTGGCGCAGAACCTGCACGAACCTTGCGTACGCACATTGGTGCTGAACAGTTTCAAGGCGTTCCTCAAACGCAACGTCATGCAGTACGATTATCAGCACAGCAAAGTACATTTCATCGGCTCTGTGGCTTTCCATTACAAGGAAATTCTGGCAGAGGCGGCACAAGAAACAGGAATCCAGTTGGGCAACATCATCAAGAGCCCGATGGAAGGATTAATTAAGTATCACGCATAAAACTCATTAACATGGCATTCATCAAAATATCAGAGCAGCCCTCGCTCTACAACGACCTGGAAAAGAAGTCCGTCCGTGAAATACTGGAAGACATCAACACCGAAGACCAGAAAGTGGCACTGGCGGTAAAGGAAGCAATTCCTCAAATCGAGAAGCTGGTAACCCAAATTGTACCCCGCATGAAGCAAGGCGGACGCATCTTCTACATGGGTGCCGGCACCAGCGGGCGCCTCGGTGTGCTCGACGCTTCGGAGATACCGCCTACCTTTGGTATGCCGCCCACGCTGATTATCGGCCTGATAGCCGGAGGCGACACTGCCCTGCGCAATCCGGTGGAAAACGCGGAAGACGATACGCAACGCGGTTGGGAAGAACTGATGGAACGGAACATAACGGATAAAGATACCGTGATCGGCATCGCTGCCTCGGGCACCACTCCATACGTAATCGGCGCCATGCACGAAGCCCGCGAGCACGGCATCCTGACCGGTTGCATCACCAGCAACCCGGACTCTCCGATGGCTGCGGAAGCCGATGTACCCATCGAAATGATTGTAGGCCCGGAATACGTTACCGGCAGTTCGCGCATGAAGTCGGGCACAGGACAGAAGATGATTCTGAACATGATCACCACCTCCGTCATGATACAACTGGGACGCGTGAAAGGCAATAAGATGGTGAACATGCAACTTAGCAATAAGAAGCTGGTAGACCGCGGTACCCGCATGATTGTCGAAGAACTCGGACTGGACTACGGCAAGGCAAAAGCCCTGCTGCTGATGCATGGTTCGGTGAAGAAGGCAGTGGATGCTTATAACACCCCCCGTCCCCCTAAAGGGGAAGGAGAATAGCCCCTTTTAAGAAGCATATCATACAACTATCCTCCTCCCCCTTTAGGGGGACGGGGGGTTAAAAACAATCCTATATGAAAACACTACACCTCCTCCTCTTTCTCCTTTTGGGCGTGCAACTTGCCTCTGCGCAATCCTTGCAGCGTGTAGCCCCCGAACAAGTGGGAATGGACTCCCGCAAACTGATGTATGCCGACGAAGCCATCGAAACAGCTATCGCCCATAAAGACATCCCCGGTGCCGTGCTCGCCGTAGTGCGCAACGGCAAGATGGCTTACCTGAAAGCCTACGGAAACAAACGCATCTACCCCAATACAGAGCCGATGACCGTAAATACCATCTTCGACATGGCGTCGTGCAGCAAATCCATGTCCACCGCCGTCTGCGCCATGATACTGGCAGAGCGCGGCAAAATCCGTATGCTCGACCCCGTCAGCCTCTACATCCCCAACTTCAAGAGTTGGGAAAGCGAGGACGGCAAAGACAAGAAAACCATCCGCATCGCCGACCTGATGACCCACACCTCCGGTCTGCCCCCTTACGGCCCCACCGCCGAGCTGGAGAAGCAATACGGTTCCCCCAATCCCGACGGCCTGATGGAATACATCGCCACCTGTCCGCGCGACTTCAAGCCGCAAACCGACTTCCAATACAGCTGCCTCAACTTCATCACCCTGCAACACATCATCGAAACCGTCAGCGGACAGTCCCTGCGCGACTTTGCCCGTGAGAACCTCTTCGACGTATTGGGCATGAACCACACCGACTACCTGCCCTGCCAGCGCGATAAAGACGGCAAATGGATAAACACCGCAGACGCCCACTGGGCAAGCCTCACCGAAGGCGACTGGCACAGCCTCATCGCCCCCACCGAGAAGCAACCCGACGGACAAGTGCTCTGCGGACAAGTACACGACCCGCTCGCCCGCATCATGAACGGCGGCATCAGTGGCAACGCCGGCGTATTCTCCTGTGCAGAAGACATCGCCCTGCTCTGCGCCGCCTTACAGAACGGCGGCGAATGGAACGGCCACCGCATCCTCAGCCCCCTCGGTGTGAAAGCCATGCGCACCGTGCCCCGCGCCACTGCCACCCTGGGACGTACCCTCGGCTGGGATAACTTCACCGCCTACGCCTCCAACAATGGCGACCTCTTCAGTCCGAACACTTACAGTCACACCGGCTATACGGGCACTTCCATCGTCATCGACCCGGATAACGACACTTCCGTCATCTTCCTCATCAATGCCGTGCATCCCGAAGACGGTCACAGCACCGTCCGCCTGCGTTCCCTGGTTGCCAATGCCGTAGCTGCCGCCATCTGTCCCACGCCCCGCGTCTACACCGAGCACTACTACAAGCGTTTCGTGCAATTCATGGACGAACCTGCCATTACAAGCAAAGACATCGTGATGTTGGGCAACAGCCTGACGGAAGGCGGTGGCGACTGGTCTGCCCGCCTCGGCAAGAAGAACATCCGCAACCGCGGCATCATCGGCGACGAAGTAATGGGCATATACGACCGCCTGCACCAGATACTTCCCGGACATCCGGCAAAACTCTTCATGCTTGCCGGTGTCAATGACCTCTCCCACGACCTGACGGCAGACAGCATCGTCAGCATGATTCGCATGACCATAGAACGCATTCAGCGCGAGTCTCCCGACACGAAACTCTATCTGCAAAGCCTGCTCCCCTTCAACGAGAGCTTCAACCGCTACAAGAAGCTCACCGGAAAGACGGATATGATTCCCGAAATCAACGTCCAACTGGAAGCATTGGCCAAAGAGCATAAAATCACATACATCAATCTCTTCCCCCTCTTCACCGAGAAAGGCAACAACGTATTGCGCCGCGAACTGACGACCGACGGGCTGCATCTGAATGAAGAAGGATATAAGATTTGGGTAAAGGAATTGAAGAAGAAACTGTAATTCGTAGATAGGAAGGAAAACTAAAGAAAAGCGGTCACCTCTGTGCTAATTTCCACACCGGAAATTCACAAAAGTGACCGCAAAATATATCTGTCAACTAATACCTTTACTTCTTATCCCAGAACGGATTCTGCACCAGGTTTGGATTGATATCGATCTGTGCCTGCGGTATCGGGAAGAAATAATTCTTCTTCATGAAAGAACGCGTCTGATATTTAGTACGCACGAAGTATGCATCCGGATCGTTTTCATCATCACTCAGTTTGGTACCGAAGTAATTCATTCCATAGAAATCGCGGTTCAGAATTTGCTCGCCCAACTTCAAACGACGAATATCCATATAACGGATACTTGATTCGCAGCACAACTCAACACGGCGTTCACGGTGTATCGCCTCGCGTACATTATCCTGTCCCTGCGGAGCCGGTATCATACCTGCACCGGCACCATATTCAGGAATTCCGGCACGGTGTCTTATTTTGTTTACATATTCCAGAATATCTGGATTACCCGGTTCACATTCATTCAAGGCCTCTGCATAATTCAAATATACTTCAGCCAAACGATAATTCACTGACGGACGATACGGAAAAGTCCATGGGTCTTGGTCTCTTTCAGGATGAGCCAACTTATTCTGCAAATAACCGTTTCTCGGTGCATCCAACGAAATACCTCCATCAGGTTCATCTTTCATAAACTCAGTCACCGCCCCATTTTCTCCTTTTTTGCGGAACCATGCGCGATTATACAGTACAGCAGTATAAAAACGAGCCTCACGATGGCAATACATATTATAAGTACCCGCCAATGTCACTTGCCCCGGATGTTCATCCCCCTGACACTCTATCCATTGAGTATTTCTTACTTCCGGAATGTCAGAGAAACCCTTTTCAGAATATCCTGATGCCGCATTGATTATGGGTTTTGAATAGTCATTGTTTTCGTAACCCAAGATGGGAGGCAAACCGTTCTCCATAAAGAATGCGTCTACAAGCGACTGAGTTACACCGACAGCACCGGCACCCGGTGCACTTCTGGGAATACTCCAACGGTCTATTGCACCGAAATCACCTGCATCGGGACGAATAAACAACAATTCCGTATTACCTTCCGTTTCTTTTTTGAACTGAATGCCTTGGCAAGACAACAGCGGATCTACCGTACCATCTGGATTATAAACCGTATATAGCTTCTTGCCGGCGGCATGTGCCGCGTCGATACATTCTTTGGCAGCTCTGGCCGCTTCTTTCCATCTGTTTTCGTCATATTCGGCATACAACAACTCTTCTCCGTCCGGATTCTTATGATTAATATAATCCTTATTTCCATTCAGCAAGGGTGATGCCGCCATCAGCAGAATACGTGAACGTACTGCCAGACACATCAACGAAGTAGCACGCCCATACAAAGCATTGTTGGTATAGTTTGCCGGCAACTGCTTCGATACATCCAGTAACTCCTGCGATACCCACTGAATAACTTCCTGCGCGGGCACTTGCTTCATCATCAATACTTCTTGCGATGCATCAGCATCAATCAATTCAGTAGTAAAGGGCACGGCACCATAGAATTCAACTAATATCGAATAGTAATAGGCTATCAAAAAACGCGCCTCCAACTTCATACGTTCCACCTCATCAGCTGCCAAACTCTGACTTGGAATCGGTTTTACGTTCTGCAAGAATATCCGTGCCTGGCGAATCTTCTGAGGCAATGTATTCCAATAATTTTTATAGTAATCGGAGTTGGGATTCCAGTTTCCGTTTTGTTTACCGACAATGTCGTTGGCAAACCATCCGGTCCACTCCGCATGAGGTGCAAGATCATCGCCTAACGGTCCTTCCTGCATAAAATGAGAATACGTGTTAGGCACACATGAGTAAATGCCTGCTAACCATTCCAATGTATTTTGTTTATTATCAAAAACTTTCTCCAAAGTCAGCATATCGTCCGGTTCTCTATCCAGAAAGTCTGAGCAAGAGCTAAACGACAGCAAACCAATAAGTAAGCATATAAAGTATTTCATATTTTTCATGTTTTTATAGTTCTGTAATCTGACCATATATCGCTAAATTTAGAAAGAGATATTAAAGCCAAAGGAAACGACTCTTGATATTGGATACTTGGCTCCCGTGCTTGTATCGAGTTCCGGATCCCACATTTTGAACTTGGTAATCTCAAATGGATTGGAACAAGCCACGAAAACCCTGGCACCACTAATAAAGCTGGGAAGCAATTTCTCTTTAGAGAAGCTATAACCCAATTCGACATTCTTTAGTCTCAATACACTCATATTACGCAACCACCATGTAGAAGGCTGAACATTATTCTCATTAATGGTGCTGGAAAGGCGCGGCCAGAAAACATCTTGACGTGGGTTCTCGGGTGTCCAGCGGTCTTTATAGTTGCTATAAATATTACCTTCTCCTACACCTGCTCCGGTACCGGGTATAAAGGTTTTCTGTCCTTGGCCTATGATACGGTAAGTTTCACCGTTACCCTGGAAAAAGAAGCCGAAATCCAATTGCTTATATCGAAGGTTTAATCCGAATCCATATACCAACATCGGATCCCAAGTACCTCCAATAGGAGATTCGTCCAGCGAATTAACCACTCCGTCACCATTTACATCACGATACTTGATGTCTCCCGGACGAATGGTATTGGAGAACTGAGGTACTGCTACTCCTTCTTTCAAAATGCCTTTATCCACATCTGCAAAGTCATCATCCGTAAACAGTCCTTCGGCGATATATCCGAATAGTTGTCCGATAGGATGTCCGGTTCTGGAACGATTAGTGCCTATCACAGTGATGGGTTCGTCCATTTCGTCCACCCGGCTCTTTGCATAGGTAAACGTACCGCGTGCCATGATGTCAAAGTCTTTACTCACGTGCTTGTTCACTTCCAAAGAAAGTTCGATACCCCGGTTAGTTGTTTTTCCGAAATTAGCAAACGGGTTGTTGATAAATCCTACCGAAGAAGGAATATTCACACGTTTCATAAAAATGTCATAGCGCTTATCCTGAAAGTAATCCACTGTAAGGTTCACGGCATCGGCAATACCCAACTCCAGACCAATATTCATCTTTTTCACCTTCTCCCAGGTCAGATTCCTGGAACCCGTCAGACCTTCCTGCGTTCCACCGATTTCGATGTCACCATCAGGACCATATTTATATCCATCAGTTCCTTCTATTGTAGTAAGATAAGGGAAACGGTAGTCTTTGCGGGTCTGTCCAAGACAGTCATTACCTACCAAGCCATAAGAACCGCGTATCTTCAATTTAGAGATAACCTTTTTTACCGGCTCCATAAACTTTTCTTCCGATATAATCCAGCCTAAAGCCACAGAAGGGAAGAAACCGAAACGCTTGCCTTTGGCAAAGTTCTCCGAACCGTTGTAACCGAAGTTGAATTCTCCTACATACTTATTATCATATGTGTACGAGAAACGTCCCGCAATACCCATAAATCGGAAAGGTTGCTTATCTCCTTCATCCAAGCTACGCATATCGAACATAAACATACTCTGCAACAAATGCTTGCCAAAGCTGTTGGAATAGTTGGCAGCCAACTCCGTATAAGTACTATTTGTGCCATATTCTCCTTCGGCCGTATAATCCAAAAATTCATTTCCAATGCGTTGTACATTCAGAATCAGCGAACCGTCCGGGTTCCTGCCTGTAGCCGGCTGATAGTAAGTCGGATTTTTAGAACGTCTCACAATACTTGTCGAATAACGGTCAAAAGAGAACAATCCCTTTACTTTCAATCCCTTTACCAACTTGCCCAAATCCTGTTCAATAGAGAACAGTGTTTCGATATTGCTTTCCTTCACTGTGCGATATCCGGTTTGTGTCAGCCATGCCCACGGATTGACACGATTGGTAACCACAGGGATCTCACCTGTAGAATAACGTGCAGGATGTGCAATAGGTGAAGTAGCAAAAGCCGATTGAAAAATATCATCTGTAGTAGCGTATGATTCATCAAACGAATTTTTGGCGGCAGTCTTCCGGTTGTCCTGCATATAGCCACCAATATTCACACGCAACAGCGTAGTCTTGGTAAGGTTTACATCCACATTGGAGCGAAGACTGAAGCGGTTCAGTTTGTCCGAGTTATCCCATTCGTAGCTTTTATCACGTTCCAAAATACCTTTTGTATTATAGTAAGAGGCAATAAGGCTATAACGCACATTTTGACTGCCTCCCGAAACATCCAGGTTCACGCGGGAATTCAATCCGTAATCTTTGGTGATTTCGTCAATCCAGTTCACATTCGGATACAAGTCAGGGTCTTCGCCCGAGCGATACTTGTCCAAATCAGATTGCGAATAGGGCATTGTGGTTTTCCCTTCTTCCCGTGCAATCTCGTTTACCAGACTTGCATAGTTGTAAGCATCTACATATTTGGGAAGCTTGCCCAAGAAAGTGATACCTTGTTCAAAGCGGACATCTACAGAAGGCTTTCCTTCTTTTCCTCTTTTTGTATTAATCAGAATCACACCATTGGCACCACGTACTCCATACACGGCACTGGCAGCAGCATCTTTCAAGATAGAAAATGATTCTATTTCCGCCGGGTCAATGTTATCCAAACTTCTTTCGATACCATCCACCAATATCAACGGTGAGTTGTTTCCGTTAAAAGAAGATATACCACGGATAAAGAAGGATGCTCCATCATATCCGGGTTCGCCACTTCGCTGGCTACCGATAACACCCGACAGCTGTCCCAGCAGATTATTACTGAGCGAACGGGAAGTTCCTACCTGAAGGCTCTTCGGTCGGATGGTGGAGATAGAACCTACTACAGATTCTTTCTTCTGCGTACCGAAACCTACTACCACCACTTCGTCCATCATCGTTGCATCTTCTTTCAGAATGATGTCGATAACTTCACGTGTTCCCACTTTCTGTTCCTGCGACGCATATCCTATATAGCTGAATTCCAGAATAGACGCCTTGGAGGGTACTTGAATTGTGTAATTACCGTCAATATCGGTTATTGCACCGACTGATTTATCTTCTTTCAGAATGATGTTTACTCCGATCACAGGCTCGTGCTTCTCATCTACAACACGTCCTTTGATTGTAATCCTGCCTTTTTGCTGATTGCTGCCAAGCACCACTTCTGCCGCCTTGCCGCTTGCTCCGGAGGTATCCTCCGTATCCGATGCATAAGCCGCATTTATTCCTGCTGCGAGGAATAAGAGCATTGCAAGCAGTGCTCTGTTCTTGCCATTTTTTGCCATACTGTATTATTTTAAAGGTTACTGTTAAATCGTTGATTCATTTTCATGCTCATTGATCGTTCTATTATAAATATGATATACCGGTATATTTCGTTTATTTGTAGATTCTTGCTGCCATACCTCCACCAGATGCCAGAGTTACTTTCAACTTCCGGTCGGCAGGTATGGAAATGATTTCCTTTTTATAGTCGCGTGCACAGCGATCTGCATTCACCCCATCGCTGAACAGTTCCATTTTGAAGTCGCCTTCGCCCAGGAACGATAAATCCAGTTCGATATCGCGTGCCTCCCAGTTATTAAGGCAGCCCACATACCATACGTCCTCTTTTTGCCGGGCAGTCACAATCAATTCAGAGACCTTCCCCATCAGGACTTTCGTATCGTCCCAAACGGTAGGGATAGAGGCGAGGAATCGGATACATTCCTCTTCTTTCTCGTAACTTGACGGACTGTCGCAAAGCATATTCAGCGGTGAATCGAATACGATATAGGCCGCCAACTGATGGCAACGCGTACCCTGGCTCAACGGCTCGTCATGAACAGTGCGAAAGTTCTCCTTCGAAGCGTTGCGCATGGCTCCCGGTGTATAATCCATCGGACCGGCAATCATACGGATAAACGGTATGGTCACGTCATAAGTAACCTGATCGGCAGTGGTTCCGGGAAACTTCATTTGTTCCAGTCCGTGTACCCCCTCTACATTGACCACATTCGGATAAGTGCGTTGCAAACCGGTAGGTTTGTAAGTTCCGTGAAGGTCGAGCAACAAGTGGTAACGAGCGGCAACTTCAGCTGCTCTGCGATGGAAGTCAACCATCAGTTGGTCATCACGTTCCATATAGTCCACTTTGAAACCTGCGATTCCCATATCCGAGTAGTGCTTGCACACAGCTTCCATATCACGCTCGAAGGGATAATAACCTGCCCAAAGGATAAGTCTTACATTGCGTTGCTTCCCGTACTCCACCAATAAAGGTATATCCAACTGAGGAACGACTTTAAACAAATCGGCTTCACTTTGGGGTGACCATCCGTCATCAAGAATGACGTACGGAATATTATATTTGGATGCGAAATCAATGTAATACTTGTAGGTTTCGTTGTTGATTCCTGCTTTAAAGTCCACCCCAAATAAGTTCCAGGAGTTCCACCAATCCCACGACGCCTGTCCCGGCTTTACCCAAGAGAAGTCCCCCTGTGGCTGGGTTGCCAGTTTAAAGACCATATCATTCTCAGGCAACTCAGCATCCTGGCTACTGACAGTGATAACACGCCAAGGAAAAGAGGTTGCACCTTTTACTTTGGCAATATACGGTTCCCTGGTTTTCACGATACCTTGCAGGTTGAGATATCCACCTTGTTCTATATCCTTAGGATAAGGAGCAAAAACGCTCTTTAAGGAATTGGAACCGTTGTCATTATAGAGGAACATACCCGGATAGTCCAGCAAATCAGCCTCCAGAATGCACACTTTCTTGCCGCTCACGCCTTCAACGAGCAACGGTAGGAATGCCATGCGCGACCTATCCCATTGAGAAATATTCTCATAAGCATATACATTCTCGAACGAACTGCTAAATTGGCTTTCCAAAGTAGCAAGATAATCTCTCACATAAGGGATATACGCCTTATTATCGGCAGGAAAATTAAACTCTGCCAGTTCATTCTCTACTATCAACTCCCCTTTCAGACTTGATATGAAACGATAAGCAATACCTTCATTGTAGGCTCTAAAAACAATTTGATAATTGCCTTTAAACTTCAGAATCAGTTCGTTGAAGTGGTCTCTTACTTCTTTCTTCTTATATACATCAGATGTCAGTATCCTATCTACTGTATTGGTTACCGTTCCTGTCAGTTTGGGATTCACTCCGAACTTCCTTCCATTATCCAGTGTCATATAGATGCGAGAGAAGTCAAGCATCAGATCATTGGCGTGTTTTACATTATATCGGATGCCCGTGTCACTGACTTGGATTTCCGAGTGCAGACTCTGATCCGGCGAACTCAACACAAATGACTTTTGTGCCAAAGCCGGAGCTACAGATGCCGTTACCGACAAAAAGAGAGTAATCCAAATTGATTTTTTTATTCTATCCATCGCTCTTATTTTATATTATTATGTAATACATTCTACTAAAAAAGGCTTTCGTTTTTACTGCGACAAAGATATCCGGTTAAAACGACAAGGCATTTGCATATATGTTCATAAATGGTATACAAGGCATGTGAGAGGGGTACGCACAGAAGAAATGAACATATATATAGCTGCGTTGAACAAGCATACACGTATAGGACATGTATAAAGAATGGATTCACAGAAAACTTTATCTTTACTGTTTTCTTTAGAAGTTATACAATCAAATATATTTATTCAATAATCAGTCCCTCGACAAACTCGTTCGTTTCCAAAGACTCCGTAGTCATCTCCTTTCCATTGACAAGTACATTCTCTATTGTAAAGTTCTTCACCCGACGTGCATTATCAAAACCTTTAATGACTGACTTGCCCAACTTATTACGGTTTGGATATTCGGGTGTATAAGTAACATTCCTGACCGTGATGTCCTCTATTGCTTTACCAGGCACTGTATTGAACTCGGGGTTCACTTGGACGGCAAAATAAAACAGCTTGCCTTCTTCTACGTTTTCAATTCGTATATCTTCAAAAAGCAGTTGTCTCACTGTATTATTGTCACCGCAAGTTACCGCAAAACAGCCCTGATAGATAGGCGCTTGCTCATGGTGCTCCAGAATATCAATATTTTTAAAAGTGTAATCTTCCAAGAAATTACCGTTTCCATCCTCTATGTCTCCATGCGAAGCGATGTTGACGGGATGCGCTTTATCCGCCCAAAGAATGGAGTTCTGCACCGTAATGTTCCGGCTGTCTCCCCAATACGCCCAACGATGCCCGTAGAGTGCTATGCAGTCGTCACTATTGCGCATGAAAACATTGTCTATCAAAACATCAGAACAGCTCATCAAGTCAATGCCGTCACTCCAGATGATACTTGAAAAACTCTTGAGATTCTTGATGGTAATGCCAGTGGATTGTCCGCCGGAGACGGCGTAGTGAACATGGTCCACAAGGGAAATGCCATCAATATAAATATTCTTCGAGAAAGCTATCTGTATTGCATTATCATCAACACCCCGTATTTGTCCGCGTCCCAGGATATTGACATTCTCGGCATGGCTTATTACAAGAGGAAATGTGAGAACTGCCCCTTCCTCTAACACGACCGTAGTGTTACTTGGCACTGTCATCACTTTCTGTCCCTGGTAATTATCGTGATATCCACGAGCAAAGCGTATCACATTTCGGTCTGTTGCCGGAAGGCCTTCTGCTTTTGCATCAGCAAACAGTTGCAGATTACCGAAACGGTCATCATTAAACTCAATGCTAAGGTATGCAGGCTGGTTCAATATAAAAAAGATACTGTCTCCCTTTTGTGTGTAATCAATATTCTTATGAGTAGGCCGGATATTGACTTTACGAACAGTTTCCTTAAAACAAACCATTACTTCTACCGGAGAAGTCATGTCCAATTGAGTGAAATAAGTTGTCCGCACATGGTGCAAGTCCACCTCTGCAGTCATTATCTCCAAAGATTGCCAAGCTTTTCCGCTTCCAGCTTCGCGGAAGTTCACCACATACCTTTCTTTCTGTAACGGCTTCCCTTCCCCAACATCAGTACAAGAGTAAAGCATGGAACATACAAGAGAGAGCATCAATAAGGATATTATAAATTTCAGGTTCATTGTCATTATGGTATTAATTATTCCTAAAGAAAGGGTATAAACGATATTCCCGTTTTATTATTTTTTCAAGATATTGATGGGTGCCTGCAACTTCAGAATGTCATTTGTCTTCTCGGAAGAAGCTGCAACATCTGCACTCAATGTAGCTTTGATGTCACGTGAAGAAGCACCGACAAGGAAGTTGTAGTTTCCGGCATCTACCACCCATGCAGTAGAAGCTTCATCATAAGAAGCAAGGTCGGAAGCTTTCACTGTCAAAGTTACGGTAACTACCTCGCCGGGGTTCAGTTCTTGGGTCTTGGCAAAAGCTTTCAGTTCTTTTTCAGGCTTGTCCATCTTTGCACTGTCCGGGGCAGAAACATAAAGTTGAACGACTTCTTTACCGGCAACCTTACCCGTGTTCTTTACATCAACGGTAATGGTATATATACCGTTATCGGCCGTAATGGCAGGATTGGCATATTCGAAAGTAGTATAAGAAAGGCCGTAACCGAAAGGATAAGATACTTCCTTACCGAAGCTGTCGAAGTAACGGTAACCCACATAAATATTTTCTTCATAGTTGGTATAATCCACATTCTTCACTTCGTTCTTCTTTTCATCGGGGACATCGATAACCGTTGTCACATCAATGGGGAAATTGGCCGAAGAAGCAGCATCTGCGAAATTCATGGGGAAAGTCATTGTCAATTTTCCCGAAGGAGAGACTTTACCGCTCAATACATCGGCTACACTGTTGCCACCTTCCTGACCTGCTTGCCACGCGCAAAGGATTGCATCAGGCTGGTCTTTCCAAGAAGCAGTTTCAATAACGCCACCGATATTCAGTACCGTTACGACTTTCTTCCCGGCAGCATGGAATGCTTTGCTTACAGCTTGTAGCATTTGCAGTTCTTCCTTACTGAGATTGAAGTCCGCAACCTGGCGGTCCAGGAATTCACCGGAAGTACGTCCGATAGTTATTAAGGCAACATCTGCCTTTGCAGCCTGTTCCTGTATCATTTGCGTGGTCAGCGCCATTTCGGCAGGACGGACAGAAGGCATAAACCATTCTTTCTTCTTAATCTCCTCGCGCTCCATTTCGATGGCAAGATATCGTTCGTAAGCATTCTTCAAGCCATCGTCTACTACATAACCCGCATTCTTCAGACCATCCAGCAGAGATACAGTGTAAGCACGGTTCACATCTCCCGAGCCTGTCCCCCCTGCTATGAAGTCATAAGACGTACAACCGAACAACGCTACATTCTTTATGCCGACAGCCAATGGCAGAGCCTCATTATCGTTCTTCAGCAATACCATACCTTCCGTAGCCGATTGACGGGTTACGGAAGCGTGAGCTTCCAAGTCTGGTTTATTAGAAAACTGATAACCCTTAAAGCGTGGAGTCAGAAGAACCATTTCGAGTATACGTTTCACGTTCCGGTCAAGGATAGCTTCATCCAATATACCATCCTGCACACCTTTCACAATGGATTCATATTGTTTTTCGAGTCCCGGTTGCAGCATATCATTACCGGCTATCATCTGTGCTACAGCATCTTTACCGCCGCCCCAATCGGTCATTACCATACCCTTAAAGCCCCACTCATCACGAAGTATCGTTGTTTGCAGTTCCTTACTTTCGGATGCATAAGTACCGTTCAGATAATTAAAAGAAGACATCACCGTCCAGGGCGCAGACTCTTTTACAGCAATCTCAAAACCTTTCAGATAGATTTCACGCAAGGCACGGGGAGATACGCGGGCATCGTTTGCCAGGCGATTAGTCTCCTGGTTGTTCACGGCAAAGTGCTTGATGGACGCTCCCACACCATTGCTTTGTACACCACGCACATAAGCAGCGGCAGTTTTTCCGGCAACCACCGGATCTTCGGAATAATATTCAAAGTTGCGCCCGCAAAGAGGATTACGATGGATGTTGAGGGCAGGGGCAAGCAGCACATCGGCACCATATTCCAGTACTTCGTTGCCGATAGCTTTACCTACATTTTCAACGAGTTCCTGATTCCAGGTAGAAGCCAGCAGAGTTCCGATCGGGAAGTGCGTGCAATAAAAAGTGGCAGAATCACCCTCACGCCTGGGATCGATGCGAAGTCCGGCAGGACCATCGGCAAGGGCTACAGCAGGAATGCCAAGTCGTTCGATGGGATAAGTGGTTCCGGCAGCACCGGACACTAGTTTCTGGGTTTCACCAATTACGGCACTATCGCCCGAGAAGCCTATCATACCGGTACCAATGACCAGATGTGCTTTCTCTTCCAGAGTCATGGCGGCGATAACGTCGTCCAATGAAGATTTTCCAAGTTGTGGCGTGCCGGGAGCACAAGCCAATAGAGTTACTACGGCAAACGCCATTGAGAACAGTTGTTTTTTCATCAGTATAATATATATTTATAGGGTTATTTGCCATTGAGAAAAGGCCTTCGCTTTTACTGCGACAAATATACCGGACTCGAATGACAGGCTACTTGCACATATATTCATAAATAGTATACAAGGTATGCAAGGGAAGGATAGAGAGAAGAGATGAATAAATATATAGATATTCTGAACAAATATGCAAGTAACTTCCACCTGCAAGTCAAGTTCCAAAAGTTTCGCGCTTTGGAACCAACAGTTTCATCGTAGGAAACCAACAGTTTCATTAAATGAAACCGACAGTGCCAAAGCATGAAACTGTCAGTGCCAAAGGCCGAAACTGTTGGTTCCGGCAGGAGAAACAAACCGAAGGCTTATGTATGATAGAAAAATCAAAAGAATAAACTCTGCAAGGGTTAATATCACTCAGCTTTGAGAGGCTGCTATTGCTTCCGGAATTTGCTTGGCGACTCGTTATAAAATTCCTTGAACTGCCTGCTAAAGTGATTGGCATTGCAGTATCCCAACTTATCCGATATTTCAGCTACCGTCAGATTGGTATTCAGCAACATTTCATGTGCCTGGGACATTTTCATTTGAAGGATAAAAGCAGAAGGAGTCTGGTCGGCTATCCGCTTAACATTCATATATAATAAGGTACGACTAATATTAAGATGCTTACTAAGCTGGGCAATAGACAGTTCGGGATCACCTAAATGACTGAGCACATAGTCAGTCAGTGTTTTCAGGAAAACTTCATCTGCATTATTCAAAGACTGTTCTTTCACATTGCCACGGTCTAAATGAGAATAATAAGAACGGAGCACATTCTTATTCTTCAGCATATTGCTCATGCGCAGTTGAAGTTCTTGCAAGTTTATCGGCTTTTGCACAAAAGCATCGGCACCTGAACGAAATGCCAATATCTTACTTTCGGGCGTAAACTCGGAGGAAACCAACAGCACAGGAATATGATTTGTCTTTTCATTTTCCTTAATCGCCTTACACAATTCCAGCCCACAAACTTGGGCGGCAGTACTGCTAATCACCATATCGACACTTTGCGACCGCAGTATCAACAGGGCTTCGCCACAGTTAGCCGCTAACAACACACGATAGCTATTTTGCAGCTTCTTCTTTAGAATCTTCTTGATATCGGCATCGTCCTCAACAATCAGTACCTGGAAAAGGGAACCGTCTTTGCCTCCGCCGCCAATAAATGAAGCCTGCTCTTCCACATAGATAGTATTGTCTACAATCTGATTGACGATTCTAATCTTCGGACTAATGGTTTCGATATTATCATCCTCACACAAAGGCATCTCTATTCTGAATATGTTCCCTTCATTTTCTACTGTAACAACGGACAAATTAATGTTCAGCAATTTAACGATACTATCCACAATAGACATCCCTATGCCACCATTGGAATAGACATTTTCCGACTGTATATTTCCATAAGGCTGGAAGATGGCTGTTTTCTGTTCTTCAGTCAGGCACTCGCCACTGTTGAATACATCAATGATGATGACCTCATCCCGATGGGTTATCTTCAGATAGCACTTCCCACCGGAGCAGGTATGCTCAAAGGCATTGCTTAACAGGTTACCTATCAGCATTTCAAATTTGTCGGAGTCGAAAAGAACAGACAAAGAATCGGTATCTGTTATAAACTCGTGTGCAACGCCTTTCTGCCTGAACAAAGGAGTGAATGTCTCGTAGATATCATTCAGAAAGCTAACCAAATCATATTTCCCGATTCGTACCGGTGTATGTTGTGATTCTATATTTCGGAAATCCATCAACTGGTCGATAAGGTACTGGAGGCGTTTTACATTTCGCTTGAATATATTGCTTTCGCTATCCGGTTCAGCATCGGCAGGCAGCAGGTCGTTCTGTAAAGTAGATATGATATCCAATGGTCGCTGGAATTCATGGGATATGGAAGTGAAGAAATCCAGTTTCATGGTATTCAGCTTCGCCATTTCGGCCTGTTCTCTCTTCGATTGCATGACAAGTTCTTTTGCTTTACGCTGTTTCCGCAGAAACGAATATACGACATAGGCCACTATACCGAGCAAAACAATATAAAGCAATATCATATAAGGCTTCAACCAAAGCGGAAGACATATTTTTATCTCAATAGTCTTTGAGCCAAGCACATCACCCTTCTCTGTCTCCATTCTGATATTCAACAAATAAGTACCCGTGGTAAGCCCTGTAAACGATATCTCATTAGACGCCGGATTGACACTGTACCAATTATCATCGTAATTCTTCAGTTGATATACGATTCTATAGGGAACAAGCGGCTGGTCGCGGTTGTAGTCTATACAAGTCACTGAGAACGATATAAAATTCTGTTTATTCTCCAGAACAATCTTTTCAGTGTTATCAATATGGGTTTTCAGTATGGAGGATTCTCCCGCCTCAACAGGCACATTAAATAGCTTAAAGGCTGATAGATGTAGTACCGGTGGAGTATGCGTCCGGCTCACCATCTGTGCAGGGTCGAACTTCAGAAACTTCTCCGCAGCGCCAAAATAGATACAACCATCTTTATCCGTATAGCTGGAACGGATGTTGAATTCATTTCCATCCAGTCCCCAATCCAGATAGAACGGACGGACTTCCTTCCCGGGAGTAACACAGAAAAGATTATCGCCGGATGCAAGCCACAAGTTGCCCTTGGCATCTCCCTCTATCCCCGACAAACCTTTAATATCTTTATGATTGATATAAAGTTCGAACTTCCCGTTTTCAAATGAATACAGTTCACCCTTTTTTGTGCCCACCCACACATGTCCGTTCCTATCCACATATCCACATTGGAGTTTAATATAAGGTGAGTCATTCATTGGGAACTCTTCCAGTTTACCGGAAGAACGTTCAAAGCAAAAAAGAGAATTCGTATTCACAAAATACACCTTATCCCCATGCCACATGATATCGTAGAAATTGTAATCGGACTTGTTACTATCGTACAACAGCCTGCCAAATATCCCTTTCTTACAGAGAAAGACCTCTATTCCTCTATTCGATGCAACCAGCATACTATCTTCATTGAGAGTGTGCAGCGTCTGGATAAAACTTCCATTCAGAGAAGTGCTGTCACCCGGTTGGTGAAGATAGTGAGTGATGCGGTCATTCGGTGCAATTTTATAGAGTCCCGATGATAGTCCGCCTGCCCAGATATTCCCTTCGGAATCTGTTTCCAGACTAATGATGTTATTGCTGATAATTGAATTCGTATGGTCCAGCCTGCGGATAAAATGTCCTTCATTATCCAATATGCTGATTCCTTTGCAGTTGGTGGCAACCCATATCCGGGATTGCTTATCTTTTATAATGCCATTAGAGGTGATACCTCCCAGGTTTTCTTTACTATCGGCAAGGGTAAAAAACCTCTCAGTAGACTTCAACTCCTTGATATAAAACAGGCCGGAGAAATTGGAACCAATCACCATGTTGTGTGATTTACTCTGATAGATGTCAGTCACTGCTACATTCCGCAAACTGTTGTGCTTCGTTTCGAAGGTGTAATTCTTAAACTGATGATTGTTATAGTCATAGATAGATATTCCGTAATTAAATCCTATCCACAAACGGTCATATTCGTCTTCGGTAATGCTGGCAATATCTTCCAATTCTACATTCCGATATTCGATACTGATACTCTCTTTCTGAAAACAGTCATCAGCACGATTGTATTTGAACAGCCCGTCTTTAATGGTTCCTATCCACACAATGCCTCGGGAGTCGGCATAAATGCACAAACCTTTGGCAAGCGAAGCATCGGAATTCTTCAGTTGATAGGTTTTCGTGATATCAAAGTTTTCGTTCATTCGATGGACTCTACCGTCATCCAATCCCCAAAAGGTACCATACTTGTCACATACCAATCGGGCACAAGGAATGTCTCTCTTTACGAGACGAACCTTTCTATTTTCATATCTGTATACACTCCTATTCCCCAATATTATAATACTGTCTTTCGCTTGCAAAGTAGAAAATGCATGTGCGTACGAAATATCCCATCCGTTCTCTTGTATCCGTGTGAACCGTCCGGTCTCATAGTCGTAAACTTCAAGAAATTGTTCGGTAGCTATGAACATTTCCCGGCCATCGTCAAACAAAGAATATATCTGCATACCCGAATACCTGTCAATGTGCATCAGTTGGTTACTGTCGTAAACATCCAGTCCATTGAAAGTACCAATCCAGATACGACCATAGCGATCGTCATGTATAGCCGATATATTATTATGGGATATCCCCTCCTTTTTGCTGATGTGGATATAGTTTTCTATAGCATTACTGCTTTGCCCCCATGAAGGTACAATAAGCAGGACGGATAGCAGTATATAGCAGGTCAGTCGTTTCATAGCATTACATAAAATTGGTGTACAAAGATAACAATATTAAGTAAATAGTATTCAAAACTAACCAAAAAGAAAAGTTGCATACAGCAGGTGAACTACTGGATAAGAAATATGGAGAAGCTGGAACGGAATCTCGAACCACTTTCCATGAAAAGTCAATAGCATGGTATTATGGTGAGATATTGCGTGACCGTCGGAAAGAGTTGAAGATAACTCAACAGGAGTTGGCAGAGAAAGTCGGTACAGCAAGAAGCTATATCGCTCGCGTGGAAAAAGGAGAAACAGACATTCAAGTTCCGAGTTTTTCCGTATTGCCCGTGCTTTGGGTATTGAGTTTACTCCTACATTTTTATGAAATCCGCCAGAATCCCTTTAGTATCCAATAAAGAAAACGATTCATAGAGATATAAAAGAAAAAGGGTGGCGAAGATTTGTTCTTCACCACCCTTTCTTTATGTTTTATAGATATGTTTACTCAACAATACGATCCAATATAATATCGAATGTCAACGCACTATATCCGGGAACCCCACCATTATTACTTCCGCTGGAACCATATCCCGATTCCCAGGGGATATACAGTATCCAGCGTTCACCGGTGCGCATATATTGCAGCGACCATGTCCAGCCGGGAATAACTCCTGTCACCGTGAAGGTAGAAGGAGTATTAAACTCAGTTACGCTTTTCTGCGGAGGAATAGGAATATTGCGGTCGAGTGCACCATAGCCCTCAAAGTTTCCATCAAACTTGTCACCAATGATGAAGGTACCATAATAATAGGCACTGACGGTAGAATGATATCCCGAATAAAGCGGACGTTCCCCGGCTTCGTTCTTAACAAGCTTCTTGCAATATACATATTGAGCACCTTTATTACCGCTTGTCGGTGGTATCTGTATAGCATACAGTTTTCCCAGTTCCATCGCATCAGCAGCCTCCGGGGTAGACACATAATTCTCGCCCGTCAATGTTTTTATCGAGTCTGCGAAAGCCTCATTGCGTTCTCTCCAGTTATCATACTTTCCTACTTCTTCCACTTCCTCACAAGACACGAAGGCACCTACCAGGAAAAGCAGAAAAGGCAAAAACAAAAGGGATGATTTTTTCATTCAATTCAATTATTATAGTATTTACTTTTATCAACCAGCCTACACTCTGAATGGCAGAATATGTCTGAGTTCGTATATTATTGCAGCGTTTTCAGCACCGACGTGATGCTTACGCGGTCTGCAATGATGTTATTCAGTTCAGAGATAGCTACACGCTCTTGCTGCATCGTATCACGATCACGCAGCGTCACGCAGTTATCTTCCAGTGTCTGATGGTCTACAGTTACGCAATACGGGGTACCGATGGCATCCTGACGGCGGTAACGCTTGCCGATAGAATCTTTTTCATCGTACTGGCAGTGGAAATGGAACTTCAGGTTGTCGATGATTTCGCGAGCCTTTTCGGGCAGACCGTCTTTCTTTACCAACGGCATCACAGCCAATTTCACCGGAGCCAGCGCAGCAGGCAACTTCAGGACAACGCGGCTTTCACCACTCTCCAACTGCTCTTCGCAGAACGAAGCCGACATGATGCTGAGGAACATACGGTCTACACCGATACTTGTCTCGATGACGTACGGAGTGTAGCTTTCGTTGGTTTCCGGGTCGAAGTACTTGATGTTCTTGCCTGAGAATTTCTCGTGCTGAGACAAGTCGAAGTTCGTACGGCTATGGATACCTTCCACTTCCTTGAAGCCGAACGGCATCAGGAATTCGATATCAGTAGCGGCATTGGCATAGTGAGCCAACTTATCGTGGTCGTGGAAGCGGTAATGGTCATCACCGAATCCCAGCGCTTTGTGCCATTTCAGGCGGATTTCCTTCCAGGTCTTGAACCAGTCGAGTTCCGTTCCCGGTTTTACGAAGAACTGCATTTCCATCTGCTCGAACTCGCGCATACGGAAGATGAACTGGCGGGCTACAATCTCGTTACGGAAAGCCTTACCGATCTGTGCGATACCGAAAGGAATCTTCATACGGCCGGTCTTCTGTACGTTCAGATAGTTTACGAAGATACCTTGTGCCGTTTCGGGACGCAGATAAATCTTCATCGCACCGTCCGACGTAGAACCCATCTCGGTGGAGAACATCAGGTTGAACTGGCGTACTTCGGTCCAATTCTTGGTTCCGCTGATGGGGCAGACGATTTCTTCGTCAATGATAATCTGACGGAGTTCGTCGAGATTATTATCGTTCAATGCCTTTGCAAAACGTTCGTGCAGCGCGTCGCGCTTAGCCTGGTGTTCCAGTACGCGTCCGTTGGTGCTGCGGAACTGTGCTTCGTCGAAAGTCTCGCCGAAACGTTTGGCGGCTTTAGCAACTTCTTTATTTATCTTATCGTCGTATTTGGCGAGTTGGTCTTCTATCAATACATCGGCACGATAGCGTTTCTTGGAGTCGCGGTTGTCAATCAAAGGGTCATTGAATGCGTCTACGTGTCCACTGGCTTTCCAGATAGTGGGGTGCATAAAGATAGCCGAGTCAATGCCTACTATGTTTTCGTGCAGCAGCACCATGCTCTGCCACCAGTATTGTTTGATGTTGTTTTTCAATTCCACACCCATTTGGCCGTAGTCGTATACGGCTCCCAGTCCGTCGTAAATGTCGCTGGAAGGGAACACAAAACCATATTCCTTGCAGTGTGATACGAGTTTCTTAAAAACGTCTTCTTGTGCCATTTCTTGTTGTATCTAAATTAATTTGATTCTTTTTTTCAGTTAAAAAGCGCCACAAAGATAGGCATTTATATCATAAGTAGGACACAGCAGGTATTAATTTATCTTATTACTACGACTATCATTCCTCTGTTGTTTCTTCTATCACCCGGCTCAATTACTTCTTATTCGTCCCACGCCCTGCCCGGCATCACTTCCCTTTATCAAAAGAAGCCACCCCTTAAATAGGAGCAGCTTCTCTTTCATTAACCTAATCACTACTAATTTACCTAATCGGAACTAACCAACCTAAACACAACTAAGAATTGAATTATGCAGTACATTTCAGCGTTTCAAAATATTGATAGACTCCTGCGGTTTCAGGATGTCGTTTGTCTTTTCTGAAACTGCGGCCACGTCGGCATTAAGCACTGCTTTGACATCACGTGAAGAAGCACCAATCTGGAACTTATATGTACCGGCATCCACCACCCACGAAGAAGAAGCCTCATCATAAGAAGCAAGGTCGGCTGCTTTTACAGCCAAGGTAACGGTAGCCGTTTCGCCCGGTTGCAAATCCCGGGTCTTGGCAAAGGCTTTGAGTTCCTTATCGGGCTTGTTCATCCCGGCACTGTTCGGAGCAGAGACATAAAGTTGCACCACTTCCTTTCCTGCAAATTTACCGGTATTCTTCACGTCGACCGACAGGGTATATATCCCGTTATCAGCCTTGATAGCCGGATTGGCATACTCGAATGTAGTATAAGAAAGACCGTAGCCGAAAGGATAAGACACCTGCTTGCCGAAACTGTCGAAATAGCGGTAGCCTACAAAGATATCCTCTTCATAATTGGTATAGTCTACATTCTTCACTGCGGACTTTTTCTCTCCCTTGTTCCTTACGTCTGTATCAGCCTGGGCATCCATCGGGAAGTTGGCAGAAGAAGCGGCATCCATCAGTTTATCCGGAAAAGTCATTGGCAACTTGCCTGACGGAGACGCCTTACCGCTCAACACATCAGTAACACTGTTTCCCCCTTCCTGACCAGCCTGCCACGCAAGCAAGATAGCATCCGGAAGGTTCTTCCATGAAGCCGTTTCTATAACGCCACCGATATTCAAGGTCACAATCACCTTCTTTCCGGCAGCATGAAAAGCCTTACATACAGACTGTAACATCCCATACTCTTCCTTACTCAATTCAAAGTCACTGACCTTACGATCTACAAATTCACCGGAAGTACGTCCCAAAGTAACCAAAGCAACATCCGATTTGGCTGCCTGCTCTGCCAAGGCTACAGCCGAAGGCACAATTTCCGTCGGACGTGGTATAGGCATAAATCTGGAGAATGCCTGAGACGGATCAGGAGCATTCTTCTTATTTTCGGCTGCAATATGTTGCTCATAGGCATTCTTCAAAGGTTCATCTATCTGATAGCCGGCATTCTTCAAGCCGTCCAGTAACGAAACCGTATAAGCACGGTTTACATTGCCCGAACCGGTACCTCCGGCGATGAAGTCGTAAGAAGTACAGCCAAAAAGAGCGATATTCTTGACACTACTTTCTAAGGGCAAAGCTCCGTTATCATTCTTCAGCAACACCATTCCCTCTGTTGCCGATTGGCGGGTAACAGCAGCATGAGCTTTCAAATCGGGTTTATCAGAATATTTATATCCCTTGAAGTGAGGGCTTTGAAGAATCAGTTCGAGAACGCATTTTACATTACGATCGAGTACGGATTCATCCAGTTTACCGGACTTTACTCCTTCAATAATCATATCATACTGCGTAGCCCTGCCCGGTTGGAGCATATCATTACCTGCTATCATCTGTGCCACAGCATCTTTTCCACCAAACCAGTCAGTCATCACCATTCCCCGGAAGCCCCATTCATCACGGAGCAAAGTAGTCAGCAAATCTGTATTTTCAGAAGCATAAGTACCGTTTATATAATTATAGGAGGACATCACAGTCCACGGTTCAGACTCCTTCACGGCAATTTCAAAACCTTTCAGGTAGATTTCACGCAAAGCACGAGGAGTAATGCGGGCATCATTGGTATTCCGGTTGGTTTCCTGATTATTGACAGCAAAATGCTTAATGGAAGTACCGACCCCATTACTCTGCACTCCACGCACGTAAGCAGCAGCTATCTTGCCGGCAACAAGCGGGTCTTCGGAATAATATTCAAAGTTACGTCCACACAAAGGATTACGGTGAATATTCAAGGCAGGAGCCAACAGTACATCCGCACCATATTCAAGCACCTCATTACCTATTGACTTGCCCACTTCTTCTACCAGCTCCTGGTTCCAGGTGGAAGCAAGCAAAGTACCGATGGGAAAATGCGTGCAATAATAAGTGGCAGAATCACCCTCACGCGTAGGATCTATACGCAAGCCAGCAGGGCCGTCTGCCAACACAATGGCGGGAATTCCCAAACGCGGTATCGGATAAGTAGTACCCGCAGCTCCCGGAACCATTTTTTTAGTAGTACCGATAACCGTACTGTCACCCGAAGTCCCCGCCATTCCGGTACCGATAACCAAATGGGCTTTTTCCTCCAGTGTCATAGCTCCGATGACCTCATCGACAGAAGCCTTGCCTAATTGAGGAGTGCCCGGACCGCAAGCGCTCAGCACGCCTGCGGTCAGCAACATATAAAAGAATTGTCTTTTCATGGTCTAATCTGCTTTACTTGAACAACTTCGGGGCAAACACAGAGAGATAAGTACGCCAACAAGTCCATACATGCCCACCGGGAGTCTCCATAAACTCATACTTATATCCCTTCTTATCCAAGTCGGCGCGATAAGCTGCATTGTTTTTATAGAGGAAGTCGTCTTTGCCGATTCCCAGCCAATAGAGTTTGGGAGCATTCTTAAACTGGACAGCCAGTTTCTTATCCATATCCTGATAAATAGGACTGTTTCTTTGCTCTGTTCTCTGTACGTTGAGCGCAGCCGAGAATAGTCCCACATAATCGAACATATCGGGATAATTCAGTGATATATTAGCCGAATGGAAACCACCCATTGAAAGACCGGCAATGGCACGGTGTGCTTTGTCTGCCTGTACACGATAGTTACTTTCCACGAACTTGATGATTTCGGGGAAGTAGGTTTCAAAAGCGCCATCCATCGTACCATTGGTCATGTGATAAGGCTTGTAATAACCCAGGCTGCTTTCACCCGGCGCCGCTTCCATAGCAGCATGCCCGTTAGGCATAACGAGAATCATGGGAACCGCTTTACCTTGGGCAATCAGATTATCAAGAATCTGCGTTGCACGGCCAAAGGTAGTCCATTCGTCTTCATCGCCACCCATACCATGCAGCAAATAAAGAACCGGATACTTCTTATCACCGGACTGTTCATACCCGGCCGGAGTATAAATATTGATACGACGGTCCGTATTCAAGCCGTCCGAATGATACCAGCGATGAGACAGCGTACCGTGAGGCACCTTATTCACTTTATATAAATCAGCCGGACCATTACCGACAATGAATACATTGCTCACTGTGGCAAAGTCACGATAGACATACACATTATTCGGATCGATAGTAGGCACCCCATCCACCATAAATTCATAGCTGTAAAGTTCCGAGTCCAACGGCTTGGTAGTATAAGTCCAAATGCCTTCGGTGTTTTTTGTCATATCAATCAGGCCGGCACCTACCATACCGCCAATGTGTTGTCCTTCTGCCTTCTCGGCAAAGTCACCGGCTATTTGCACTTTCCTGGCGTCGGGAGCTTTGAAATTGAAGGTCACTGTATTATCATTGTTTACAATCGCAGACTTGAGGTCTTGTGCAACAAACAGATTCTGCTGAGCGGATACTTGCAATCCACAAGTTGCCACGAACAATGCTGCTAATAAAATCTTTTTCATTTTAGTATTCTATATTAAAGTTCATTTTTAAAATCATTCAGCTACTGTGATAATCAGGCGGTGATAACGGTTCATCTGAGGCGTACCGTTATCCGTAGCTTCCAGTATCAGGTGAATCGTATCACCCGGTTTGGCATCGGCAGGAATGGTGAAGGTTGTATTGGCAGTAGCCGGATTATCCACAGCAACCTTTCCGCTATAGGTACAGGCTGACACATACTGCCACCATTTAATAGTAACCTCATTCTTATCGGGATCCGTTACTTTATACCTCAGCTTCAACGTCTCACCCGGTTTTCCTGTCATGGCAAGAGCCCCGTCAATAATCGGTTCATGATTAGCCTCAGCATAGTTAGAAGTAACCGACCACTTGAAGCGGGCAGCCATGCCATTCATTACCGGAGCTGTAAAATCGGGCAAAGGATAATGTTCAGCTCTATACTTCATCTGCTCCATACGAGGAAGGTTCTTGACTGAATCCGGCAAGATAGTTCTACCACCGCACCAACCACCGTAAGTAGGATCTTCATGACCGCGAAGACCATTACCAATCAAGTTCAGATAACAGTAAGTGTCACCTTCGGCCAGATAGGAGCCTTTCGGCTGCACACCTGTCCAAACGACATAGCCCTGCTTCTTGAGCTCATCGACTGTATAACCTGCCAACCCGAAGAAGTCGAATTTGTCACCTTTCACCATCTGCTTACCATCCCCCCAAACACGATACATTTCACCGAACGGACCTTTGCTGCGGATATTCTCCTGCATCCATTCCGGAGAATAGAATATCTGGTTCTCTTTGGACGCCCTCAATTGAGCATTGTATGCCAGACCGACCGTCATACCACCCATTTCCATCTGCCTGAGTTCCGGCCAGAAAGGTTTGATATATCTTGCATAAGTATCGTCCTGGTCGCCCGAAAGGGAAAGAATTACTTTCTTTGCTATTTTCTCCTTAATACCTTTCCACGCATCGGTATGTTCGTAAATGTCCTGAATGGATTTTAAAGCACGGGCAATGGTGCTGGCACCACCCCAAGCATTAACAAATACAGGGTCAGTACAGTCATCGAGCAACACAGCCTTTATCAATTCCGATCCCGGAGTGTCCTTAGAGATATCTCCGTCAAATTCGATGTTACCGATACGTACTTTCGATTTCAAATACTCGGGAGTAGGATAAGAGGGATCGTGTACCTTCAAGTTGGGATATACTTTCTCATAAGCCTCTACCGCATCGTCAATGAAACGCTCGTTCGGGTCCCAACGCCAACTCTCCATCGGTGGATAATCTATCCCATTACGAGAATATTCCCGTCCGGGCACATACCACTTGGTACCGTGTCCGTCGCCTTTCCAATGGAACTGGCTGCTGGCATAAATCAATCCTTCTACCCGGAAATCCGTACTGAAAAGCAAAAAGCGGATCAGAGAATTCAAATCATCGAGTTCCGGGTCACAAGTAATGATGACACGCGGTTTGGAAGAATCTTCACTGGACGTTTTCTGCCCATGCATGCAGGCAGGCATCACGGTCAGAAGACCTGAAATTAATAAGCATTTAAATTTATTCATAATATCATATTTATTGATTAATACCAGTTCGCACATCACCAACCCGGATTCTGGGTCATATTTTTATTAACATTCATTTCTGTTGCAGGGAATGGAAGCAATTCGTGCTTACCGGTCTTAAAGCCCACGGAAGCATTCTTCTGTTCATCCCAACTTACACGACCGTCTTTATAAAGAGCCGGTCTTTCCTGACCTCTCTTAGCCAGCACAGTTGCCGCATCGCCCCAGCGAATTAAATCCTGATAACGGCAACCTTCCATCCAAAGTTCCAAGCGTTTCTCTTTCTTGATATCATCCATTGAAACACTACCTAAAGCCGGCAATTGAGCACGGGTACGCACTTTGTTTACGTATTCGGCAGCCTTCGCAGCATTACCTGCCTGCAAATTAGCTTCGGCAGCAAGCAATAAAACCTCTGCATAGCGCATAGCGCGGGTATTATTTGGACAACGCAAAAAATAATAGTTGATAACGTCTTCTTCATAGACACGGTACTTCCAACTGAAATAACCGGCATTGTCGTACATATATGCAACGGAAGCATTCAATGAAATACCCATATCTTCCATTTGCCCGTATGTTTTGATGGAAGCATTCAACCGGTAGGTATCACCCATCTCAACAAACGCATCATAACTTTCTTTAGTCGGATTGAAGAATCCCCAGCCACCATGAGAATAAACCTGGGTAGGTTCATTGAAAGAAAGCATATCGCCACGCCAGTGTACGTATACCCAAATCATATCACTCATAATGCTGGTCGCATTATTGGCATCGTAAACATAGTTACTCTCGAACATGCTTTCGCTATTGGCCTCACCTTTAGTTGTCTGAATATTCTCATAATCGCTGTACAACTCATACTTACCGCTGTTTATTACATCTTCAAGCACAGTAGCAGCAGCACTGTAATTTTCCTGGTAAACATATGCCTTACCCAGCAAAGCCTGTGCAAACTGTTTGGTGATGCGATAAGTAAACTTGTCAACATCCGACTTCTCGTCCAGGTCGCCACTATTGGCAGCATCCGTCAAATCCTGATTGACCAATGCCCACAAAGCATCCGTATTGCCATTGGCCTGCGCGTACTCGCCCGAAGCCAGCGGATGGTCTACCAATGGCGGAGTTCCCCAAAGACTGATCAATTCTATATAAGACATGGCACGAAACACCTTTGCCTCTGCACGCGCACGAAGTTTCACTGCAGAATCTTCGCCAACATACTGCAACACGATATTGGCCGCATATATCACTTTATAAAGGTTTGTGTACAGTGTCTTGATATGAGAGAAATCTGAATCGAATGTATAAGTCGACAACAACTGTGCACTTGCAGCCGTCCAGCTTTCACCTCCCGCATAACAATCGTCCGAAAGAAGATTCTTCAACCAGAATGCAGGCGCATAAGTGGCTTTCCAATTACTATAGCAAGCAATAATGGCTTCTTCCGCCTCTGCATCTGTTTTATAGAAATCATCGAAAGTACTTACACCGTGTTGCTTGATATCCAAATTATCCACACAAGAGGAAAAGAGGACGCAACCGGCAAGGATTAAACTTGATAAGATATATTTTGCTTTCATATTGCGTATTGAATTAAGGATTAAAATGCTACATTAAGACCAAATACAACCTTCTTACTGGATGGATAAGAACCCATATCCAACCCCATTGCATTACCTGTACTTGTGAATTCAGGATCGAATCCCGGATATTTAGTAAAGGTAAAGAAGTCATCCAAAGAACAATAGAGACGAAGATTGCTTAAAGACACTTTCTTCAGCAGATTCTTAGGCAGATTATACCCCAATTGAATCTGTTTAATTTTGAAATATGAACCATCAAAGACAAACTTGGAACTCTTCAAATATTTGTCATAATTGCCGGGATTGGAACGAGCATATTTTGCATTATCACCGGCTTTAGTCCAACGACCGTCATAGAATTCTTTCAAAGTATTTGCCTTCATACGGGAAGTACGGTTATAACCTGCAAATACATCATTACCTTGTGAACCGGATCCGAAAACAGTCAAATCAAAGCCTTTCCACGCAGCTGTCAAGGTGATGCCATAAGTAAAATCGGGTATGGCAGAGCCAATCTCCACTTGGTCGGCATCTCCAATAATGCCATCATCAGTCAAGTCGGCAAAGACAGGGTCACCCGTTTCCGGATCAATACCCGTACATTTGTAGCCACGCATATACCAAATGGGGTGCCCTTCTTCAAAGTAGTTCATAACACCAATGCCTGCACTTGTCGTACTTTGGATACGTTCCAGGGTCTCATGCAGATAAGTCACCTTATTTTTCAAGGTTGCAATATTGGCTTTCACGCTATAACTGAAGTCTTTGATATGATCACGCCACGACAGTTCGAATTCAAAGCCGCTATTCTTGACGTTACCGGCATTCATTGGCGAGGTAGTATTACCTACTATCAACGAAGGAGTAATACCGGTTACAATTAAATCCTTTGTTTTCTTTTCATAATAATCCACACCAAAGCTCAAACGGTCGTTCAGCATACGTAGGTCAACTCCCAAGTCAATCTGTTCGGAAGTTTCCCATTTCAATTCATAGTTACCGGTTGCCGATGGTAATGAACCGGTCTCATAAGACACATCATTGGTCATGGGATAACTGATTTCAGACAGGATTGTAGCGTCATACATATAATCTGCCAAGCCGGCAATACTACCATTCTGTCCCCAACTTGCACGCAATTTCAGGTGAGAAATTGCCTTGACATTTTCCATGAACTTCTCATTGGAAAGCACCCAACCGACAGATACGGCCGGAAAATATCCCCAACGTTTCTGCAAAGGCAGAATAGACAAATCGGCAGCATCGGCACGCAGGGTAAACTGGGCAAAATACTTGCCTGCATAATCGTAAGAAGCTCTGCCGAAGTATGAGAGATTTGCATATCTGCGCTTTTCACCACCGCTAACCGTACGAGTTGCCGTACCCGTTTGATAAGCAAAGTATGCATAATTGGGATCCAGCTTGGTAATACCCAAATCGAGTTTATCACCGGAACGGCTACCGTTGATGCCACCCGTCACGCCAAAAGAGGTATTGGAAGAATAAGACATACCAACCATAACGTTTACATTGTGCTTATCTGCAAATGTCTTGGTATAGTTGGCAAAGTTTTCCCATTGCCAGTAAGTGGTATTCGAGCTTGTAGCATTCACAGATACATAGTCCTGATAAAGGTCCGAACAAGTAATATTAGGCATCGTATAGCCGTAAGAGTTGCTATAGGTATAACGGTAACCTAAGCGTGAAGTAATAACCAACTCCTTGATGGGAGTAAAGTCCAGATACGTAGAGCCACTGAATACAAAGCCGTCTCTTTTTGTCGTACCACGGTCGCGCATTATATACGGATTGATATTATTGGAATCACCGTAAGGAGAAATTGAATAATAGTCCCCATTGGCATTCTGAAGCAAAGTATGGCCTTGATTCATATAGTTAATCATGGTATCAGGCAGTTTGTCTGGTGCATAGGTGACAGGAGTCAAAGGATCAAGCTGAATGGCAGACAACATAAGAGAACCGGTTGCAGAACCTTCGCTTACAGACTGTACATGATAACGGGAGAATGAATTGTTGGTCGTAAACTTCAGCCAGTCCTTCACTTTATAATCAGCATTGACAGTACCGGTAATACGGTCAAAAACATCTTTATCGCCTACAATAGGACCATTGTTACTTAAATAAGAGAGCGAAGCAAACAATGAACCGTTTTCATTAGCTCCCTGGAAGTTAACGTTGTGACGTTGCATCATGGACGATTCAAACGTTTCGTTCACCCAATCGGTATTTGTCTTTCCATCCCAATATCTATCTATTGTTTCTCTGGGGATAAGGTTACCCTCAGTCATATAATTGACATATTCCTGAGAATTCAAAATATCGGGAGTACGTCCCAGAGACTGTGAAGACAGCTGGAAATCATAAGAAATACGGCGAATTCCCTTCTTTGCCTTCCGGGTGGTAATCAGAACGACGCCATTGCCCGCCTGTGCACCATAGATAGCAGCAGAAGCTGCATCTTTCAGTACTTCCATACTTTCAATGTCATTCGGGTCGATATTGCTGATATCTTTCGTGCGCAAACCATCGACTACGTATAGAGGGTCAGAACTGGCATTACTGCTATAACCGCGAATACGGATAGCAGGATTTGAGCCCGGAGCTGCGGATGCAGAAATAATCTGTACACCGGCTGTCTTTCCCTGCAAGGCCTGTTCTGCATTGGTAATGGTACGATTCTCAAAATCTTCCGCCTTTACCGAAGATATGGCTCCTGTTACAGAGCTTTTCTTCTGTACACCATATCCTACTACTACTACTTCATCCAAAGTCTTGGTATCTTCTTTCAGTATAATATTCATAGTACCGGCAACAGCCTTCTTTTCCTGGGTTATATATCCGATATAAGAATAAATAATGGTAGCGCCCTCAGCCACCGACAAAGTATAATTACCATCCAGATCAGTTATTACACCATTTGTAGTGCCTTTTTCAAATACGCTTACACCAATCATCGGTTCGTTAAGTTCATCAATGATCTTACCAGACACATTCACTTGTTTCTGTGCAAAAACAGATGTCATACCTACCAAAAGGAATAGCACCAGGGCCATTAACCTTTTCTGCCTAATTTGCGTTACAATTGTTTTCATTTAATACTATTTTGGGTTAACAATGAATTTTAAAAACATCAGTTTGAGATAGTTATCAGCACCAGCCCTATTACAAACATCACAAACATGATTGCAATCAGAGGTATGGTACCTTTCGGAGCACCTTTAAATTCCTTCCATACAAAGAATCCCCAGATCATGGCTACAACCGGTGCAGCATTGCTCAGTGCATAAGATATGGCAGGGTTGGCAGAGCCGGCTCCCATAAAACTAACCACCATGCCACTCATCCAGATGAAACCACCCAGCATGCCGACAAGATGCGTACGTGCATCGCCTTTCAGGTAATCCTTCATCGTCACCTTATTGCCCTGCACCGGATGGCTCATAGCAAAGGCATTGAAGACAGGAGTAGTGACAAGCACTCCTGCAGCGAAGCAAAATACACCCGTATAAGGAGTTAGTGTTCCGGTACCGCCCGTAACATATTGTGGGTCGAGCGATTTCACAACCAAGCCATAAAAGAACATAATGGCCAGCCCCGCAACAATAGCCAGTAGAATACCTTTTTTCGGAGTGGAAGCATTGCTTGCCGACATCTTACCATAAGCTTGACCACAGATATAAATAGCAATAACGATTATTGCGACACCGATCCAAAGCAACGTTTGATTTCCGGGATAAACCTCACCCGCCAAAGAGATAAGCATATAATTAAAAATAATGCCGCCAATCCAGGCCAGACCACCACCGATTGGGAATCCGATTGACATACCTGCCACAGCGATGGCAGCCGTAAGGAAGATGTTTCCAAAATTCCAGACGATACCTCCCAGCAGCGCATATTTCATACTACTCCAGTCCATCGCCGCCAAGTCTTCAAAGAAGGTACGCCCTTCGCTGCCCAAGCTTCCCAAAGTAAGAGCACCCAGCAGAGCCGTAAAGAATAAGCCGAAAGTCAGGTCCCAATAGAAAAGCTCGAAACTCCAGCTTTTCGAAGTCACCATTTTCTGCGTGTTGGCCCATGAGCCCCAGCAGAGGCAGCAATAGGCACAACACAAAATGGCTAAAACATAGTTATCAACGAGTATCATAGTTTTTCTTCCCAGTTTTTACGGTGCGACTCCTTATTCATGTACATATAAGTTCCATCCCAAATAATTATCGATGGCCTCATTCAGAATATCCTTCACATCATTGCGAACCATAGCTACATGATGTTCATAACCGTTCTTGCAAATGTGCTTCATTAAGCTCTGCAGATTATTCACCTTAGTGACGGCAATACATCCATCCATTCCATACGGATCATCGGTTATTTCACCGATACCCAGATAGGCTTTGATACATCCCTTGGTATCATCGGTGGAGATACGGAAGAAAGTGAAATCTCCTTTGGTAACTTTGCCATAGACGGCACCAAATGTATTTACCTTACCCAAGGTGCGCCCCAAAACGCCCAACGTACCGAGCTTCAAGTCATTCTGCACGAATGATTTCGGGAAGTTACCGCAGTGTGTACATACACATTTGTTACGGTCTTCTGCAAAGTTGTTATTCCAATCGAGCAATGCCGACTGTCCTTTTGCAGCCAATGTCAAAGCATACATGGATACAGCGCCTGCAATATCGACCTCACAAGCTGCGGGAAGCAGTTTCTCGCCCAGCATACTCATTGTTACACAAGCCGCACAGCCATAGTTCTGTTCCAAAGAATCCCAGCATTGAACAGCAACAGCATCAATCTGATTCGCTTCAATCCAACGCTCCACAGCCACACCGAATTTTGCCTGCAGCACTAACTTATCGCTATATTCCCTGGGAACGGCGGCATAACACTTAATCTCCTCCAACTTTTTCAGTAATCCGGCATCCGTATCTTCTATTTTGCGGGCAGCACCAAGAATCTCCGAAAGATCTACCGGTACTACTGTAATACCACTCTTTTGCAACAGTTTTTCGCTGGCACGTACAGTCTGGAAGCCGGCAGGACGAGCACCGATAGCTCCAATACGGGCATGACGCAAACCATTGACTACACGGCAGATACCCGCAAACTTATTGATGTCTTTAACCAGCAGGTCGGAATAGATAGAATATGTATGTAGAGTGGTATCGGTAAACGGTATACCATATTGATAAAGGTTATTACAAACCGATATCTTACCACAGAAAGCATCACGACGGCTGTCCAAGTCAACCTTGTCATTTTCGTCATCGCATGCCTGCACCAGAACAGGGACATTCAGATTTGCTACACTGATAGCATTGATAATGCCAATCTCAAAACCAAAGTTCGGCAATGAAACGATGATGCCGTCAATACGGTCACGATTCTGCCGGAAGAGGTCGGCACACTTCAGACCATCTTCACGGGTCTCGATACTACTACTGCCGGTCGGAGTTGCATCTTCGGGCAGAATTACATAGTCATAACCCTCATCGGCAAGGGTTTTCAACAGTTGTTTACGAACGTCTTTTGCCAATTCTGAATTGAAATAAGCACGGGTGCCGATAATAATGCCAAAGCACATTTTTTTCTTGTTTTCCATTGTCATTGTCGGTATTAAATTTATTACTATAAAGATTATTCTATTTGATTAATTGGTTCACAGCTTTCAGCCAGCCCTCGTACCAGCCGTGCATCAGTTGCGCATTATCCTGTGGGGTTATTCGGCATCGGCTTCTGCGCAAGGCAGCTACTTGTTCAAAGCCGGTCCATACTTTACGGGCTATTCCGTTCATCACCACAGCACCCAGTGCCGAGGCTTCTTCAATATCCGAACAGTCGATAGGGACACGCAGGCAGTCTGCCTGGAATTGCATCAGGAACTTGTTTTTTGTAGGGCCACCGTCTACGCGAAGTTCTTTCAGCCCGATGCCGGCCTTACAAGTCATAGCTTTTACCAGATCATTCACCTGGTAGGCTATAGACTCAAGGGCAGCCCTGAGGATGTGGGCCCGTCCGGTTCCTAAAGTCATGCCGGAAATAGCAGCCTTTGCTTCGCTGTGCCACCAGGGAGCACCCAATCCTGCAAAAGCAGGGACAAAGTACACGCCTCCGTTATCCTTAACCGCAACAGCTTGTGTTTCGGCCTCACCCGGCGATGCAATCATCTTCAGTTTTTGTTCCAACCAGCTTATTGTGGCTCCGGTGCAATGAATATTACCTTCGAAAGCATAAAACACTTTGCCAAAAGCGGCAAAACCTACAGAAGTAACCAAACCTTGAGGAGCCGGCACTGCTTTCCCACCAATATTTACCATTACCGATGAGCCCGTACCATAGGTGGTCTTACCCAATCCTTCCTCAAAACACATCTGACCGGTCAATGCACCATGCGAATCTCCCAATACACCTGCAATAGCAACAGGTTCCCTGAATAGACCGCCAATTGTCGTTTCTCCGAAAACAGCATCGCATGGCAATACTTCGGGCATCATACTTTCAGGAATAGTGAACAGTTTCAATAAATCATCATCCCATTGCAGAGTATGGATATTAAATAGTAAAGTTCTGGAAGCATTGGTGTAATCTGTGACATGGCGTTTGCCACCCGTCAAATTCCAGATGAGCCACGCATCAATCGTTCCCATCAGCAAATCTCCATTGTCAGCAGCCTTGCGTGCACCCTCCACATTATCAAGTATCCACTTCACACCACTGGCCGAGAAGTAAGGATCTATCAACAAGCCGCTCTTTGCCTGCACCATTTCACTGTAGCCTTGCTTCTTCAGTTCATTGCAGAAGTCTGCCCCACGCATGCACTGCCATACCACAGCGTTGCATACCGGTTTTCCCGTATGCCGGTTCCATACCACCACCGTTTCACGTTGGTTGGTGATAGCCAATGAATAAGCTGCACTATCCAGCGTTTCACCCTTCAACAGTTCAGCCACTCCCTTCAGCACATTCTGATAAATTTCTTCAGCATCGTGCTCTACCCAGCCTACTTGCGGATAATACTGCTGATGACTCACGTTGACGCGACGTATCATTTCACACTTTTCGTTGAAAAGCATGATTTTGGTGGCAGATGTACTTTGGTCAATTGTAATGATTGAGTTTTTCATGTTATGTATTATATTAAGGCAGATATTAATTATTTAAGGAAGTCCAAAGCGCTTTTCACAATACCGTCGGAATCCAGACCGTAATGCGCAAAGATTTCATTCGAATTTCCATGAACCACATTTTCATCAGGAATACCCAATATCTTTACCGGTACGGGATGTTCCGAGATAATTTCGGTAACCATGGCGCCAAGACCGCCAAACTGGCTATGCTCCTCCACCGTGATAATGCGTTGGGTTTCAACCGCAGCTTTCAAAACGGCTGCTTCATCACAGGGTTTGATAAAAGCCATATCCAGCACACGGGCAGAAATACCTTTTTTGCGCAGTTCCAAACCAGCCTGATAAGCATGATACACAGTCTCGCCCGTACCGATGATAGTGAGGTCAGTACCATCAAGCAAAGTGTTGGCTTTACCCATTGCAAAATCAAAGTCATCGTTTTCATAAACATCGGGCACAGCGGCACGACCTACCCGCACATACACGGGTTCAGGATAATCTATCAGGAATTCCACCAGCTTTTTGGTCTGGCGGGCGTCACAAGGCAACACAATGTTCATGCCCGGAAATGTTCGCAACACAGCAATATCATGCAAACTATGATGGGTAGCACCCAATGCCCCATAGGCTACACCGCCACTTACACCTAATATTTTCACATTGTTCCGGCTATAAGCCAAGTCTACTTTCACTTGCTCCAAACTGCGGGCTACATAGAAGCATGCCGGACCACAGACAAAAACCTTCTTGCCGCTATGTGCCAGTCCTGCCGAAATACCTACGGCATCTTGTTCCGCAATACCACATTCAACAAACTGCTGTGGCAGTTCCCTGGCAAAATCATTCAACGTCACCGAACCACGGGCATCCGTTGTTACGGCAATGATATCTTTGTCCGCACGGGCTAATGACAACAAAGTATCGGTGAAACTTTTTCTACAAGCTATCATACTTATTTATTTTCTAAGTTCTTAATTCGTTCTGATATCTCCTGAATGGCCTGTTCATACTGTTCTACACTGGGAACACCGTGATGCCACTTGGCAACTCCTTCCATAAAAGAAACTCCCTTGCCTTTTGTAGTATGGGCCACCAGCAGATGAGGACGATGATTGGCATAGTCGATAGAACGGAAAGTTCTGACAATATCTTCCATATCATCACCATTCATATCCTTTACCTCCCAACCAAAAGCTGTCCAACGGTCATGAATATCATCAATCCCCATTACGTCTTCCGTATCGCCGCTAATCTGCAAATGATTACGGTCTATTACAGCCACCAGGTTATCCAACTTATACTGGCGGGCAGCCATTGCAGCTTCATAAATAGAACCCTCACCCTGCTCTCCGTCTCCCATCAGTACATAAGTTTTGTAACTCTTCTTATCCATTTTAGCTGCAATTGCAATGCCTACCCCGACAGACAAGCCGTGCCCCAAAGCGCCTGTATTCACTTCAATCCCCGGTACTTCGATAGTAGGGTGTCCTGAAAGCATAGAACCATAATGTCCCAATGTGTCGAGAATCCCCTCTGCAATAAATCCTTTTGATTCTAATGTCACATACAGAGCTTCCACACAATGACCTTTGCTCAAGATGAAGCGATCGCGTGAATCATCTTTAGGACAGCTTGCATTTACATTCATTACATCAAAGTAAAGGGCCGTAAGAATATTAAGACATGATAAATCCCCGCCAACATGCCCGGCCTTTGCATGATAGATAATCTCTATTAATCGTCTTCGATTCTTTTCTGTTTGTATAAACAACTCTTTCGTTTCCATACACTAAATTCTTTCGTTTACTTTGCAAAAGAAAGAAAACAAAAGCACAAAACAAAAGCAAACGAAAGATTTCTTTTCTTTATTAACATATATTATGATGATTAAGAAAGGAAAAGCAAATAAATAAAATATAAAACAAAAGCAATCAATACAAGAAAAGACAATTATTAGAGCAAAAAAGAAGAAAAGCATCATAAATCAGCTTTCATTTGACCTTTTTTGACTACCTTTGCGCAAAAAATAAAAAGGTTATATAATGCTCAACACTGTAATAGAGGGAATAGAAGCAATCCGACAAGGCGAAGTTATAATAGTTGTCGATGACGAAAACAGAGAAAATGAGGGCGATTTTATCGTATCCGGTGAAAAAATAACTCCCGAGATTGTCAATTTCATGCTTACACACGGAAGAGGACTACTCTGTGTTCCGCTGACGCGTACACGTTGTGAGGAACTGCAATTATATCCGATGTCAGAAGACAACACCTCATTATTAGGAACCCCGTTCACCATGTCTGTCGACTTAAAAGGATACGGTTGTACAACCGGAGTATCCGCCTACGACCGCCATGCCACCATACAAGCTTTAGTAACCGGCAACATAAAACCGACAGAATTGGCACGTCCGGGGCACATTTTCCCCCTCTGTGGCAGGGATAATGGCGTATTAGAGCGTGACGGACACACCGAAGCCCTTATTGATATGACAAGAATGGCGGGATTAACACCCGGCGGAGCTCTTATCGAAATATTGAATGCCGACGGCACAATGGCCCGCTTGCCGCAACTACTCGAAATAGCAGAGAAGTTCCAATTAAAAATCATATCAATCAAAGATATTCAAGAATATCGAAGAAATAAGAACATATAAAGTTAGATCATGGCACTAAACCAAAGAAGAGTTAAGATTTTAAACCTAATCCGCGAAGACGGACATGCAAAAGTCCAAGAGTTGAGCAAAATATTCAACGTAACGGATGTAACTATCAGACAAGACTTAGAAGCTCTTGAAAAGATGGGGTATATCCAAAGAGAACATGGCGGGGCCTTCTTGAAAGACGTAGGCTCGTTTGCAAAAACCGGGAAAGTCCTCAACCAATCCCATATCGAAGAGAAGAGAGAAATAGCCCATAAAGCCATTTCGTTTATCAACGAAGGCGAAAGCATTATTCTCGACTCAGGTTCCACGACTACAGAGATTGCCAAATTACTTACGCAATACAGGGATCTCACAGTCATTACCAATGCACTGAACATTGCATTAATTTTAGGCGAAAATCCCGGCATCAACTTAATTGTGACCGGCGGAGAATTCAAAGCCCCCACCCTTTCGCTGACGGGAAAAATGGCAGCCGACTCCCTCAAGGATTTCCATGCCAACAAACTATTCCTTGCTACGGCAGGAATATCTTCAGACATGAGCCTAACTTACCCAAGCCTCAGCGACCTGATGGTAAAATCTGCCATGATAAGTGCCGCCGAACATGTTTTCCTCGTAGCCGACTCCTCCAAAATCGGTGTGAGCGCATTTGCCAGTTTAGGTCCGATTTCAATGGTAAACACTTTCATCACCGACAGTAATATTTCGGAAGAAAATATAGAAAAAATGAAAGAAGAGAATATCAACCTCCTAATCGGATAAGATAAAAAGAAAACATATCAGGTAAAGCTGAAGGAACGAAATCGGAGAAATAGAACAATTCTACTTTCCCCGTACCTCCTCCGCACCCGGTCCGTACCCTCTCCGTACCTGGTCCGCTCATTTTCTCCCCCTATAGGAGCGAAGGAGAAGCGGAGCAGGTACGAGGGAGAAGTGTTTTTGACCAATACGAATGAAGCAGAAAAGCTATGATTTTTTTGTTCCCGCCATCCGGTGCGCTTCCCGCACTACTTCTTCGGGATAGCCCCACATCTCGATGATGCGGATGGCATTGCGTTCGGTCACAGGTCCCGGCTTCAACTTATAGTCGAAGGACAGGGTATCGTTTGCCACGCTCTCGCTGAAGTGATACAATTCATACTCATCGCCGAGCAAGGAAGCCAGTTCGATGTCGTGCGTGGAGACAAAGACAAGGTTGCCCTGCCGTGCCAGGGCGGAAAGTACTGCTTTGGCGATGGCGATGCGCTCCGCCGTATTGGTGCCTTTAAAGAGTTCGTCGAGCAGGAACAGGTGATGGCGGTTCTCGCCGGCTTCCAACATTTCTTTGATGGTCTGCACTTCTTGCAGGAAGTAGCTCTTTCCTTCCATCAGGCTGTCTTCCAGATGAATGGCGGAAAACAGGCTGGTATCCATCGAGAAGCGGAAGCTGCGCGCAAAGCAAGTATGGAGCGCCTGTGCTGCAAGCAGATTGAGGCCTATTACGCGGATAAAAGTCGTCTTGCCGGACATATTGGAACCGGTGATGAGCACCGACTTGCCGTGAAGGGTGATATCATTGGGGATGCAGTCGTCAATAAGCGGATGATAAAGCCCCTCGGCATGAAACGTTTCACCGTCGGCACAGGGATGGGGCAAAGTATAATACGGCAATCCGTCGCGAATCAGCGAAACGGCGCAAAGTACATCTACCAGCCCGAAGAAACGGAACACCTCCTCTATCTGTTCCTGCCTGCCTTGCAGCAGGAAGAAAGCCTTGGAGACGGGAATAGCCTCCCGCAGGAAGAACACATTTATCAGTTCGGCCAGGTAGTAGCCGATAATCATCGCGTCATTCTCCAGCCCGATGCTGAAACGGAAAGAAGACAGTTTCTTCAGCAACGGGTGCAGGTTTTGCAATGTATCCGAAATATGGCTATGTACCGAAGCACACAGCGGATACTCCGCCAGTTTCTCCGCCTGCCTGAGCAACCGCCACAGTTGGGGGATGGAAAAGAAATATCCTTGGATGCGCGCCTTGCTGCGATAGTGCAGGAACAGATTCACCAGCACGGCGATGCCCAGCAGTCCCAGGCAAATGAGAGACGAAGTGAGATAAGTCAGCCCCGCCAGAATGAAGGGAACGAACTGCAATACGCGCAACAGACGGTAATAGCGGCGGGAGTACACCGGATGGGCGGTGGCGAATAGCGAGGTGATGGAATAGGCATCCGACTTGTCCAGTTTCTTCAAATCGCGCCGGATATCCGTGCGCAGTTCCTTATCCGCCGAGAGTTTACCGACTGCTTCCTCGTGGGCAGCCACTTCGGAGATCCGATTATAGTGCAGCAAATCGTAGAGATACTGACGTCCCACACAAGAAGAGGTACAATCTATCGATGCAAAGAAATCATCCAGGTTCAGGTCGTCCCATGTTTTTTGCGACAACAAGCCGTCCGTATCTTTCTTCGACCGGTACTCATGATAGAGCGATATATCCGAAAATGCCTGTTCCATCCGGGAATAAGTATTTAATTGGTAGGCAAAAATAATGAAAACATCACGCAATATCGAACATCTTTGCAGGTTTTACCGATTAAATTTGTATTTTTGCGTGCAACTGACAAATCAGTAATATCATAGAATAGACAATTCCCGAACAAATATGAGCGAAGATTTTGAAGCACCGAAAGACGATTTGGACAAAGAGCTCCCGGCCGGGAGCGAAGAACATTCGGAATATAAGCCCGCGGACACGAAAGATGCCAACGTGAAACACCAGTTGAGCGGCATGTACCAGAACTGGTTTCTGGACTACGCCTCTTACGTGATACTGGAACGCGCCGTACCCCACATTATGGACGGACTGAAGCCCGTGCAGCGCCGCATCCTGCACTCCATGCGCCGCATGGAAGACGGACGCTACAACAAGGTGGCAAACATCGTGGGACACACCATGCAGTTCCACCCCCACGGCGACGCTTCTATCGGCGATGCACTGGTGCAGCTGGGACAGAAAGACTTGCTCATAGACTGCCAGGGAAACTGGGGTAACATCCTGACGGGCGACAGCGCCGCCGCTCCCCGTTACATCGAAGCACGCCTCTCCAAGTTTGCGCTGGACGTGGTATTCAACCCCAAGACCACAGAATGGAAACTCTCCTACGACGGACGAAACAAGGAACCGGTGACACTGCCGGTAAAATTCCCGCTGCTGCTGGCACAAGGCGTAGAGGGTATTGCCGTAGGTCTGTCGTCCAAGATTCTGCCGCATAACTTCAACGAACTGTGCGACGCTGCCATCCAGTGCCTGCACAACGAGGAATTCAAGCTATACCCCGACTTCCAGACGGGCGGTTCCATCGACGTAGTGAAGTACAACGACGGCGAACGCGGCGGTGCCGTGCGCGTACGTTCCAAGATAGAAAAGATAGACCAAAAAACGCTTGCCATCAAGGAAATCCCTTACGGGAAGACCGTAGCCGGCATCTGCGACTCCATCGTGAAAGCCAGCGAGAAAGGGAAAATCAAGATACGCAAGGTGGAAGACCTGACGTCGGGCAGCGCCGAGATACTGGTGCACCTCGCCCCGGGCGTGTCGTCGGACAAGACCATCGACGCCCTGTACGCCTTCACCGACTGCGAGGTAAGCATCTCGCCCAACTGCTGCGTCATCGACGACCAGAAGCCGCACTTCCTCACCGTGAGCGACGTGCTGCGCAAGTCGGTAGACAACACGCTGGAACTACTGCGCCTGGAGTTGGAAATACGCAAGGGCGAAATCCTGGAAAGCCTGCACTTCGCTTCCCTGGAGAAGATCTTCATCGAAGAACGCATCTACAAAGACAAGGAGTTTGAGCAATCCAAAAGCATGGATGCCGCCTGCGAACATATCGACACACGGCTGACTCCATACTATGCCAGTTTCATCCGCGAGGTGACCAAAGACGACATCCTCAAACTGATGGAGATAAAGATGGCGCGCATCCTCAAGTTCAACACCGACAAGGCCGAAGAACTGATAGCCCGTATGAAAGCGGACATCGAGGAGATAGACCGCCACCTGGCAAACATCGTGGAATATACCGTAGACTGGTTCCGTATGCTGAAAGACAAATACGGCAAGGCCTTCCCGCGGCGCACCGAACTGCGCAACTTCGACACCATCGAGGCCACCAAAGTTATCGAGGCGAACGAGAAACTCTACATCAACCGCGAAGAAGGCTTCATCGGCACCAGCCTGAAGAAGGACGAGTTCCTGGCAACCTGCTCGCCCATAGACGATGTCATCATCTTCTTCCGCGACGGGCGGTACATCATCACCCCGGTGACGGACAAGAAGTTCGTGGGCAAGAACATACTCTATGCCAACGTATTCAAGAAGAACGACAAGCGCACCATCTACAACGTGGTATATCGCGACGGCAAGGAAGGAACGAGCTACATCAAACGCTTTGCCGTGACTTCCATTGTGCGCGACCGCGAATACGACGTGACGCAAGGCACACCCGAATCCCGGGTAACCTACTTCAGCGCCAACCCCAACGGCGAGGCGGAAGTGATAAAGGTGACACTGAAACCCAACCCGCGCGTGCGCCGCATCATCTTCGAAGAAGATTTCAGCACCATCAACATCAAGGGACGGCAGGCGATGGGAAACATCCTGACCAAGCTCCCCGTGCACAAGATAGCGCTGAAACAGCGCGGTGGCTCCACGCTGGGCGGACGCAAAGTGTGGTTCGACAACGACGTGCTGCGCCTCAACTACGACGGACGCGGAGAGTACCTCGGCGAGTTCCAGAGCGACGACTCCATCCTCGTGGTGCAGAACAACGGAGACTTCTATACCACCAACTTCGACCTCAACAACCACTACGACGGCAATATCCGCGTACTGGAGAAATACGACCCCAACAAGGTCTGGACCGCCGTGCTCTACGATGCCGACCAGCAGAACCTGCCGTACATCAAGCGTTTCTGCTTCGAAGCCGGCACGCGCAAGCAGAACTACATGGGCGAGAACAAGAACAGCAGCCTCGTACTGCTGACGGACGAATGCTATCCGCGACTGGAAGTGGTATTCGGCGGCCATGACAGTTTCCGCGAACCGCTGATTATAGAAGCGGACGACTTCATCGGCGTGAAAGGTTTCAAGGCAAGAGGAAAGCGCCTGACGACGTTTACCATCGAAACCGTCAACGAACTGGAGCCTACCCGCCAGCCCCAGCCTGCACAAGAGCCGGACGAACAAGAAGAGGACAACGAACCGGAAATACTGGACCCTGACCAGGGGAAAAGCGACGGGGACATCATTGACGAGATAACGGGACAGATGAAGCTGTTCTAATGTAAGTTTAAATATGGTTGAAAACAAAAGTAACTCATTCCCCTCCTCCCGGGAGGAGGGGTGCCCAACGGGCGGGGTGGTAGGTGAATGCACATACTCAATCATTCTTTCAAAGGTATTTATTTACCTACCACCTCCCCCTTCGGGTACTCCTCCTCCCGGGAGGAGGAGAATGAAGATAGTACAATATTGAACTCACATTGTTTTAACAGTAAATGATTTGCATCAAAAGAAGCAATGTTTCGGAGTAAAAGAAGCAATGCTTTGCACTCAAAGAATAAATGTTTTGAATTAAGAGTAAGTGACTAATGACTGGCGACAGAC
>JAUUPT010000017.1 GCA_030843315.1 Bacteroidaceae bacterium | reverse complement strand
CCCAGCGGTCACGGTTCTCCCACAAGACGATCATTGATTCCATCAACACGTCTTCGGCTTCGGCTTTATCCCTGAGGTAGGAATAAGCAAAGGCCAGAAACTTTTCTTGATTTTCCTGGAAAAAACGTGAGAAAAGATTCATAGTATGTAAGCTCCCTAAGTTAGACATCTTTTGGGCTTTTTTATAGAATGTAAGGTTTCACTAAGCAAAACAACATAATCTTTTTGGATTATGCAAACTTTATACTTTTTTTTACGTTATCTTACGGTCTTTTTGATGACAAAAAAGCCCGGCGGAATGTCCGTCGGGCTTTGATATAATAGGGAATAAGGAGTGCTTATTTCTTTTCCGGTCTGTCCTGTCTTTCCGGTTTTGGCAGCAATACCTTGCGAGACAGTTTGAACTTACCGGTCTTGGGGTCGATGTCGAGCAATTTCACTTCAATCTCGTCACCTTCCTTGATGCCGGCTTCTTCTACTGTTTCGAGGCGCTTCCAGTCTATCTCGGAGATGTGGAGCAGACCATCCTTGCCCGGAAGGAATTCAACGAATGCACCGTAAGGCATGATGGAACGTACTTTACCTTTGTAGACTTCGCCTACTTCGGGTACCGATACGATAGCCTTAATCATGTTTATGGCATCATCGATGCACTTCTTGTTGGTTCCGGCAATTTCGATTCTACCTACGTTGTCTACTTCTTCGATGGTGATAGTAGCACCGGTTTCTTCCTGCATGCCTTGGATAATCTTACCACCAGGGCCGATGATGGCACCGATGAATTCTTTCGGAATAGTCATCGTCTCGATGCGTGGAGCATGAGGTTTCAGGTCTTCGCGAGGTTCTGCGATACATTCGGTAATCTTACCCAAGATGTGTTCGCGGCCTTCCTTAGCTTGCAGCAATGCTTTCTCCAGGATTTCGTATGACAAACCGTCTACCTTGATGTCCATCTGGGTAGCAGTGATACCGTCTTTCGTACCGGTCACCTTGAAGTCCATATCGCCCAAGTGGTCTTCGTCACCGAGGATGTCGGACAATACGGCATATTTGTCTTCGCCTGCGTTCTTTATCAGTCCCATAGCGATACCTGATACCGGCTTCTTGATCTTCACACCGGCATCCATCAATGCCAGCGTTCCGGCACATACGGTAGCCATAGAAGAAGAACCGTTTGATTCGAGGATATCCGAAACTACACGTACTACATACGGATAGTCAGCAGGAATCTGGCCTTTCAATGCACGCCATGCCAAGTGGCCGTGGCCTACTTCACGACGGCCTACACCGCGTTGTGCTTTAGCTTCACCCGTAGAGAACGGAGGGAAGTTATAGTGCAGCAAGAAACGTTCTTTTCCGTGCTCCAATACGTTGTCGATGATTTTCTCATCCAGCTTGGTACCGAGAGTAACGGTAGACAGAGACTGAGTCTCGCCACGCGTAAACACTGCTGAACCGTGAGGGCCGGGCAGGTAACCGATTTCGCACCAGATAGGACGGATCTCGTTTGTCTTACGTCCGTCCAGGCGCTTGCCTTCGTCCAGGATAGAGCGACGCATAGCTTCTTTCTCTACATCGTGGTAGTAGCGGTCGATAAGTGCACCTTTTTCTTCCAGCTCTTCTTCGCTGAATTGAGCCTTGAATTCTTCGCGGATAGCATCGAAAGCATCCATGCGTTCGTGCTTGTTGTTGTTGCCGGAAGCGGCAATAGCATAAGCCTTGTCGTAGCAAGCGTCGTGAACAGCCTTGCGGAGTTCTTCGTCGTTCACCTCGTGGCAATATTCGCGTTTCACGGTAGAGCCGACTTCTTCGGCCAGTTCCATCTGAGCCTTGCACTGAACCTTGATAGCTTCGTGTGCAGCCTTCATGGCTTCCAGCAAGTCTTGTTCGGATACTTCGCTCATTTCGCCTTCTACCATCATGATGTTCTCATAAGTAGCACCTACCATGAGGTCCATGTCTGCCTTTTCCAATTGCTCGGAAGTAGGATTGATGACGAACTTGCCGTCGATACGTGCAACACGTACTTCGGAGATCGGTCCGTTGAAGGGAATGTCTGAAACTGCCAGTGCAGCAGAAGCTGCCAATCCGGCCAGTGCATCCGGCATATCAACACCATCTGCTGAAAACAGGATGATGTTTACATATACTTCTGCGTGATAATTATCAGGGAATAAAGGGCGGAGAGCACGGTCTACGAGGCGGCAAGTGAGGATTTCGTAATCAGAAGCGCGTCCTTCACGCTTGGTGAAACCTCCGGGGAAACGTCCGAATGCGGAGAATTTTTCTTTGTACTCTACCTGTAACGGCATGAAATCTGTTCCGGGAACTGCGTCCTTGGCGGCACAAACAGTAGCTAGAAGCATGGTGTTACCCATACGAAGCATTACAGAACCATCTGCCTGTTTTGCCAGCTTTCCCGTTTCGAGCGTGATGGTTCTTCCATCAGGGAGCTCGATCGTCTTAACAATTGGGTTAATCATAAAAAATGTTTTAATCTATTTTCTTACAAAATTCGTGCAAAGATACATATTTTATTCATCTAAAATGGTGGGTATGAGATAAAAAGTTTGCTTTTAGTTGTTTTTTGCAGTTTTCTATGTGGAAGATAAAGGGAAAATGCTTTGACTAATCTTGAAAAGAAGTATATTTGCAGGCTGTTTGACTGATGTCGCATGATAGTCGGGAGAATAGTAAATCGGAGAAATTGACCATTTTAGGTCTCCATCGTACCTCCTCCGTACCTGCTCCGTATCCGGTCTGTGTCTGGTCCGCTCGTATAGAAGCGGAGAAAACACGGAGAAAGTGCGGATTTGGTAGGAAGGAGCAGAGAAAATGACCAATTTCAGACATGAAAAATACATTGGAAAGTAAAACAGAGATAAACGTATGAAGAAAATCTTTTTTGTGGCACTTGCGGCAGTTGCGTTGAGTGCATGTGATTCCGAACCGAAATTTAAAGTAGAAGGTGAAGTGTCGGATGCCGACGGTAAGATGCTTTATTTGGAAGCTTCGGCTTTGGAAGGCATCGTTCCTTTGGATTCTGTAAAGTTGAAGGGCGACGGTTCATTCAGTTTCAAGCAAGTACGCCCGGCATCTCCCGAGTTTTATCGTTTGCGGGTGGATGACAAGGTTATCAACTTCTCGGTCGATTCTACGGAAACGGTTCAGGTGAAGGCGCCGTATGCCGACTTCGCTACTGCCTATACGGTGGAAGGCTCTCCCAACAGCTTGAAGATGAAAGAACTGACCTTGAAGCAAATCGAACTTCAAAGCAAGGTGAATGCGTTGCTTCAATCTGTACAAGCTCATCAGATAGGTGCAGATGTGTTTGAAGACAGCATTGCCGCGTTGCTGAAGAATTATAAGGATGATGTGAAGGTTCGCTATATCTTTGCTGCTCCCAATACGGCTGCGGCTTATTTTGCTTTGTTCCAGAAGCTGAACAACTATCTGATTTTCGATCCGTTGAACAGCAAGGACGATGTTAAATGCTTCGCCGCTGTTGCAACCAGTCTGAACAACTTTTACCCGCATGCCGATCGTTCAAAGAACCTCTACAATATTGTGATAAAAGGAATGAAGAATACGCGCACTCCGCAACAGAAAGTAGTGGATATTCCTGAAGAAATGGTTACCGAAACCGGCGTGATTGATATCAGCCTGCGTGATATGAAGGGCAATGTTCGCAAACTGAGCGACCTGAAAGGAAAAGCAGTCATCGTGGATTTTACGATTTATCAGAATGCAGTTTCTGCTACACATAATTATATGCTGCGCGATTTGTACAACAAATATGCAAGTCAGGGATTGGAAATCTATCAGGTTTCTTTGGATGCGGACGAACATTACTGGAAAACAACAGCCGACAACCTGCCTTGGGTATGTGTGCGTGATGCTAACGGAGTTTATTCATCCATAGCGGCATCCTACAATGTGCAGACGCTTCCTTCTGTTTTTCTGGTTAACAAAAATAATGAGTTAAGTGCTCGTGGTGAGTCCGTTAAAGACCTGGAAGCAGCAGTGAAAGCCTTGCTGTAACATGTTATAAATTAGAAGTTTTCATTTAAATATGTTACAAAGCAGCCTTTTTTGCTTGACCCGCATTGAATAAAAGGCTATCTTTGCAGAGGAAAATCGAAGAGAGGGTTCCAGCATGCTGACCATGTTGGAATTCTTTTTTGTTTATAGTACCATTAAAAACTAATATAAATATTAAGGAGGAAAAAGTATGGCTTATATGTCAGAAGATGGCTACAAGAAATTGATGGCCGAACTGAGGCAACTGGAGACGGTAGAACGTCCCAAAATATCGGCAGCTATTGCCGAGGCGCGCGACAAGGGTGACTTGTCGGAGAATGCAGAGTATGATGCTGCAAAAGAAGCACAGGGTATGCTTGAGATGAAAATCAATAATCTGAAGCTTACGATTGCAGACGCCAAAATCATTGATGAGTCCAAGTTAAAGACAGACTCGGTACAGATTCTTAATAAGGTGGAACTGAAGAACGTGAAGAACGGTATGAAGATGACTTATACCATCGTTTCAGAAAGTGAAGCCAACCTGAAGGAGGGTAAGATTTCGGTAAATACCCCGATTGCACAAGGTCTGCTTGGCAAGAAAGTGGGTGACGTTGCAGAAATCAAGGTGCCGCAGGGCATGATCAATCTGGAAGTAGTGAACATATCATTTTAATTGTAAGGCAGGTCCGCATGCGGACTTGCCTTATTTTATATAATACATAAAAGCTATGGCAACAATATTCAGCAGAATTATCGCAGGTGAAATACCTTGCTATAAGGTAGCGGAGAATGACAAGTTCTTTGCATTTCTTGACATCAACCCGTTGGTGAAAGGCCATACGTTGGTCATTCCCAAGCAGGAAGTGGATTATATCTTCGACTTGAACGATGAAGACCTGGCAGCAATGCATGTCTTTGCCAAGAAAGTGGCGCTTGCCATCGGCAAGGCTTTTCCTTGCAGAAAGGTGGGTGAAGCTGTGCTGGGATTGGAAGTTCCTCATGCTCACATCCATCTGATTCCTATGCAGAGCGAAAAGGATATGCTTTTCTCCAATCCTAAGTTGAAACTGACGGAAGAAGAATTCCAGGCTGTAGCTGCGGCTATCCGTGCAGCACTTTAGTATCGTTTTATTTTCCTCCCCTGAATAAATAAGAATGGGGACTGAGCGTGAGCCCGGTCCCCATTTCCTTATTCCTCAATTTTAATTCTCAATTCTCAATTAAATATAGTCTTCTCCCATTTTAATCTGCGCATCATTTACATATTTGCGAATGCTATGCTCTTCGTCTTTTTTGCAGATGAGCAGCACATTGTTTGATTCGGCAATGAGGTAACCTTCCAATCCATCGATAACGGCAAGTTTGTTTTCGGGTAGCACTATGATGTTATCTTTGCTGTCGTAGATAAGCGACTTGCATTTCAGAGCGACGTTTCCGGCTTCATCTTTCGGAGACAGATCATACAATGACCCCCATGTACCTAAATCGGACCAGCCGAAGTCACCTAATGAAACGTAAACATTATCTGCTTTTTCCATAATGCCAAAGTCGATGGAGACGTTGGGGCAAGCCGGGAAGTTCTCGTCGATGAATTGCTTTTCCTTAGGAGTGCCATATACATCCTTGCCACATGCCAGTTTGGAAGTCAATTCCGGCAATAATGCCTCATTTGCTTTTATGATGGTATTTACGTTCCACATAAAGAGGCCGGAGTTCCAATAGAATTCTCCACTTTCCAAAAAGACTTTTGCTAATTCCAGTTCGGGCTTCTCGGTAAAGGTCTTTACTTTATAGAAGTTATCACCGGCAGGTTCGGCTATTTGTATGTATCCATATCCTGTTTCCGGGCGGTTGGGCTTGATGCCGAGGGTTAGTAGTTTGTCCGACTGCGAAACAAAAGCTAATCCCTTTTTAATGGCTGCCAGGAATTCGTCTTCTTTTAGTATCAGGTGGTCGGAGGGTGCTACCACGATATTGGCATTCGGGTTCAGGGCCCGAATATGATAAGATGCCCATGCGATGCAGGGAGCAGTGTTTCTGCGTGTTGGCTCCAGTAATATTTGTTCGGGTTTAAGTTCCGGAAGTTGCTCTTGTACGAGGTCGGCATATAGGTCGTTTGTTACGACGAGTATATTCTCTACTGGTATTACTTTTTTAAAGCGGTCGAAAGTCTGCTGCAACAGTGAACGTCCTGTACCGAAAAAGTCTAAGAATTGTTTAGGGAGTGTTTTGCGGCTGAACGGCCAGAAGCGGCTACCTATTCCTCCGCCCATGATTACACAGAAATTATCCTTATTGGTCACCATGCTATTTGTTTTTAAAGTTTCTGCTAATGTACTGCATATTTTACAAAGAAGGAATTATTGAACCGTGTTTTCTCAGTTTTTTCGCCTTTTTTTTGATAAAGTATTGCAGATTTAGAAAAAAGGCGTATCTTTGCACCGCATTTGAGAAATCAAGCATGCCCAGATGGCGGAATCGGTAGACGCGCTGGTCTCAAACACCAGTGGATTCACTTCCATCCCGGTTCGACCCCGGGTCTGGGTACTGAATGAAGAAAATAAGCCCTTGTAAATTAAAAGTTTACAAGGGCTTTCTGTTTTCTTACTGAAATATGACTGAAAAGGAATAGTAAAAAAGTACTCATTTCGCTTGGTAAAGTGTTATATCAGAAGTACTTTTGAAGAAAATAGCAATATAAGATAGCCTATTATGGAAAAGGATATTTGGCAGGAAATAGAAGAACTGTACGGGGAGTTTCAAAAACTCGGTATCTGTCAATCGGTGGACTATGAGAAGTACTACCTCTATTCGCTTATTACCCACTCCACGGCTATTGAAGGCTCTACGCTCACCGAAATGGATACGCAGCTTCTCTTTGATGAGGGTGTGACTGCCAAAGGGAAGCCGTTGGTATATCATCTGATGAATGAAGATTTGAAGAAAGCGTATGAACTTGCTATAGAGGAAGGCGAACAAGGTACAGTGATTACCCCTGCCTTCTTGCAAAAGTTGAATGCTACGCTAATGCGTACTACTGGAAGTGTACAGTTTTAGACTTCCGATTCCTCAGATTCGATAAGTTCAAACTGTATGAGGATGCGAAACTAAAGTAATATTTTAAAATCATGATTGATAAACTTGACTTATTATCAAAAGAAGAACTCAAGGAGTTGGTAAGGATATACGCAAAAAACATCTATGCACTGGATGGAGTATGGTTTCAATCGGTGGAAGCAAAGCGTGGTATGGATGAAGCGATGTTGCATGACGAGAACGCATGGATAAGATTTACCCGTACGGAAGCCAAAAGGATTAAGAAATTCCTGAATCTGCCGGAGATGGCCGGTCTTGAGGGGTTAGAGGAGGCATTGGCGATAAGATTTTCTGCTTTGTCGAATCCTTCAGTAAGTCTTTTCAGGGAAGGAGATTCTCTTATATATCGTATAAATGAATGCAGAGTGCAGTCTGCCCGGAAGAGTAAAGGCATGCCGTTTCATCCTTGTGCGTCGGCTGGTTTTATCGAACATGACGGGTTTGCACGTGTCATAGACGAGAGAATCGTTACCGAGATGATTAGCTGTTATCCGAATGTTACCGACCAGGAATGTGCCTGTTGCTGGAAGTTTACGCTAAAACAATCGTAGCTTCAGTTTTGCGCCAGTCTATAATCACTGGGAGCTATCCCTGTAATCTTTTTAAAGATGCGGCTGAATTGTTGTACGTTGGAATAGCCAAGTTTTTCTGCTACCGCGCCGGCTGTACATCCTTGTTCCAATAGCATCGTCTTGGAAGCTTCCAACCGTTTGAACTGGAAATACTCGTGGATGTTCTGCCCCGTTTCAAAATACAATAAATCACTGAAATAGTGAGAGGATAAATGGAGCTTGTCGGCACAGTATTCAGCCGAAGGCAAAACTCCTTGCTTCAACTTCCCGGATTGAATGTATTTATCCAGCAGTATGTTTGTTTGACGGATGATGGACTTATTGGCCTCGCAGCGTGTAATGAACTGCCGTTCATAGAAGCGGGTGCAATAATCAAGCAATAGCTCGATGTGTCTTGAAATCAGAGTTTTGCTATGGCAATCTATCGCATGTTCCAATTCATCTCCGATGTTGTGCAGGCAGTCTATTATTTTACTTTTTTCGCGCAAGGACAAGTGGAGGGCTTCATCCGGTTTGTAGAGGAAGAAGGTATAATCCTCTATATGCCTGCCCAGCGAAGTGCAGCAGAGCAAATCGGGATGAAATGCAAGCAGCCAACCTTTCCGGCGGAGCAGCTGGCTATGGTCTATTTTGATGGAGTCACCCGGAGTGAGGAACAGGAGTGACGCATTGGAGTAATCATAATACTTGCGTCCATATAAGAAGTCTTCCACGTCCCCTTCCAGCATGATGATGGTGTAGAAATCGAATTTGATGGTACATTGCTCCAGATTGGCTTGCGACAAGTCAATGACACTGACAAGGGGATGAAGCGTTTTGTATCCCAGACAACAGTTGCACTCGTGTATTGTTTCTATATTTAATATGTTCTCTTTCATAATTATGCATTCGGGGAAACTATCAGAAGCCTTGTCCCTGTTGTTGTCTGTATTTATTCGGCGTGCAGCCAATTCGTTTCTTGAATAGCCGGCAGAGGTGTTGCGGGTATTGGAATCCCAGTGTATAGGCTATTTCGCTTACTGTCTTATCCGTATCTACAATATGCTCCTTTGCCAACTCAATTACTTTCTCCTGGATATGCTCTTGTGGTGTCTTCCCAGTTTCTTTCTTCACCATATCCCCGAAATAGTTGGGTGAAAGGCATATCTTGTCTGCGAAATACTTCACGGTAGGCAGTCCTTCTTGTATCGGCAACTCGCTTTCGAAATAATCATCCAACAATTGTTCGAATCGGGTGAGGGTGTCTCTGTTTACGCCACTTCGGGTAATAAACTGCCGCTCATAAAAGCGCATACAGTAGTTAAGTAGTAATTCGATGTTCATTGCAATCAGAGCCTTGCTGTGCTTGTCTATAGCATGCTCCAGTTCGATGTTGATTTTTTGCAGGCAATCCATCACAATGCCCCTTTCTTGTTCCGAAAGGTGCAATGCCTCATTGACGGCGTAGGAAAAGAATGTATAAGTCTTGATGCTTTTCCCCAGAGAGGTTCCGCGAATCAGGTCGGGGTGGAAGATGATTCCATAGACTTGGGGGGCTACTTCATCTTCTATCATATCCACGCTGACTGACTGTCCGGGGGCGAAGCAGACGATGGTTCCTTCCTGATAATCGTATGAAGTACGTCCATATTGAATGTTGCAACTCTTGGTTTGCTTCAGGAAGAGTGCATACAGTCCGTAATTCATACGGATATGATTTATAGTCCTGGTCGCTTTGGTAAGGTCGATGACGCTTATCAACGGATGCAAGGTTTCGAGTCCATACAGGTTGTTGTACTGGTCTACATTCTCTAATTTTATTATCTGATCCATAGACGTAAATGTTTGAATTGTAGCAAAGATAAAGATAAAAAGTATACGAATTTCATGGGGCGTATAAAATCTGTAATTAGGGTTATGCAATCTGTAATTGAGGTTGTCATCCCCGTAATCTATCTACAAAGACTCTCTCCGATTCTTCCGTACTTTGCATCATAAAAATGAAAGAATAAGATAGATTATGGAACAAACAAGTAAACTCAAACTCAATTCGGGCACATTGCTCGTATTTATCCTTACGGTCGGTGTATTCGGAATCATCAATACCGAGATGGGCGTCATCGGCATATTGCCCCTGATTGCCGAAACCTTCCATGTAACCGTTCCCCAGGCGGGGTGGACAGTCAGCGTATTCGCACTGGTGGTGGCTATCTCCGCTCCCATTACCCCCTTGCTCTTTTCGGGGATGAACCGGAAGAAAGTGATGCTACTGGCATTGGGAATCTTTACATTGAGCAATGTTATATCCATGTTCACATCCAATTTCACTCTGTTGCTGATAGCTCGTGCGCTTCCGGCTTTTCTGCATCCGGTCTACGTTTCGATGGCCTTTACGGTGGCGGCTGCTTCCGTCAGTAGGGAACAGGCCCCAAAGGCTGTGGCTAAAGTCTTTATAGGCGTCTCTGCTGGCATGGTGCTGGGAGTGCCGGTGACGAGCTACATTGCCAGTGAGGTTTCGTTCACGATGGGAATGGCGTTCTTTACGGCAGTCAATGCACTGGTGCTGGTGGCAACGGTTCTTTTTGTGCCTTCCATGCCGGTCGAGGAAAGGTTGTCGTATGGCGAACAACTAGGTGTGCTGAGGAAAAAGATTACGTGGTATTCCATCCTGGCAGTGACGCTGATCAACGGCGCACTATTCGGTTTCTTCAGCTATATGTCCGATTATCTGAAGATAGTTACGGAAGTTTCCTACACCATCATTAGCAGCCTGTTGCTGATATACGGCCTTGCCAATATCGTGGGTAATGTGATAGCAGGAAAGCAGCTTGCTGTAAATCCGATACGCAGCATGGTACTTATCCCGATTGTACTCTTTACTTCCTATATCTGCCTCTACTTGCTGGGTGAATGGCTGACAGCTATGGCAGTTATCATTCTGATACTTGGTATATTGGCCGGATATGCACAGAATACGATGCAATATATGATAACCGATGCCGCCCCCGAAGCTCCGGACTTTGCCAACGGATTGTATCTGCTGTCCGCCAATCTGGGCACGACGATAGGCGCGGTCGTATGCGGCGTGTTCATCACTGTTTCGGGCACACGTTACTCGGTTTTCGGCTCGCTGCTCTTTCTGGTGGCAAGTATGATGTTCGTAGCGTTGAGGGTTCGGGCAAAGAAATCTCTGTAATTCGGGTTATAATCTCTGTAATCTGTCAACAAAGGCCCTTTCTTTTCCTCTGTATCTTTGCAACGTAGAAAATAGACAATCAATTTTTTAATCATTAGAACAGAGAAGATATGAAACGAATCTTATTATTAAAACTAATATTTATGATGATGTTAAGTACAAGTATTTCTTTTGCCCAAACCGATGCGGATAACTTTTATAAGAGTAACTCGGTGAATATTGAAAAGGTGTCTTTCCCCAATCAGTACAAAATGAAAGTGGCTGGTAACCTCTTTTTGCCCAAAGAAATGAAAGAGGGTGAAATGTATCCGGCAATTATTGTCGGGCATCCTATGGGAGCAGTCAAAGAACAGAGTGCAAATCTGTACGCCACCAAGATGGCTGAACGTGGTTTCGTCACTTTATCCATTGACCTTTCTTTTTGGGGTGGAAGCGAAGGGAAGCCACGCAATGCAGTCCTTCCGGAACTTTATGCGGAATCTTTTAGCGCCGCAGTGGATTTCTTGGGTACACGTCCTTTTCTAAATCGTGAACATATTGGTGTAATCGGAATATGTGGCAGTGGAAGTTTTGCTATTAGTGCGGCAAAGATAGACCCGCGCCTGAGAGCCATCGCAACCGTAAGTATGTACGACATGGGAGCAGCCAGCCGCGATGGTCTGAAACATGCACTGACATTAGAACAACGGAAACAAATCATGGCCGAAGCCGCCGACCAGCGCTATGTGGAATTCCTGGGCGGAGAGATGAAATATACCGGCGGCACTGTGCATGAGTTGACCGAGCAATCCAATCCGATAGAACGGGAATTTTATGAATATTACCGCACTTCACGAGGAGAATTCACCCCCGAAGGTGTAGATCCTTTGACTACCACGCACCCCACATTCAGTAGTAACGTAAAGTTCATGAATTTCTATCCGTTCAGCGACATTGAAACCATTTCGCCGCGCCCAATGCTTTTCATTACAGGCGAGAATGCCCATTCTCGTGAATTCAGTGAAGATGCCTACCAACGTGCAGCGGAGCCTAAAGAGTTATACATTGTTCCCGGTGCAGGTCATGTAGACCTTTATGATTGTGTAAGCCTCATTCCTTTCGATAAGCTGGAGTCTTTCTTTAAGGAATATCTGAAATAATGAACTTACAACGATGAAACGTATGATAGTATTATGGATGCAGGCTATTCCTTCCAGTGATATTGGTAACAATAACTGTAATTTATCTACCTCCTATTTGTTGGGAATGTTCTATCTTTGCAAAAGGAGAAAAAATAATAATTTGTAGAAGTCGGATTTTGATAAAAATAGCATGGAATATCGAAAATTAGGAAGAACCGGATTGTCTGTCAGCGCCATTGGACTGGGGTGTGAAGGCTTTATCGGCATGACGGAAGAGGAGACATTCAGGCAGATGGACTTTGCCACGGCGCAAGGCATCAACTTTATTGATATGTACTCTTCCAATCCCGAATTGCGTACGAATATAGGCAAGGCTTTGCTGGGGCGTCGGGCGCAATTCGTGATACAGGGACATTTGTGTGCCGTATGGGAGAACGGGCAGTATCTGCGTACCCGTGACGTGGGTAAAACGCTCGACGCTTTCGAGGAACAGCTCCGCTTGCTGAGTACGGACTATCTGGACATCGGTATGATACATTATGTGGACGATGAAAAAGACTTCCGCTGTGTATTCGAAGGCCCTATCATCCGGCTTGCCCTCCGTTTGAAGCAGGAAGGGAAAATCCGGCATATTGGTATGAGTAGCCACAATCCACAGGTGGCGAGGAAGGCTGTGGAAAGCGGTCTGATAGATGTGTTGATGTTTTCTATTAATCCCTGCTATGACTTGCAGCCTGCCAGCGAAGATGTGGAAGACCTGTGGAAGGATGAGAACTATGAACGCGAGCTGCACAACATCGACCCGGAGCGTGAGTTGCTGTATGAACTTTGTGAGCAAAAAGGAGTAGGCGTCGACGTGATGAAGGTATATGGCGGAGGGGATTTGCTGAGTGAAGCCAATTCTCCTTTCGGGAAAGCCTTCACTCCGGTGCAGTGCATAGAGTATGCGTTGACACGTCCGGGTGTGGCATCTGTTATGATTGGTTGCCGTAGTTGCGAGGAAATGCAGACGGCGGTAGACTGGTGCAGTGCTACGAAAGAAGAAAAGGACTATGCTTCAGTAATGCAGGGTATGGATCGTTTTTCGTGGAAAGGACATTGTATGTATTGCGGGCACTGCGCTCCTTGTGCCGTGGGGATTGATGTGGCCAGCGTCAATAAGTACTACAATCTGACGGTAGCCGAAGGGTTTGTCCCCGAAACCGTGCGCGAGCATTACAAAGCCCTCTCGCATCATGCTTCCGAGTGCATCCGTTGTGGCAAATGCGAAAAGAATTGTCCGTTCGGGGTAGATATTCGCGGACATATGCAGAAGGCGACGGAGCGGTTCGGGTACTAACCGGGATCCCCCCCGAATTGAAAGAATCGTCCCGATTCATCCAAAGGAGTGGTCGGGACGATTCTTTCTTTCCAATTCATTCCTGTATTCTGTGGGAGACATACCCGGCATTTTCTTCACATAGCGGCTGAAGTGTGCCTGGTTATAGAAGATTTATCCGCTAAACCAATTCTTTGTCTTTTACTTCAGTGCCACTCCATCTTTAAAGGCATTTCCCACTTTCTCACCTACAACCAGATAGTCATTATGTACCGGATCGAAGACAATGGGGCGCAGTTTGGCAGGGTCAATCTTCCCTTTCTCGTCCAGAATGGCTTCATCTGCCGATACGTTGACGATGCGGCCTATGAGGTGGCACGTCTCGGGGTCATACGACAGGACTTCGCATTCCACCGCCATCGGCAGTTCGTCAATGAGTGGGGCATTCACGAACTCGGACTTAGTGGCATGAAAGCCCGCTTTGGCAAACTTGTCCGGTTCCCGATTGCCGGAAACAATGCCTACATAGTCGCAGGCTACCATCTGCTCTACGGTAGCCATGCTTACGGTAAATGCTTTAGTAATAAGCAGATTCTTCACGGTCTTGTGACCGGCACTCAGGCACAGGTTAATCTGGTCATCCAGGTCAATGCCTCCCCATGCGGCATTCATGGCATCGGGAATTCCTTGTTCATCATAAGTAGCGACGATGAATACGGGTTGTGGATAAGTCCACGGTTTTGCTCCAAAATTCTTTCTCATAGCGTGATTACCAGCTGGTGGTCGGCTTTCAGGCTGTCCAGCAATTCTTCATCTACCCCTGTGATGTATCGGGGGTTGATAAGAGTAGCATTGATATTTGCTTTTTCTTTCAGGAGTTTACGGACTGATTGACCCAGTTGGAAGAAAGAACCTAATCCCAGAATGGCGACTTGCGAGCCGTGATGAGACACCTGATAACGGTTCAGACAGCTATAATCCGTATCAACCGGGTCCGTGCTTGCGATAACTCCGTTGGCGGGTACACGGATGGCGACCGGATGCTCGTTTTGGCGGAGGCTCCACTCCAGCATGGCGAAATATTCTTCTTTATTCGTAGGAGCCAGATAGACCATATTCGGAATATTGCTTATCAGCGGAATATCGAAGAAGCAAGTATGGGTGACATCGTTCATGGCAGTTAATGAACCCCAGTAGACCAGAATGACTGCCGGGTTATTGTTGATACAAAGGTCTTGTGACAGTTGGTCGTAACTGCGCTGTATAAAGGTGCTGAGTACTCCGTATACGGGCTTTCCTCCGGCGGCGGCGATTCCTGATGCCAGGGCTACGGCGTGTTCTTCGGCAATGCCTACATCGACAAATTGCTTCCCGGCACGCGCGCGTCTTCTTTCATCTTGCGGAGAAGATATTCGGCGGTCAGGCCGGCATAGTCTTCCGGTATGTCGGCGGCTGCGGTTTGCGGCTTCTGTATTCCGGTCTCTTCCTGCGCCAGTTCTTCCAATACAGCTTTGGAGTCGAAGGGGCCGCAATAGTGCCAGGTCTCTTTGTGCTTCTCTGCCGGGGCGTAGCCTTTCCCTTTCAGGGTATTGATATGTACCACGATGGGGTGGTGACTGTCTTTCACGGCTTCAAAGGCTTTTATCAGTGCTTCCACATTGTTGCCGTCGGCCACATAAATATAGTCCAGCCCCATGGCGCGGAAGAAGTTGCATTCGCACGTTCCGTTGCTTTCGCGCAGGGCTTGCAGGTTGCGGTAGAGGCCACCGTGATTTTCGGCGATAGACATCTGGTTGTCGTTGACAAGGATGATGAAATTGCTGTCCAGCTCGGCTGCATAGTCCAGGCCTTCGAAGGCTTCGCCGCCGCTCAATGAGCCGTCGCCTATCACGGCGATGACGTTCCCTGTGCCACCTTGCAGATCACGTCCCTTTGCCAGTCCCGTGGCGAGGCTGACGGAAGTGGAAGTGTGACCGATGGTGAAGAAATCGTGCTCGCTTTCGCTCGGCTCGGTATAGCCCGATACTTCATCGTAGAGAGACGGGTTGAGGAAGGCTTCCTTTCTCCCAGTCAGCATCTTGTGCACGTAGCATTGGTGGGACACATCGAATACGATTTTGTCCGACGGAGAGTTGAACACATAGTGCAGGGCGATGGTAGCTTCCACCATACCGAAGTTGGGACCGAAGTGACCACCGTGGGCACTCAACTTCTTCAACAAGGTTTCACGAATCTCTCCGCTCAATACATCCAGTTCCTTCATGGAAAGTTGCTTTACATCCGAAGGAGAATTGATTGTTTCTAAATACATATTCTAATAGTTTTTATTTTGTGATACGAATTATCATTTAGTATTCCGGTTGCAAATTTACGAACGAACCTTCCCTGCAAGAATATCCCTATTACGGGTATTCCTACCTTTTTTACGGATTCTATGCCGTGCTCTCTACGCGGCAGGCTATATACTTTCGTCAACTAATCTATATTCCGTAATTAAGGTAGAACAATCCGTAAAATATCCATGCACATAATAGTTTATCTGCCGTAATTTTGAATCGTAATGCACGCCCTGAATTTAAAGGGAAGGTGGCAGATATGGCTGATTATGATATAGTTTACCTGGGCTATCCCAACTGGTGGGGCACAATGCCGATGGCTGTATGGACATTCCTCGAAGCATACGACTTTTCAGGAAAGACCATCGTACCTTTCTGTACACACGAAGGCAGCCGCATGGGGAATAGCGAGCAGGATATAAAGAAGCTCTGCCCGGAAGCGACCGTGCTGAAAGGACTTCCCATCAAGGGGAGTGATGTGGAAAAAGCCGACAAGAATATTGAGGCATGGATACGGAATTAATTACCGGATGTTGATATTTTTCTGATTCGCGAGACGGTTTTTAAATGCTTGATTATTAGTGATATAATTATAGGGTGCCTAAGTGTACGACTGAGATACCCTAAGTGCACGACTGAGGTACCCTAAGGTCACGACTGAGGCACCCTATGATTACGACTGTTCCCCGGAATAATTTTATTGTAAATAACTTTTGTTGTTTAGCGCAGAACTCATAATTCCCTGTACCCCATTGGGGTATATCCCGTACTTTTCTTGAAGATGCGTGTGAGATGTTGCGGATACTGGAACCCCAAGGCATAGGCGATTTCACTGATACTCTTTTCCGAGCTGAGCAGTTCTTCTTTGGCAATATCAATCAGTTTGTTCTGGATATACTTCTGTGCCGTCTGTCCGGTTCCCTTTTTTACCACGTCACCAAAATAGTTGGGGGAGAGGTTCACACCGTCGGCAAAGTATTTTACGGTGGGCAGACCTTCTGTTTGCGGCTTGTCGCTGTGCAGGTAGGTATCCAGCAAGTCCTCGAACTTCACCAGGATATCTTTGTTTTCTTGACTTCGGGTATTGAACTGCCGGTCGTAGAAGCGCATACAGTAATCCAGCAATAGCTCAATGTTGCGTACTATCAGCTGGTTGCTGTGTTTGTCTATCGGATAGCTTAGTTCCAGTTTTATCTTTTCCAGACAGTCACTGAAAATATTCTTTTCTGTTTCAGAGAGATGGAGAGCCTCGTTGGAAGTGTACGACAAGAAAGAGTATTGCTTGATTCTTTGTCCCAGCGAGGTGCCGTGTATCAGGTCCGGATGGAATATTACTCCTACTGACTTGGGGCGTACGCCATCTGTGAGGCGGATATCCACCACTTGCCCCGGTGCGAAACTGACCACCGTTCCTTCCTGAAAATCGTATGTCTGCCTGCCGTAACGCAGTTCGCCGCATTTGATGTGTTTCAGGTAAATGGCATATACGCCAAAGTTTAGTGTGAGATGGTTGGGGTGTGTCGGAGATTCCAGTGAATTTACAACAGCTACCAGTGGATGCTGTGTTTCATAACCATACAGCTTGTTGTATTGGTCTACCGATTCGATTTTAATGACTTTTTCCATTTGGGACAGGTCTTAAGTTCTACGCAAAGATATACAAAATCCTAAATAACAGAAAAAGAATCAATACATTCTTTGGAGCAGATGTTGTGCTTTTTACTTTGTATTGCCTTCTAAATTGAATGTCCGTAATTTGGGTAAAATAATCCGTAAAATGTCTATCTGGAACTTGAAAATAACCACCTAACTTCGCATCGTAGAATAATAGAAGTATCATTTCATTAGTAATTTATAATATAAATAACTATGTTACGTAAAATCAGACTAACGCTTGCCGTCCTGTTCCTCGTCATCGCCACGTTGCTGTTCCTCGACTTCACAGGGACGGTACATGCCTGGCTGGGATGGATGGCTAAAATCCAGTTTTTGCCGGCTGTGCTGGCACTGAACATAGGAGTCGTTGCACTCCTTGTAGTACTGACACTTGTAGTCGGGCGGGTGTATTGCTCTGTGATTTGTCCATTGGGAGTGATGCAGGATGTGGTTTCCTGGATCAGTGGAAGAAGGAAAAAGAAGAAATTCCGCTTCTCCTATTCTCCCGAGAAAAAATGGTTGCGGTATGGCGTACTCGGACTGTTTGTACTTGCGCTGATAGCGGGTGTAGGTTCGGTGGTGGCACTGCTTGCCCCTTACAGTTCCTACGGACGCATTGCACAGAACCTGTTCGCTCCGCTTTACGAATGGGGAAATAACTTGCTGGCGTATTTCGCGGCACGTGCCGACAGCTACGCTTTCTATGAAACGGATATATGGATGCGAAGCCTGCCTACGTTCATTATCGCTTTCCTTACCTTTATTATATTAGTAATATTGGCGTGGCGCAACGGACGTACCTATTGCAACACTATTTGCCCGGTGGGCACGGTGCTGGGCTTATTGTCGCGCTATTCACTGTTTCGTCCGGTGATTGATACAAGCAAATGCAACTCGTGCGGACTTTGTTCGCGCAAGTGCAAGGCTGCGTGCATCAACGGTAAGGAGCACAAGATAGACTATAGCCGCTGTGTGGCGTGCATGGACTGCCTCGACACGTGCAGGCATGGAGCCATCCGCTATCGGTCTCGCTTGGCGAAGCCGGAGAAACAGCTGCAGGAAGCGGTGCGGACTGTGGACGCTGCACAAATAAACAATGCCCGCCGCTCATTCCTCACTGCCACTGCCTTGCTGGCAACTACCGCCACGCTGAAAGCACAGGAAAAGAAGGTGGACGGTGGACTGGCAAAGATAGAAGATAAGCAAATCCCTAACCGCAATACACCTCTGACACCTCCCGGCTCACTCAGCGCACGAAATATGGCGCAACATTGCACCGCCTGCCAACTGTGCGTATCAGTCTGCCCCAACCAGGTGCTTCGCCCCTCCACCGACTTGATGAAACTGATGCAGCCCGAAATGTCCTACGAGCGCGGCTATTGCCGTCCCGAGTGTACGAAGTGCTCCGAAGTTTGTCCGGCAGGGGCTATCCGGCCCATTACGGCGGCGGACAAGTCGGCCATCCAGATCGGCCATGCCGTATGGGTGAAGAAGAACTGCATTCCGCTGACCGACGGTGTGGATTGCGGTAATTGCGCCCGTCACTGTCCCACCGGTGCCATCCAGATGGTGCCTTCCAATCCCGATGTGTCCGACTCTCCCAAGATTCCGGTGGTGAACGTGGAGCGTTGCATCGGTTGCGGATCTTGCGAGAACCTCTGTCCGGCACGCCCATTCAGTGCCATCTATGTGGAAGGACATGAAATACATAGAACTGTTTAATGAAAAAGAGAAGATAATGGAAAAGAAACGAAATGAGATAGACCGCCGCAGCTTCCTGAAAGTCCTTGGAGCAGGAGCTGCCGCTTCCACCGCCGCGCTGTACGGTTGTGGAGACGCGAGCCGGAACATCGGCCCGGAAGGCACAGCCACAGGCGAAATCCCTACGGACAAGATGACGTACCGCACCAATCCTTCTACAGGCGACAAAGTATCGCTACTGGGATATGGATGTATGCGCCTGCCGACGATAAGTACCCCCGGAGCCGGAGAAGGCGCCGATGAGATAGACCAGGAGACGGTGAACCGCCTGACAGACTACGCCCTAGCGCATGGCGTCAATTATTTCGATACATCCCCGGCTTATTGCAAGGGACGTTCCGAACACGCCATGGGCATCGCCTTGAGCCGCCATCCGCGTGACAGTTATTTTATAGCAACCAAACTTTCCAACTTCTCGCCCAGCAGTTGGAGCCGTGAGGCATCGATGGCGATGTACCGAAACTCATTCAGGGAATTGCAGGTGGACTACATCGACTACCTGCTGATGCACGGCATCGGCATGGGAGGTATGGAGGCTCTGAAAGGACGCTATCTGGATAACGGGATGCTTGACTTCCTGGTCAGTGAACGGGAAGCGGGACGCATCCGCAACCTCGGCTTCTCTTATCATGGCGACATCGAAGTATTCGACTACCTGCTTTCCCGTCACGATGAGTTCCAATGGAACTTCGTGCAGATACAATTGAATTATGTGGACTGGAAACACGCCAAAGAGACCAATCCGCGAAACACGGACGCGGAATACCTGTACGGCGAACTTGCCAAGCGCGGCATCCCGGCCATCATCATGGAACCGTTGTTGGGCGGCCGCCTGTCCAATGTCCCCACGCATATCATCTCCCTGCTGAAGCAGCGCGAACCGGAGAGAAGTGTAGCCTCCTGGGCATTCCGCTTTGCCGGAATATGGCCCGGCGTGCTGACCGTCCTTAGCGGCATGACCTACATGGAGCACTTGCAGGACAACCTGCGGACGTATGCACCCTTGAAGCCCCTGACCGATGATGACAAGGCATTCCTGGAAAATACGGCGCAGCTGATGCTGAAATATCCCACCGTGCCTTGCAACGACTGCAAATACTGTATGCCCTGTCCCTACGGCATCGACATCCCCGCCATTCTGCTGCACTACAATAAGTGTGTGAACGAAGGGAATGTGCCCGAAAGCAACCAGGACGAAAGCTACCGCAAGGCACGCCGCGCCTTCCTTGTAGGCTACGACCGCAGCGTGCCTCGCTTGCGGCAGGCGAACCATTGCATCGGGTGCAACCAATGCTCGCCCCACTGTCCGCAGAACATACAGATACCGGAGCAGTTGCAGCGCATAGACCAGTTTGTGGAACAATTAAAGCAAGGTACACTATAAAGTAAGGTATGAATGAATACTATTTTTGTTTCATGTTTTTTGATGTAGTTTGCTAAGTAGAGAGAAAAGTTTGTTTTTGATGTTGACGCAATCGTCCCGGTCTGTTCAGAGGAATGACCGGGACGGTTCTTTCTTTTCCACTTCCTGCCTGTATTCCGACGGTGACACTCCCAGTAGCCGTTTTACGTAGCGGCTGAAATGGGAAGTGCTGGTAAAGGCAAGGCTGTCCGAGATCTCAACCAGCGTCAAGCTCGTATCGTCAAGCATCTTCACCAGTTCATAGCGCATATAATAACTGATCCATTCCGAAGCCGGGATATTGCTGACCTTGCGGCACACCTCCGAGAGATACTTGGGCGTGATGCAGAGCTTGTCACTGTAAAAAGCCACTTCGCGTTCCTGCTTGCAATGCCGGCTCACCAACTCCTGGAACCGCAGAAAGGTGTGGGCGGTGATGTCACTTGCCTTTGCGTGTTCTATTTCACGGGAATAAATATCCCACATGTCGAATAGGAATATCTGCAACAATCGTCCGATTACCTCCGTCCGGAAAATATGGTTGTCCGCCAACCGCATCCGGAACTGTTCAAAATCACGGTCGCACAACGCCCGTTCCTTCTCGGTCAACGGGAATACCGGATTGAGCTTGATAAATACAAAGCCTTTGATAGCCCATATCATTTCAGGATTGAACTGTCCGAGGAACTCTTTAGATACCAACAGGAAGTCGGCATCGAAATCCGCAGAATAGAGCACATCGTAAATCTCGGAACTCATCTGCCAGATGACCAGATTATCCTTGGCAATCCGGAACGTCCTTTCTCCAAAGCTGAACTGCGCACTTCCGGCATTGCAGAGAATGTGGATATGATATTTTCCGATAAAGTCGGACGGCATACATTTGTCCGTAACCGTATTGAAAAGAAGCACATCGCTTTCGTGGTAATCGTGCCGGGCTATGTTTTCTGAATAGTCCTGCATCTGCTGCATTAACTTTGAGGTTCCCATATTTGTTACTAATGATTTCTACTGAAAGCAAATATACTGAAATCCTGATACATATTTCCTTTCCCCGTTTACAAATGCCTGTTTTTTAACGAATAGCAGAAAGATGTGAAAGGTTTACCGCAAAATATGTATTATTCAAACCTGAAAGGCCGGATATATTTGCAAAAAAAATCATCATGGAACATCAGAATGATATTTTCGCAAAGCTGAAACAAGGCCTTCCCGTCAATATGCTCGACGAGGAGTACCAACCCGCCATCCGGCACGGTTCATCAAATACGTAAGTTGAACTTTATAATATATATAAGTAAAAATGAAGACAAACAGATTTTTAGCAGTAGCCATGGCCGCCATCCTTTGGACCGGCAGTTGCCTGGCAGGTAACCATTACATGTACGAATCAACGGACAGTACCAATGTCCCGGCAGCGGCGACCGATACAGACGTGCCCGGCCTGAAATTGAACAACGGCCTCACCATGCCGCAATTCGGCATCGGGACCTACCGCATCCCGGAGGGAGATGTTTCTAAAAATACAGTGCTGACAGCCTTGAAGATGGGTTACCGTCATATAGACACCGCCCATGCCTACGGCAACGAGCGCAGCATCGGACAGGCAATCAAGGAAAGCGGCGTGCCCGCAAGGAGATATGGGTTACTTCCAAACTTTGGCCAAACGAGTATGGTGGGGGGAAAACTCTGCCTGCCATCGACAAGATGCTCGCCCGTCTGGGCACCGACTACATCGACCTTGTCTATCTGCACCAGTCTGTGGGCGACTACGTGGGCTGTTGGAGGGAACTGGAGAAAGCCGTTTCCCAAGGCAAAGTCCGCGCCATCGGCATCAGCAATTTCGATTTCAACGACCAACTGTTCGATGACTTCTATGCGCAGATGACTATAAAACCAGTTGCTATGCAGATAGAATGCCACCCCTACGCACAGCGCAAACATTGGCAGGAAAAACTGAAAGCGCTCAATATCGTACTGGAAAGCTGGTTCCCGCTCGGCGGAAGGGAAAGCAACGACGAGATACTGCGCGACCCCACTATCAACCGCATCGCCACCGCCCATGGTAAATCGGCCGCACAAATCATCATCCGCTGGCACATCCAGGAAGGCTTCGCTGTCATCCCCGGAACGGATAATCCGGCTTATATCGAGGAAAATATCCATGTATTCGACTTCGCCCTGAGCGATGAGGAGATACAAACCATCCGTTCACTCAATGCAGAGAGGAGATTTTCAATATGACACTGGAACAGGTACAGAACCAGTTCGGAGGGTATGAGCTGAATGATTAAGCGATAAGAATGAAGCCCGTACATAAATACGGAAAAGCGTGCAAGTATCGGGGCGGTTTGTGAAACAAGGAAACGAATGGAATCCGCTTACTTTGCAGAAAAGAAATTAAAAACTATAAAAACAAAGAATGATGAAAGCATTAATCGTAACAATTGCATTGGTGGCAAGCAGCTGGTTCACAGCCGCAGCCCAAATAACGGAAGCAACAAATGCCTCCCTGAAAGAACTGGAAGACAGAATGGCACTGAAAGAGCTGGTGGACGTATTCTCCAATCTGGCAGATGTCAAGGATGTGGAAACACAGGTACTACTTTTCACAGAGGATGCCACCGTGGATTCCCATAGCAACGGGCATACTTCAACCATGAAAGGACGGAAGGAACTGGCCGAGCGGTTCGGTGCGTTCCTCTCCCGCTTTGAAACGGTTTACCACATCAACGGGCAGCAGGTTGTCAAGATAGACGGCGACAAGGCCACCGGAACCTGCTATTGCCAAGTCGTGCTGATAGGCAACGAGAACGGCAAGAAGATGATGAATATGCAAGGTGTTCGCTACAATGACGAATACGTGCGTGTGGACGGCAAATGGCTGATAGCCAAACGCACCTCCAACTTCGTGTGGGCAGACCGCAGAGCTTTGAATGAATAATAACATGAAAGCGATAAGAGATATTTGGCTGTTGCTTGCATTTAGCGTCTTATTTATTCTCACCGCCTGTGCCAAAGATGAAAATCTTCTCCCACAGCCGGAAGAAAATAATCAGGAACAACAAGACCTGGAGGATATGACACAGGAAGAACAAGAAATCATTGCATCTCTCGACCGTTGGTGCAGGGCAATGATTGACCGAGACGTAGAAACACTTGGCAGCCTGATGGCTGATGACTTGATATTGGTACATATCACCGGAGCTACTCAGACCAAGCAAGAGTGGCTGGACGAGATAGCAGCCGAAACAATGAGGTATTACAGTATTGAGAGGCAAAATCAGTCCATCGAAGTAACCGGTGACCGTGCGATAGCCCGCTACACGTCCGTTATCGATGCCCGTATCTGGGGCTCGCGCGGCACATGGCGGCTGAATACTACGATGTATATGACTAAAGTAGGCGACAACTGGATTCGGATCAATCCGCCCCAGTCGGATGATTATTGAAACAAGGATAAATAAGGATTTAAAAATCAAACGAAGGAGATTATCATGAAACATATAACATTGAACAATGGAAAACAAATCCCCCAGTTCGGCCTTGGCGTCTATCAAATAAAAGGGGATGCAGAAACCGAGAAGGCTTGTCTTGAAGCCTTCCGTCTTGGATATCGCCATATTGATACGGCGCATGCCTATCAGAATGAGCGCGGTGTGGGTGCGGCGGTAAAGAAAAGCGGTATCGCCCGCGAAGAGATATGGATTACCTCCAAGCTCTGGCCCAGCGAATATGGACTTGGCAAAACTACCGTAGCCATCGACAAAATGCTCTCCCGTCTGGACACAGACTATATTGACCTGTTATTGCTCCACCAGCAGTTTGGTGATTACTTGGGTGCATGGAAAGATATGGAAAAAGCAATGGCTTCAGGAAAAGTTAGAAGCATCGGACTTAGCAACTTTGAGTCGGAAAGACTGGAAGACATCTTATCAAACGCCCAAATCAAGCCAGCAGTGTTGCAGGTGGAATGCCATCCGTATTACCAGCAATCAGCACTCAAGCAAAGGGTGTCCTCCTGTGGGACAGTAATTGAGAGTTGGTATCCTATCGGTCATGGAGATACAAGCCTTATCAACGAACCGGTTTTCACACGGCTGGGGCAGAAATACGGCAAGACCAATGTGCAGATTATTCTCCGTTGGCATATTCAGGAAGGGAACGTAGTCTTCCCAAAGTCCACAAATCCGGAGCATCTCCGGGAGAACTTTGATATCTTCGACTTCTCCCTGACGAACTCGGAGATGCGGGAAATCAGGGCATTGGATAAAGGAGAGAGATTCTTCAATATGTCCCTTGCCGACCAGGAAAGGATGCTCGGTTCATTTGTTCCGGCAGACTAATTACAGCTAATGTTTCAAAAACAGTAATAGAGGTACAAAAACCTGTAATCTGTCTACAACCGACAACCATAAGGTTCAGTACTTTTGCAAAAAGAGATGACAATACATATAAACTGAAGAAAAACAGTATGACAAAGATTTATTATAAAGCAGGAATTGTAGCAGTAGCATTGCTGTGTTCCACCTTATTATGGGTTCATGCAGAAACAAAAAATAAGCAGGAAGCACCTATGGAAGTTGCCATCGTAGATAATGCTGCCACTGTGCAAGCAGAAAGTAAAGTGCTGGTGACTTACTTCACCTGGCCCGAACCGGACGGAACGGATGCCAACACGGGAGCCAGCCGTGTCATCTCGAATGGCAGACTTTACGGTAACACGGAATACATTGCACATATCATCAGTGAAGCTACCGGAGGTGAGCTGTTCGCCATCAAGACCGAACGTACCTATCCGGCTCCCCACAAGGCACTGATTGATGCCGCCAAAGCAGAAGCGGAGGCCAAACAGCATCCCAAGCTGACAACACATATCAACAATCTGAAGGATTATGACATCATCTTTGTGGGCTATCCCAACTGGTGGTATGATATGCCGATGGCGATTTATTCCTTCTTCGATGAATATGATTTCAGCGGCAAGACTATTATCCCGTTTGTCACCAGTGGAGGAAGCCGCTTCTCACAGTCGGTGGAAACGATAGCGGGGATGGAAAAGAATGCGAAAGTAATCAAAGGCCCGTCTGTTTCCGCACGAAGTGTGTCCGAAGCCAAGGAATACGTGGTGAAATGGCTGGAAGAACAAGGGTTGAAGAAATAAGCCCGGAACAGTTTCAGCAACCGCTCGCAAGCCATCCGTTTTCTCATAGTGAAGAGTATAGCAGAAGAAAAATGGCAGTGCAACCATACGGTGGCGGGAACAGTCGTTATCATGTACGACCAGGAATGGAAGGAAATCATCAAAATAAGAATGAGAAAGAACAGACAAACTTTACAGCGATTAGCCGGAAGCATGATTCTGTGTGCCGCTTTGTTCACCTCTGCGTATGCTTCTACCCCAGAGGTAGTAGATACTACCCGTACCTACCGCATTGGCGAGGTCGTAGTAACAGGCAGCGTTTGCGCCCTGTCATTTCCCGGATATTGGTACGAAACTATAAAAAGTTATTTGTCCCGTTCCATGGACTTGCTGACCTGGGAGCACAGGAAAAGCCAGTTACAGCTTTTGTTATCGGCTACCGGGCGCAGAATGTTACATGACCCGCAGCTGAAAGTAATATTGGTAAAAGACAAGGGAATATTTCACCGGTGATCGAGAAAAAGAAACCTTTATATAAAATATCTCAAACAATAAAAACATTATGATTATGGGAACAACAACCGTAAAACTTTATTCGCTGGATTACAGCAATGCGAGAACTTATCTGGCAGCCTTGTTATTCGTTTTCGGCAACATAGCCCTGCCGCAGGCATTTCATCTCATGCCGCAGGGTGGAATAACTTGGCTGCCTATCTATTTCTTCACCTTGATTGGCGCTTATAAGTATGGCTGGAAGGTGGGACTGCTTACTGCCGTCGCCTCGCCTCTTATCAACTCGTGGCTCTTCGGGATGCCGTTGCCCATTGCTCTGCCTGCTATCCTCTTGAAGTCCGTACTGCTTGCCGTTGCCGCCGGAGTGGCTGCATACCGCTTCCAACGCATTTCATTGCCTATTCTGTTTGCTGTAGTCATGGCTTATCAGGTCATTGGCACATTGGGAGAATGGGGTATGAAGGGCGACTTCTACAGTGCCATACAAGATTTCCGTATCGGTCTGCCGGGCATGATGCTGCAAATCATAGGCGGTTATTTGTTCATCAAATATTTAATTCGCAAATAAGTAAGGACACACAATGAAAGAAGTAATGATTTTAACCGGTGCCGGTCAGATTGGGATGGCGATTGCTCGCCGGATGGGATATGGAAAGAAAATTGTGATTGGCGACAAGAAGTTGAAGAATGCCGAAGCTATCGCAAAGGTTATGAATGAAGCTGGCTTTGATGCGGTTTCTGTAGAAACGGATCTTTCGTATAGGGACTCTATCAGAGACCTGATTGCCGAAGCGCAGAACTACGGTGAGATTTCGATGCTGATAAATGCCGCAGGCGTTTCTCCCAGTCAGGCATCGATAGCGACCATTTTGAACGTCGATTTGTACGGGACAGCCGTATTGCTGGAAGAAGTCGGTAAAGTAATAAAAGAGGGCGGTGTAGGAGTCACTATCTCCAGCCAGTCCGGATATCGTATGCCAGCTCTTTCGGCGGAAGTGGATGAACAGTTGGCTACCACTCCGACAGAAGAACTTCTGAAACTTGAAGTGTTGCTACCGGAGAATATTGAAGATACGTTGCACGCCTATCAGATGGCGAAACGCTGCAATGTGAAGCGCGTAATGGCAGAAGCTGTGAAGTGGGGACAAAAGAAAGCACGAATAAATTCCATCTCTCCGGGAATTGTCGTAACTCCGCTGGCAATAGATGAATTCAACGGGCCGAGGGGGGATTTTTATAAGAATATGTTTGCCAAATGTCCTGCAGGCCGTCCGGGGACAGCGGATGAGGTCGCTAATGTAGCAGAACTTCTGATGAGCGATAAAGGCGTGTTCATTACAGGTGCTGACTTTCTGATAGACGGTGGCGCTACAGCAGCCTTCTTCTACGGATCTTTGAAACCGGAAAAATAACATGGCATGGAACTTCCGGACATGAGCCTTGCGGTGATTCATACACACATATCTGTCATTTGATTTCAAATTCATCTCGGGATTTTTCAGGTAGGAGTAGAATTAAATCTCTGTAATTTGATATCTTTGCACAAAACGAACACGACATGCAGATAACAAAGAAAAGGACTGGTATCTTGATAATCATTTTGGTGATTATAGGATTCATCATTTCATTACATGATAATATTATGATTATACTTCCTGTAAATGAAAACAGCGAAAAGATAGAGCAACTCATTGCAGGCTTCTGGGATAGAAATTTTAATCGAACAATTGTATAAGATATGGAAAGTATACTTCTATTTACGTTTTTTATAGCGTTGGTCCCGTTACTTTTGGTCATTGCGCAACTCTTTGCTTGTATGAAGCAGAAAAGGAGGTTTGCTATCTTACTTAATTTGTTGGTCTGGAGTTATGAGGCATTCTTTCTTGTAGCTGTCTGTGGAGCGATACCTCATATAGAAGTGCACTTCGGTGGAGGTTTGGGGGACTTACTATACGTTTTTACCTTAATCGGGCTGGTCATAAGTCATATAATTGCATTAAGCATTATGGTCTTTAAAGTCTCAAAGGCTGTTCACTTTCTGATACCTCTTATCATAGTCGGCATTCCGATGATTGATATGCACTTCACAGCTGCCCGGGGCAACGAATCCAACGGTTATATGATAATGGGGAATTATGTCGGACTGTATTATGATTCGGAGGAAATATAATAAATCGGAATGGATAAGAAAAAACGATACGCGAGTTATAAATGGTGGGAAATGGTAATCATGCTCGTAGGCGCACCGTTTTATTTACTGCACGGACTTCGGCGTATGTCCTGTCTCATTCTCTTATTACCCGTTTTCCTGTTTAGTTGGACACCGATAGATTTCGATGATTTCTGTCCGGTATTACGCCGGTTGAAAGAGGAAAAGTATGACTTGAAATTCAAGCAACGGCTTATTCTTTTAATTGCCGGCGATGCGCTTTGGCTTGTTTACGGTTTCTTACTTATGAACACCTAACAGATTTTTTTAACATCCTCCTACATCCTACACCCGGGCGGCAATCATTTTATAATCTGGCTGTTACGGGTGTATAAGAATAATCGCGGGTGTATAAGTTTTTTTTATTCCTTATACACCCTTCCTGCTTTTCTACTTATAACTGCTTTATTATCAGTAATTAATCTCTGTATTTCACTTTTCTGAAAAGGTTCTGCTTTATTGCCCTTGTTCTGCTCTGAATGGCCTTATTGATAAAATATCCGTTGCATAATGCAGTTTTGTCCGATACTTTATATCCATTTGTGTGTTATATAACGTAGCAATACACATTACTAAACTTCGTTTTCCAGTTGCGGGCTCTTCGGCCTGCAACTGGAAAACGAAGAGCCCGCAGCTGAAAACCGTTCGGCCCGCAATTGCAGGACGAAGTTTAGTATCATGCAAAGAGATAAAAACAATCATGCAAAGTTGTATTTTAGATGGATTCTTTCTTCATTTTGCTACATGCCCGGCAGAAGAAATGAAAGGGTATCTGCCTCGTTTGATGTAAAATAAAGAGCCCGTTTATGGTGCATCTACAATATGCAAAATGATGAATAGTAAATGCAAATTTATTGAAAAAGCCTGTTTTAGTATCTCTTTTTTTTCTAAATTTGCGATAATTAAAAGGGCCTATCTGCTTAATTTATAAACAATTACTAATTATGATAAATCGTAAGACCCAGTTATTTTCCCCTAAACCGATTAGAATCTTATTGACATTTTTATTCATTTGTATCTCATTCGTTCCTCAAGTATTGGCAGAGGAAAACGATCAGGGGTATATAATTATGATTAGTCCTTCAGTTCTTTGTGAGAAGAGGGTGGATGATTTGCTTTGTGCAGTCGAAAAAACGCTCGATGTAGATAAGAATACATTGACGGTATGCTCCGAGGCACTTACTACGTGGCATTTGAATAGCCGGAGCGAGGTAGAACAAACGGTTGATTATTTGAAGAATAAGTACCCGGTTCCACCTAAGGCTGTTGTGATTATTGGCGACTCGATATGGACTGTATGCAAACCGCTCTTAGATAGCGTTTGGAAAAATATACCTACAATCATCTATCCCGATGTTTATCTCAATTATCAGACTTTGCCTGATAAGGAGGTGCTTCCGGAGAATCTCTCTAAAAAAGCTTCTTATTTTGATGTTCCTCCCGGCTTCATCCGGAAGAATGTTACCTATGTAGTCATTCTCCTGTGTGTGGCAGGTATCCTCTTGTTACTTTTCTTCATGCACAGGCGCATAAAGAGGCTGAGGGAAAAGGAGCGGGAAGAGCAGCTGAACCTGCTGGAACATCTTCTTGATTATCTGCCTATCGCTGCAAAGGTGAAAGATGTGGATAATGATATGCGTTATACCATCTGGAACAAGAAAGCCGAGGAACTGTTTGAGCATCCGGGCAAGGAAGCTATTGGGAAAACCGACTTTGAAGTGATGCCCAATGCAGCGGACTTTATACGGGGGGAAGATGAGGAATTGGTCAGAACAGGTATTCCCCAATCGGGAGTAAGGCGTTTTTTCACGAATAAGAATGAAGAGCGGTTTACCTACCAGAACAACAACCTCATGACTTTCTCTGATGGTCGCAAGTGGATTGTCTATACCGCTTGGGACATTACCGACCTGAAGATTATGGAGCGCAATTTGCGCTTGGCCAAGGAGGAAGCCGAGGAATCTAACCGGATCAAGTCTGCTTTCCTGGCTAATATGAGCCACGAAATACGTACTCCGCTCAATGCCATCGTTGGCTTTTCAAGCATATTGGCTACTGATGTATCGGAGGAGGAGAAGGTGGAATACCTTAATATTATTGAGCAGAACAATGACTTGCTGCTACGGCTCATTAATGATATCCTGGATTTATCGAAGATAGAAGCGGGTACCTTGGAATACGTCTTGGCCAATATCGACATAAACAAAATGCTTACTGAGATAGGGAAGGCTGCTGAAATCAGGCTGACTGATAAAGAGGTGGCTCTGCGCATCGTTACGCCGTTGCCGGAACTGTTTTTATATACTGATGAGCGAAGAATTACCCAGGTGGTGAGCAATTTTATTAATAATGCCATAAAGTTCACTTCTGTTGGTAGCATTACCGTAGGCTATGAGTTGCCGAAAGATGGCTATGTACGCTTTTACGTAACGGATACGGGTGCGGGTATACCGCCTGAGAAACTGGACTCTGTATTCAATCGTTTTGTGAAACTCGATTCCTTTAAGCAAGGAACGGGGTTAGGACTGGCTATTTCGCAGAGTATCATCAAGGAGCTTAAGGGTGATATAGGCGTGGAGTCGCAGTTAGGTAAAGGCTCTACTTTCTGGTTCACGTTGCCTTATCATAAAATGGATGCGCACCGTTCCATTTCTATATAAATCTTAGATAAAGAGAAATGTCTCAAAAATGATTGCAAAAATCATTTTTGAGACATTTACTTTTAAGACATCCCGAGGTTTCAATCTAAAACCGGTACGTCAATCGTCTGGCTATCTTCATTCCAGTTATCAATGGTAAAGTCTCCGGATGATTCTTCAGAGAAGATATCTCCCAAAGTTAAGGTTAGGGTCAACTTGGAATTGGCTATCATAGGAGCATTCAAGGTTTGCTTGAAGCTCTTTTGGGTGCCGTTCTTCAGAATGATGGTCATCTGGAATTCCGGTTTGCCAAAGGAAGGGAATAGCATGACGGTTGCATTGCTCATCTGCGTGCCGTCTACCGAGCGCACCAAGGGGAAAGCTACTGTAGCCGGATTTCCTTGGGGAGTACCGGTGTAGAAGTTCAGTTCCTGGGCAATGTTGGTAACACGTACAATCATGCTGTCGATACTGGAGCTGAGGATGCCGTTATCCTTATTCTTTATAATCACTTTCAGGCCGGTAACTACCCGTGCGAGGGAGGCTTTCAGGTTCTCGGTTCCAATCTTGGCAGGCTGTGCGGCATATACCAAGTCGAATGTGGGATAGTAGGTAGTGTCGGCGGGCATCTTGAGCAAGCTGAAATGTTGCTTGGACATATCTCCGCCAATGACATATACTGGTTCTATTACAGTGGGATGGGCATACGTCGGCTCTTCATATTTGGGAGTACCCCAATAAATCATGTTATAAGTACCTGCCGGTAATGATAACTCCCGGTTGACGGCATCGTTATAAAAGGTGCCGTCCTTCACATTGTAGTAACCGTAGAGAGGTGTTAACTTGCGGTTTACGTAATTACCGAAATAAATCGAGGTGCCTGCTTTGCAGGGGGTGATAGTCAATATACCGGTTAGCGGACTTTGGCCGCTTGCTGTGGCTATGTCCATCTGGAGTTCCGGTGATATCAAGTCATCATCTTCCACCACTTTGGGAGGATTGTCATCGGCGCAACTTGCCATGAATGCAGCAAGTACTGCAAATACTACTAATTTATTCATTACTTATTAAGCTTTAGGTTATTTTCTTTGGAGAACATTTTGGGTGAAAAATAGTTCTGCGCATTAAGAAGAATGCATCTTGATACCCCTGTCAGGATATGTTGTGAGTGGTACGAAAACAAATTATACCTTTTTTAGTAACATTTTAGAAACATGGATTAACCAATCGGTCTCCTCTTTATAACAATTTCACGGTACACTTCTGATTCTCGTTCATACATTTGCAGTGGATTCTTTGCAATACAAAACAAAGGACACAATAAAATCTTTGATATTAACCATTAAACAATGTACAATGAGAAAAACATTCTTGGAAAAGTGCATAAATCTGCATTTATGCCGTGTTGCTTTGGTACTGTTACTTCTGGTACCGGCAATGAGTAGCCTTTGGGCTAATCCTTCTCAAAACAAAACCATTACGGGAGTTGTGACGTCAGGCACAGACAATGAGCCGTTGATCGGTGTCAGTGTTCAGGTGAAAGAGACTGCTACCGGTGGTATTACCGACATCGACGGTAAGTTTTCCGTTACTGCCCAGCAAGGGCAAACGCTGGTATTCTCTTATATCGGCTACGTGTCTCAGGAAATCAAGGTAGGTGCTGCATCGGTTATCAACGTTTCTTTGAAAGAAGATTCAGAGATGCTGGACGAAGTGGTTGTAGTAGGTTACGGTGTTCAGAAGAAGAAGCTGGTGACCGGCGCTACGGTTCAGGTGAAAGGTGAGTCTATCGCCAAACTGAATACCAATAACCCCTTGCAGGCTATGCAGGGACAGACTCCGGGTGTGAATATCGCCTCTACTTCCGGTCAGCCGGGTGCTGATATGAAGGTGACGATTCGTGGTTTGGGTACCGTAGGTAACTCACAACCCTTATACCTTATTGATGGTGTGGGTGGCGACATCTCTACTTTGAATCCTGCCGATATCGAGAGCATCGACGTATTGAAAGATGCCGCTTCTGCTGCCATCTACGGTGCACAGGCTGCCAATGGTGTAGTGCTGATTACTACAAAGTCGGGTAAAGAAGGCAAAGCCACTGTTTCTTTTGATGCTTATTATGGTATTCAGAGTGTGGCCCGTAAAGCCAATATGCTGAATGCAGAGCAGTATATGACTATTATGGACGAACAGGCGTTGAACAGCGGTAGTGCCGTTTACGATTGGGCAAACATGCAGTCAATTCACGATGCCAGTGGAAACATTTACGATACAGACTGGGTGGATGCTATGTTCAAGGACAATGCCAAGACTGAAAGCTATACACTCGGTATCACCGGTGGTTCGGCTACTTCCACTTATGCCCTTTCATTGGGCTATATGAATCAGGAAGGTGTTGTGGGTGGTGCAGATGTTTCCAACTACCAACGCTACAATTTCCGTATCAACTCAGAACACAAGTTGTTCAAGGATTTGTTGAAGGTAGGCGAGCAAGTTAGCTTTGTTTATAAGAATACGACGGGTATCGGAGTAGGAAACCAATACAACAATACGCTGCGCGGTGCATTCGGAACTTCTCCTATCGCACCTATCTATAGCGACAACAACAAGTACGATTCTCCTTACAATGATACTACTAACAGTGATTGGTACAACGGCGACGGCAACCCTTACGGTGCTATGATGACCAATACCAATAATGAGAATAAGAATGCCACATTCAGCGGTAATGTTTACGCTGAACTGCAACCTATCAAGAACCTGAAGATACGTACCGTATTCGGTGCCGTATATGGTTCAAGCGAATATCGCAGCTTTACTCCGCTTTATCGCTTCAGTGTTTATACTTATAATGATACCAAGACCAGTGTTTCGCAGAATGCCAACCATTCTTTAGGCATGACGTGGACCAACACTGCAACCTATGACTGGAATATTGGCGAGCATTCATTCAATGCCCTGGTCGGTATGGAAGCCTACCGTTACGAAGGTACTTATATCGAAGCCGGTAACGCTTCTCTGAAAGAAGGTTTCGATGACTGGAATCATGCTTATGTAAACAATGGTACAGCCGCTTCTTCTGCCGATGGACTTAATGCTAAAGGCAATCCTCATGATGATGCCCGCAGTGTTTCTTACTTCGCTCGTCTGGGCTGGAACTGGAGAGAGACTTATATGATTAACGCTACTGTGCGTGCCGATGGTTCTTCCAAGTTTGCAAGCGGCAACCGTTTCGGCTATTTCCCTTCAGTATCTGCCGGTTGGACTATCTCTAACGAGAAGTTCATGGAGGATACACAGACTTGGCTCGACTTCCTGAAGATTCGTGCCAGCTGGGGACAGGTAGGTAATCAGAATATCAAGAACTATCAGTATCTGGCTCCGATCAAAAACTCCAATACTCACTATTTGTTTGGTAGCGGTTTTGATGATGCAGGTGCTGCCAGTCAGTTGGCAACCAACTGGGGCGCATACCCGAGCCGTCTGGCTAACCCCGGTCTGACATGGGAAACTTCTGAGCAGACTAATATCGGTTTGGATGCCCGCTTCTTGAACAGCCGTTTGGGCTTTAACTTCGACTTCTATATGAAGAATACGAAAGACTGGCTGGTGGAAGCCCCGATTCTGGCAACCGCAGGTGCAGGAGCTCCCTATATCAATGGTGGTAGCGTGAAGAATACCGGTGTGGAACTGGCTTTGACCTGGAACGACCAGATAGGCAAGGATTTCCATTACAATATCGGCATCAATGGTGCATACAATAAGAATAAGGTAGGAGAGATTCCTACTGACGACGGAATTATTCACGGTTCTACCAATCAGTTGTACGACAATACTCCTGAGTTCTACCGTGCAGAGAATGGCAAGCCGATCGGCTACTTCTGGGGTTACAAAACAGCTGGTATTTTCCAGAACCAACAGGACATCAACGACTGGATTGCTGCCGGCAACGGTGTACTCCAGAGCAGTGTTCAGCCGGGTGATGTGAAGTATGTGGATGTTGATCATAACGGTGTGATTGACGAGAAAGATAAGATTGACCTGGGTAACGGTATGCCCGACTTTACTTTCGGTTTCAATTTAGCTTTTGATTATAAGAATTTCGACTTCTCTCTTACTGCTAATGGTGCAGCCGGACAACAGATCGTTCAGTCTTATCGCGGACATACCAACAAATATGCCAACTATACTACAGCTATTCTGGGTCGTTGGACGGGTGAAGGTACTTCCAACCGTATGCCTCGTGTAACCGAACAGAATATTAACTGGCAGTTCAGCGACCTCTATGTTCACGATGGCGATTACCTGCGTATCAGTAATATTACGATCGGTTATGATTTTGCCAAACTGATCAAGTGCAAAGCCATCAGCCAGGCACGTCTGTACGCACAGGTACAAAATGCCTTTACATTCACCAAGTACGACGGTATGGACCCTGAAGTAGGTTACGGCCCCGAAGGAGACAACGGATTGGGTTGGGCTTCCGGTGTAGACGTAGGTTATTATCCTCGTCCGCGTACTATTCTTTTTGGTGTAAATCTTAAATTCTAACTTAACTAATACGCAAGAATATGAATAAAATGAAATATAATATATTGGTAGCAGGCTGCCTCTGTTTAGGACTGGGAGTAACCTCCTGCTCTGACAGCTTTCTGGATGTAGAATCCAAGACAGAATCTACCACCGGTACTTTCTATAAAACAGAAAATGATGCTTATCGTGCTTTGATTGGCTGTTACGATGGCTGGCGCCAGACTTCATCTGCTCCGCAGGTAAGTTTCTATTTGGGTGCTGAGATTATGAGCGGCGAGTGTTTTGCCGGAACCGGTAATGGTGACGGACGTGGTTATCAGGCTATCGACCGTTTTGACATTTCCCAGTCACCTGCCGATCTTAACCTCTATGAGAGTGATTGGAAAAACTATTATGCAGGTGTTTACCGTTGCAATGAGCTGATTACCCGCGAGGAACAGATTGCATGGAAAGAGACCGACAGCAAACGCGGTACTTATATGGGCGAATGCCGCACGATTCGTGCATTGCTCTATTTTGATATGGTTCGTCTTTGGGGTAATATTCCTTTGTTCACGGAGCCGGTTAATGAGAACCGTCCGCAAGTCGATGCAAAGGAAGTTTATGCAGTTATCTTTGCCGATTTGAAGTATGCCATTGAGAACATTCCCGCAGATGCTTATCCTAAAGCAAACTCTGCAACTAACGATGGTCATATCACCAAGTATGCTGCCGAAGCTTTATTGGCTCGCGCGTATCTCTATTATACAGGCTACTATGGTAGCGAACCCGAAGGCGTAACGAAAGCCGATGCACTGGCTGCCGTAGAAGATGTGATAGCTTCCAATGAATTCAGCCTCGTTAGCGAGTTTAAGAACTTGTGGCCCGCTGCTTCGGCAGGTGTAGCCGAAGTAGGTGATACTGAAACCTTGAAGGGCACTTATGCCGGTGACGGCAATAGCGAGACGATTCTTGCTATGAAGTTCACCAGTTCGCAAGATTATAATGGAAACAACGATGGTAACCGTTGGCAGGTAATGATAGGCATGCGCTCGCTTAATGCTGCACCTTATGGTAAAGGTTGGGGTGGACTGACAGTAGATCCTAAGTTTGTCGATGAGTATCAAACCGGCGATGCACGTCGCAGTGCCTCTATTATCGACCTGGAGGGAGAAGGCATTACTGCTTCGGCAGACTTTGAAGCCAGCTATAAAGACCAGCGTGAGTATACGGGTTATGCAGTGAAGAAATATGCTCCATTATGCTATGCCGATGGTACTTCAGCTTCCAAGGGAGACGGTTCGGGTGACTTTCAGATTGGTAATCATCAGGATTACGTAATCATGCGTTATGCCGATGTTCTGTTGATGGCTGCCGAATTGGGAAGCCCGAATGCACAGAAATACTTCAATCAGGTTCGCGAACGTGCCTATACTTCGGGTGGCGCACTCTCTGCCAACTACTCACAATTGTCCGTAACGCAGGAAAACATCATCAAGGAGCGTCGTTTGGAATTTGCTTTCGAGAGTATCAACTATTGGGATTTGCTCCGTCAAGGAATAGATGTTGCTGCCCAGCAACTGACAGTGGCCGGAACAAAACTATTTAGTGGCGGCAACGCTGATATTGTAACTATCAGTGCCGACCGTATTCGTGAAACGAAGGGTCTTTCTCAGATACCTTATAACCAGATTACGCTTTCAAACGGTGTGTTGAAACAGAATGCCGGTTGGTAATCAGTGATGTATTAACCATTAATATTTAGAATATTATGAATTTGAAATCTTATATATATTCACTTATCGCAAGCGTAGTAGTACTATTTTCCGCTTGTTCGCCCGACGATTTTGATTTGGGCAAGAAGACCTATGTGGCCGATGATTTGGTACAGGGCATTGCTTTCACGGTTACCCCCGATGCACAAGACCCCAATACGATACATCTGCAATCGCTTGTAACGGGTGTAACACCTCTTTGGGAGACACCGCAAGGACGTTCGCAAGATGCTACGATGGATATTGAGTTGCCTTTCTCGGGCGACTATGAGGTGACTTTCGGTGTGATGACACCGGCTGGTCCTGTATATGGCGCACCGTATAAGTTTACGGTTACGTCGAATAACTTTAATATGCTTAGTGACGAGAAGTGGGCTAACCTTGCCGGTGGTGTAGGCAAAACCCGTAAGTGGGTGCCTATGGATGGCAATTACGGTATCGGTCAATGTACTTCTCCGATGATGTATTTGAGTCCGACTGATGTAAGAAACGATGGTTCAAATAGTGCTGATTTGATATTTGGGGGCGCAAACTGGATGCCCAACTGGGATCCTGGTTTCCAGTCTTGGTTGATTCCGGCAGATGATCCTTATATGGACTCGTATATGACGTTCGGCCTAGATGCCACTAATGGATGTACAGCTGAAGTATTCCGCAACGATGCTAATGGCGGCACCCTGATGAAAGGAAAGTTCAATCTGAACCTTTCTGATTCTAAGCGCCCGACAATTACATTTGATGGTTGCTACTCCTTGCATAATGCAGGTTCCGATGAGCTTTGTGCTAATTATACAATGAACCTGAAGATTATCGAACTGACTCCTTATCTTCTCCAGATTGCTACTATGCGTACTAATAGTGAAGGTCCTTGGTGGATTGTCTGGAACTTCATTTCAGAAGAGGCACAGCAAGATCCCTCTTTGATTCCGACTGACGACCCGGGGCTTCTCCCCACTATTCCGGTGAAAGAACCCGAATATGACAATCTCGGCCAACAGCTCTTTACCATTGTTGGTGCAAATGCTTCGTATGTTGCCACGGCTACCACTTTCCTGCTCAATGAGGAAGCTCCTTATGACTGGATGTGGTGGAACAGTGCAACCGGTGCATGGGAGTCTAATGGCTTCGACAGTGCTGACGACTATACTACCACTTGGGCGCCTGCGTTTGTCAATGCCGGAGATTTTGCAATGAATCTTTCTACGACGAGCACTGCCGGAACTTATTCTTGCGAATTTGCGGGGGGTACAGCTACGAACTTTACCATTCAAGGTAATAAACTGGTCTTTGAAAATGAGATTTCTCTGCTGTCTACGCAGAATGATTATACAACGATTAATATCAAGGGTAAAGAATTTACCGTAATGGCTTGCTCACCGGACGATAGCCAAGTGGTATTGGGTATTCCTGCCGGAACGGATGCTACTGGTGCAGTGAATAAGTATCTGTGTGCCAACCTTACGATTAAGCCGATTACATCTGAATCAGGACCTACGGTAATTGCGGTAGATAACTCCAAACTGAGTTGCTATGTGGAAGGTGATAAGTATCTACGAGCTGAATTCTATAATCCGTGGAATAGCAAAGATTGGCCTATTGACTTCACCAAACTGAAACTGAAGAAAGATCAAAAGCTTGTCATTAAGTTTAATGTCAATGGAATCACTTGGAATGAAGGTGCTAATCCTAAAGTAGCGCTTTGTCATAATATCGGTGCCGGCCTTTGGGAGCCTGCTTGCTTTGAGGATGCTTCAGCTGTAGGTCTGAACAAGAGCGGCGAGACAACTGTAACATACACCAACGCTACTGGTGCCGCTATAAAGTTTGAGGGTGTAAGTTGTGCCACCATTGCCATACAGGCTGAGGGCCTGGTTTCAGCTCCTCTACTCGATACTGGCGTGCTTGATGCTTCGGCTGTTACGCTTGAAATAACTTCAATGACTATTGAATAACCACATTAAAGAATTTAGTATATGAAGACAAAAATATATTTAGGAATTCTGTCACTCGTCATGGGGCTTTCATTAGCCTCATGCGATGAGGATAACGATTATAAGATTTATAATACGCCGGTTCTGAATGAATCATCTGTAGTGACCGGCGCGTCGGACGTCACAGCCACTACGGCAACCTTGAATGGTAGCGTAGACGGTGGTGTGGGCGATATGTCCTCCAATGCCTACGCAGTGGGCTTTTTCTACGGTTCTACACAAGAGAGCCTGAACGAGAGTATCACTACTACGCTTGCTGATAACGTATTCTCGGCAACGATTACCAGTTTGCCCAATAACTCTACGCTTTATTACCAGGCATATGTATGTTTGCAAGGCAAGGTGTATTATAAAGGTGAAGTCAAGAGCTTGGTTACGACAGATGCAAAGGTTGCTACCAAAGATGTATCCACAGTAGACTATGCTTCTGCCATGTTGGGTGGAATGTTGACCGATGCTCCGAGTGATGCTACATGTGGTATTCTGATTTCTACTTCGGCTGATGTGGAAGCGGTTCATAATGGATTGAATGTGATGAGTGAAAACTTGTCGAATGACTTTGCCATTGAACATGCAGGCTTACTTCCCAATACCCGTTATTATTATGCTGCTTACCTAAATTTAGGTAATGGCGTGATTTATGGTGACGTGAAGGAATTTACTACTGCCGCTTACGACTTCGACCTTGATAACGACCTTGTAGACTTGGGATTGTCCGTTAAGTGGGCGCGCTTCAATGTGGGTGCTAAGAGCGAAACCGGTCTGGGTGGTCTGTTTGGCTTCGGTGACCTTTCCGGTTGCTTGACGAGTATCAATCCAGAAGATTATGCTTCTGCCGATACTTACCGTACTACTTCTGATTTGGTTTTCCAAACCTTTCAGGGGCGTGCTACTCTGCCTACGGCTGCCGATTTTGAAGAACTTTTCTCACTCTGCACAAAGGAATGGGCTGAGCAGGACGGAGTAATGGGATACAAACTTACCGGTCCTAACGGAAACTCTATCTTCCTTCCTGCTGCCGGATCGCGTATTGGAAGCGATCTAACGGGCGAAGGTACCGAGGGTTACTATCAGACTGGTACGATTAATCCTACGAACTCGCAGTTTGCCATCAGCTATCAGTTTAATGCTGGTACTAATACTAAGACTACCACAGCGGTATATCAGGCAGTAGCCGTACGTGCCGTTTCCACAGCCAAGAATACACCGTTCGACCGTTCACAACTTTACGGTAAATGGTATATCGACAATGGCCAGGATGGTAAGCAACACGTATTTGAAGGCCCGTTCACACAATGGGGGGATACTGACAACTGGGGTACTGTGTCCAATAACCAGCCTAACATAGAACAGCAGATTCATTGGGAAATGGGTACTGGTAACGGCTGGGTTGGTTATACCTACGGCGTTGATTACGGCTACATGGAATTCCTTGAAAATGGAATAGTAAACATTCACCGTTTGACCGATGAAGGCGTAGCTACCGACGAAACCGGTAAGTACACTATCGACGAAGCAAATAAGGTAATTGACATCAACATCAACGTGCTCTGTGCCAATACCTGGGTAGCTGTGAAGAGCGGTAAGCTGAATATCCTGTCTCTAACAAGCGACGGTTTGCAGATTGCTCTTCCTAATAATGACGGTTATGCTTACTCAGTCAACTACTACAAGTAGTATTGGGCAGAAGTGCATAATTTAAGTACCTTTCTGAAAAGATATACGCACTTCTCTTATATTATAGGGACTGTCTAACAAAGTTAGGCAGTCCTTTTTTGTATGAAAAAAGAAGAGGCAAGCTGTTGGATAAAGCTGTGTTCCAACAACTGTACCAGCATTTAATGAGACTAGGAGTGTTTCAGAGTATGGAACTCCTAGTTTTCTTCGTTGAAACCAGCGGTTTCCTTTATCCCAGGACAATACAAGGTGAAGGCTGAAGGCAGTGAGAAGTGCTTGAAAGTGCTTTGCCTTCATACGCAATCGCCCTGTAGCAAAGGTTTTGCTACAGGGCGATGAATGCGATGAATCCTGTTGTGATAGTTTTTGCAGGAATTCAGTAAAAACAGATGTTCGGACTGATTTAAGAGCGTGTCCTTGTATCCGGAAGCGGAGAACTATTTCTCGTAATCGAAGTACTCAAAGTCGGCATACGCCTTCGATACGTCGGAGGAGGAAACGGCGTACATTCCCAGCATGATGCCGGTGAAGCCGCCGGCGGTTTCGGTGCTGATATATTGCGTATTCATCCGGCCCAGTTCCTTGAAGTTCTTTCCATCTGTGGCATACTCAAAGGAATAGATTTCGCTGCTACCTTTTACACGGAGTTGAACACGGCTTTGAGGCAGGACTACTTCTTTCTCGATGTGAGTCAGTTCGCCAAGGCGGTAGCGCAGCACTACGGCTTGCTTGCCGTCCGCCAGTTGCTTCACGAAGAGATCGTAATGGGCGGGTTCGAGCATATAAACCGTCAGGCCGGCTTCGTCGCCTGCTGAGGCTTCACGGAGTTGCATGGAAGTGGTGGCTGTAAAGTCGATGTGCTCCTGGCGGCGGCCTACAAAGGTAGGATTGTTCTTACCGTCGTTCAAGCTTACAGGGGTGGCCTTCAGGCGGAGTTTGCCGGAAGCGAAGGTATAATTCTCCGGGTGATAGTTTCGGATATATACCCATTCCGGGCCTAATTTCCCGTCTTTGAAGCTGGTGCGCACGGGTTTCTCTGCGAAAGGTTGTTGCGGCAGAGTCGGCGCGTCCATTTGCAAGGCTACGGTTCCGTCTCCATTCACTACCGGCCAGGCGTTCTTGTCCCAACGTACAGGGGCGAGGAATGTTTCGCGTCCCAGTAGATGATGGCTTCCCGTTTGCGGACGGAAGGCGAGACAAACCAACCACCACGAACCGTCTGCAGCTTCTACCAGGTCGGCATGGCCGGTGCCTTGTATCGGGTTGCTCTGTGCGTTCTTGTTGATATGCGTCAGGATGGGGTTGGACGGATTGCTGTCGTAGGGGCCGTCTATATTCCGGCTGCGGGCAATCGTAGCTTTGTGCCCGTATTCGGTACCTCCTTCGGAAATCAGCAGATAGTACCAGCCGTCTTTCTTATAGATATGCGGAGCTTCGGGATGGCGTCCACCCGTACCGTTCCAGATGCGCTTGGATTCAGTGAGCTGTTCGCCGGTCTTCGGGTTGATTTCGCACAGCCAGATGCCTACATCCGGGTTACTGACCAGATAGCACTTGCCGTCTTCGAAGTAGAGTGACGGGTCGATGCCGCCTTGCTTCAACCACACGGGTTCCGACCACTCTCCGCGCGGGTCGGTGGTGTGTACTATAAAGTTGCCTTTGTCCGACACATTGGTGGTAATCATGTAGAACGTGCCGTCGTTGTAGCGGATGGTGGGTGCATAGATACCTCCCCAGGCGGTGGCGTCGTGGAGCGGCAGTTGTGAGGGGCGCGTCAGGCAGTTCCCGATTTGTTCCCAGTTTACCATATCTTTGCTATGGAACAGGGGCACACCTGGAAAGTATTGGAAACTACTGTTCACCAGATAGAAGTCATCGCCTACACGGCAAACACTGGGGTCGGGATGAAAGCCGGGGATTACCGGATTCTGATAGCCTTGCCGGCTTTGCGAAAAGCAGGACAAGCTGAGGGCGAGTCCTAAGAGTAACGTCATCTTTCTCATAAGTACATTGTATTTTTAATAGTTTATTAGATGCCTAGGGCAAATGTTATACAACAAAAATAGGCTATTCTCCCGGATTTGGCAAAGGAGAATTGCCCGATATTACTAAATAATAATCATTTATCCCTATTCGGCAACAAATGATACCGTTAGGTATAACATACTACGAGCCGTAGTACTGCTTTTTGCGCTACTTTTGCCTGCACAGGTTCAACCATTAAATCTAATACGTAAAGTTATTATGAAGACTCCCATTAAACATTTTAAAATCTATCTGGCGTTGTTGGTGCTGTCTCTTTCTTCGTTGGTCTCAGCATGTTCTTCCAATGACGGTGATGCCGTAACTCCGGCAATCAAGGTTGCCCAATCGGAATTGAACTTCTCTGGATCCGGAGGCACAAATGGCTTGTCCATCCAGTCGAATGTGGCATTGGAAGTATCCAGTGACCAGAGTTGGTGTAGGGTAGCATCGGCTACTTCTGCCTCTGCCACTATCTATAAATATAATGTAACGGTAGAAGCCAATACCGATACGGAGGATCGTAAAGCTACCCTTACCGTCAAAGGTGGTGGCATTACGGAAACGGTAATCGTAAAACAACTTGCCGGTAGTCTGCCGAATGTAGGAATGGAGAGCGATGCCACAGCATTGGCAGCCAAAATCTATGCCGGCTGGAATTTGGGCAATACGCTGGAAGCCATAGGAGGCGAGACAGCCTGGGGAAACCCGAATGTGACGGAGGACATGATAAAGAATATAAAGAAACTGGGCTTCAACGCTGTGCGCATTCCTTGCTCTTGGGATCAATACCTCGAAAATCAGGCCACCAACAAGATAAAGGACAGTTGGCTGGCACGTGTGGACGAAGTAGTGGGCTATTGCGTAGCCAACGAACTGTATGCCATCGTCAATATCCATTGGGATGGAGGCTGGTTGGAAAATAATTGTACCGCCGACAAGCAGGAAGAGAATAACAAGAAGCAAAAGGCTTTGTGGACACAGATTGCCAATACGCTGAACCATTATGACGAACATCTGCTCTTTGCCGGCTGCAATGAACCGAATGTGGAGAATGCAGCGCAGATGAAAGTACTGAAGTCGTATGAGCAGACTTTCATTGATGCCGTACGCGCTACGGGAGGGAATAATGCTGTGCGCAACCTGATAGTGCAAGGGCCTTCTACGGATATAGAAAAGACGGATCAGTTGTTTGGCGATATGCCGACCGATGTTGTGGAAAACCGTCTGATGGTAGAAGTACATTACTATAATCCGTGGACTTTCTGCGGGATGGAAAAGGATGAGAGTTGGGGAAAGATGGTTTACTTCTGGGGGCCTTATAAGGTAGACGGCTCGGACCGCAATGCAACCTTTGGCGATGAAGTGGAAATGAAGGGATTGTTTGCAAGGATGAAGTCGCGGTTTGTAGATAAAGGTATTCCGGTTATCCTTGGTGAATATGGTGCAATCGTGGTGCGTACAGGGCTTGGTGATGACCAAGAGGCTCACGACTTGTCGCGTAGTTACTTTAACGAAGTGGTGACTCGCGAAGCTAAGAATTATGGGTTGGTTCCATTCTATTGGGATGCCGGTGGAATGATAAATCGTGCTGCCGGAACTGTAAAAGATCAGTATGGCTATGATGGTATTGTAAAAGGAGCGGAAGCAGGTAACTATCCCTTTTGATTAAGATAACGTTTCATAAAGTAGTTTTAAAGAGGTTTGTTGATAGGTTTTTTATAGGTTCGGAGGCTGTCTCAAAAGAAACACGGAGACAGCCTCTCTTTCTTTGAGGCAGCCTCCGTGCTGTTCTTTCAGGTTGGTTCGTTTTATTATTCTCAATCTATCTTTTTCAGTTTCACAAAGAACACGTCGTTGTCTCTGACGGCGAACTCTTCTTCATAGGCGCCGTTGTCTATGTTGATAATCTCCGTCGCTACCGGGGCACAGCTTGTCATCTTCTTCAGTGTCTCTACCTGCAATTTGGTCAATTGCGTAGGCGAACCCATTTCGTAGTATGTGGTGTAGGCATCATTCAGTTTGTAGCCTACGCGATATACTTCCTTCATGTACTTTCCTTTCGGAAGATTGTTCAGTGATAACCGTGTGGGGTGGGTGTTGGCAGGAGGGAGGTCTCTCTTGTAGAAACTTTGGTTAGGTACGCCGTCCTGGGGCAATATCGTCAGATTCCAGAACAATGCCTGGACGTCGCCTTGTCCGTTGGTACATACCCATGAGTCGGTGTCGTTGGTCTTCAACTCTTTCTTGCCCAACTCGTTCAGAAAGCGGTATGCAAAGTAAGTCGGCTTCTTCACGCCTTGCATGTTCATCAGGCCGAATCCTCCGTGGAAGGGGGTATTGACAGTTCCCGGTTCTTCAAAAATGTCGGTAAATGTCCAGTAAGACATGGACTCCGGGGCGGGGTTCACCTTGCGCAATGCGTTCAGGATGATGGTGGCATTCTGGTAAGTATCGTGCACCGGGTCGCGTGGCGAGTAAGAAGAGCTCCATTCTGTGAAGTGCACCTCTGCCTTGGGGTAGTCCGAGTTTCTGACGGTCTGTACGGTCTTGGCTATCGTGTTGGGCAGTCCGTCTGCATCGGCGGGCATCCTCAGTTGGTAGGCTCCGTATTCGTCCAAGTATCCGTCCACTCCGTAGTGGTGGGTGGTGATGAAATCCAGCGCCACATTCTCCTTTTTGCAATATTCCATCAGCTCCGGCACCCACGCGCAGCCTGCCGTTGCCGGGCCGCCTATGCGGAATCGGGGAGAGGCAGCCTTTACGCCCTGGGCGGAATGCTTGTAGAGTTTGAAGTAATCTTGCTGCGTGCCTGTGAAGAATCCGTTTTCGTTCAGGTTCGGTTCGTTCCACACTTCGAAGTACCAGGTGGCTACTTCGTCTTCGCCGTATCTTTCTTTAAGATGTTCTGCAAAGTTCTTGACGAGCATCTCCCATTTATTGTGGTCTTTGGGAGGTGTCACGTTGCCGCGCCACCAAAAGATGGTTTCGGGGCCGGAACTCAGTTGGTTGGGCATGAAGGCCAGTTCGATGAAAGGCTTTACGTCGATGCTCACCAAGTAGTCGTAAAGTGCATCGATGTATTGCCAGTTGTAGTGCACTCCGTTTTCGTCTTCACGATATACGCCCATTTCGTCGTGGAACAGGGCATGGAAACGTATTTGCTTGAAATCGCATTCCTTCTTTATCTCAAGCAACTGCTGTTGCCAGTCGGCTCGCAGACCTTCGCCCGCACGACCTGCACCGACGCATTGCTTGAAGAAATCGTTTAAGTCTCCTTTCGTTTGGTGGTAATCTGCCACAATCGTTCTTATGGGATTAGCGGCTTTCTTTTCTTTTGCTGCCAGTGTGGTCGACAGGACGAGTAGGCATAGGCAGATTAGTAAATAACTGACATGTTTCATGGTTCTTTTGATTTTTTGAATATTACAAAAATAAGCTATTTCCCCGGACTTGACAAAAGAGAACGGTCTGATATTACTAAATGAAAACCTTTTATCTCTCTTTGGCAACAAATGATACCGTTAGGCGTAACATGCTGCCGGTGGTGTTCTCAACTTTTACGCTACTTTTGCTCCTAACGATTTAACCATTTAAATTTAATACGTAAAGCTATTATGAAGACTATCCTTAAACATTTCAAAACTTATTTGATGCTGTTGCTGGCATTGCCTCTTTTTTCTTGCATCGCCTGTTCGGACAACGACAAGGAAGAGGTTACACCCGAAATTACAATTCCTGAAAATGTGCTGAACACGGGAATAACCTTTCAGAACACAGGCGGTACACAGAAATTCTCCGTGCAGTCCACTATGTCTGTGGAAGCAACAAGCAGCGACCCGACATGGTGCGCTGTAAGTGTGGGGACCACTACTCCTACTTTGATGGTAACTCCTATAGAAGTAGCCGTGCAACCTAATACAGAGACAAAGGATCGTTCTGCTACTATTACGATAACCGGCGGCGGGCTGACTAAGGAAGTCAAGGTGCTACAAACGGCAACTGACGGTCTGATAGTGACAACTGCCAATTTTGAGGATATACCGGCAGAAGGTGGCACCATCCAGGTGAAGCTGACGACGAACGGAGACGTAAAAGTCACTGTCAATAATAGTTGGATTACTGAAAGCACCGATACGCGTGCTAATATGGAGGACAAGACGAAAAACTTCGTTATTGCCGCCAATTCTGGTATAGAGCGCACAGGTACTATCACGTTTGCACTGGGCGCTATCGAGGAAACGGTAACCGTTAAGCAACTTGCCGGAGGTTCCGGCGAAATAGAAGGTGGAGATGCCTGGGCTGTAGCAAAAGAACTGGGCTTGGGCTGGAATCTGGGCAACCAACTGGATGCACATCTAAATGGAGTCGCTAATGAAACATCCTGGGGTAACCAGATGGCAACGCAGGCATTGTTTGACAAACTGGCTGCTGCAGGAATCACTTCGGTAAGAATTCCTGTGACCTGGCTGGGGCATATTGGTGCCGCACCGGGCTATGAAATAGAAAAGGCGTGGATAGACCGTGTGGCAGAGGTTGTAGGCTATGCTGAAAAAGCTGGTCTGAAAGCTGTCGTCAATATACACCATGACGGTGGCAACAGTGAATACTGGCTCGACATTAAGAATGCAGCTCTCGACGAAAATATCAATGCACAAATAAAAGCGCAATTGAAATCCATGTGGACTCAGATTGCCGAGCGCTTCAAGGATAAAGGTACTTTCCTCATTTTCGAGTCGATGAACGAGATTCATGACGGCGGATGGGGCTGGGGTGCCAATCGTACCGACGGCGGCAAGCAATATGCCGTGCTGAACGAATGGAACCAGGTGTTTGTGGATGCTGTGCGTGCCGTGGGGGGTGGGAACGACAATCGCTATCTGGGCATTCCCAGCTATTGTACCAATCCAGATTATGCATTGGACGGTAGTCTGAAGCTACCCACAGACAAGGCTTCCAACCGCTTGATGGTGTCTGTTCACTACTATGCACCCACCGATTATACATTGAGTGCAAAATTCTCGGAATGGGGGCATACGGCAGCCGCCGGTAAAAAAGACTCCTGGGGTGATGAAGACTATGTGAAGGATACTTTCAGCAAACTGAAGACAACGTTCGTAGACAAGGGCATCCCGGTATATATAGGTGAAATGGGCTGTGTGCACCGTGCAGATGCTCGTGCCGAGTCTTTCCGCAAGTATTATCTGGAGTATATCTGCAAGGCTGCCAAGACGTATGGCTTGATACCCTTCTACTGGGATAATGGCAGTGCCGGTGCAGGAGAGGAGTGCTCCGGCTTGTTCAATCATGCGACCGGTGCCTACCTGAACAATGGCGCAGATATAGTGGAGGTGATGACAAAGGCCATCTTTACGGAGGATGCCTCCTACACATTGCAGACAGTATATGACGGTGCGCCGGAATAGAGATATAATGTAATAGGTATAATAGTTTTTTTGTAGGTTCGGGAGAAGTGCATCTGTGAGGGATGTACTTCTCCTTATTGTGCTTATGAAACAAATGAGGGGTATGAAATGATAAAAAAAGCAGGGATTTCCCTTGCTTTTCTGTTGGCTTTTTACTTCATTTGCAAATCAATATGAACTCTCCCTTATTCTGATAGTATGAAAAGATTGCAACTACTTATCTTGTGGGTCTGGACAATGTGCTTCTCTGCTGCCGCACACGACTATATGTTTAAACATTTGGAAGTGAAGGACGGACTTTCCAACAATCAGGTTAATGCTATTTATAAAGATTCAAAAGGTTTTATGTGGTTCGGCACGGCTTCCGGTTTGAATCGTTACGATGGCTATGATACCAAGATTTATCGCAGCCAGAAAGACGATGCCCAATCTCTGCCCGATAATTACATTGAAGAGATACAGGAAGATGTATCCGGTAACTTGTGGATACGCACCGGAGCAGGATATACTATCTATAACTCTATTACCGATGCTTTCGACCGCAATATTGAAACCTGGATGTGGAATATCGGTATTAGCGGAAACCCTACATCGGTTTATATCGACAAAGAAAAACACTTCTGGATATATGTTGCCAATAAAGGGGTTTATCAGTACGGCGTTGAAGAAAAAAATGCTGTAATGGTGGAAGGGCTGGATGAAATTATATCGAAAGCCTTGGTTACCGCTATGGCGGAATGTAGCGAAGGGATACTGCTGTTTTTTAATAATGGTGCTTTGGTTTGTCTCGATAAAGATGAACTGAAACTAAAATGGAGCAACTATGGCATTGCAGAAGGATGGAAAGAAAATAAGAACACTACCTTCTCTCTGTTTGTTGATCATAATGAACGGATATGGATATTCAGCGTCGAAGGGATATGGGTTTATCATCTGCCCTTGAAGACATGGGAGCTGCGTTCTCCCAGAAACGATGCTTATAACACGGTGCGTGCCGTGGCACAAGATAAATACGGTTGCATCTGGGTGGGAAGAGATCAGGATGGCATTGAAGTGATAGATCCTTCGGGACAGACTTTGCGGCTGGTAAACGATCCTAATAACGGGCGTACGTTGTCCAACAATACCATTACGGTGCTTTATGAAGATGATGCCGGCACTATGTGGGTGGGAACTTATAAGAAAGGTATCTCTTTCTATAATGAGAGTATCTTTAAGTTCGGTCTTGCCGATATAGGAGATGTTAATTGCGTGGAAGACGGAGGAAATAATATTGTGTGGCTGGGTACGAATGACCGTGGGTTGGTTCGCTGGAACATTCTGACGGATGAACGGAAAGTTTTCTCGCATACGGCCGATCCGCATTCCATATCGAGTGATGTGATAGTCTGTCTTCTTCAGGATAGCAGTGGCAGGCTGTGGGCAGGCACCTTTTGGGGGGGACTGAATTGCTACGATGGGAACCGCTTTATTCGCTACCGTTCCGACAAAGAAGGAAATAACTCACAGGTGCATAACAATGTATGGGCTTTGGTAGAAGATGCAAACAGGAATATCTGGATTGGTACGTTAGGGGGAGGACTGCAATGCCTGAATCCGCAAACCGGAGAGGTGACGACATACACAACTGGCAACTCGAACCTGGTGTCGGACTATATTTCCTCCATCTGCATGGGACGTGATAATAACCTGATTATAGGTACATCGGCGGGAATGGCTATGATGGATTTGTCCACCCGGGAAATTACAAACTTTGTTGGAACAAAGTCGGGAAAAGCCAGATTCTCCAACCAGAACATCAATCAGGTTTATGAAGACAGCCGTGGATTGCTTTGGGTAGCAACGCGTGAAGGACTGAATGTTTACGACTCGAAACGGGATGAACTGTACGAGGTACCCATCAAACCGGATTTCTCGAAGCTGTTGATACTGGGGGTTACGGAAGATGACAATAACAGTATGTGGGTGAGCACGGGAGGAGAACTGATAAACGTGGTGCTGGCTGTGGATAACAAAACGGAACAACTCGTTTTCCGTTGTTATGCCTACAATGATAAGGATGGACTGCAGAGCTGCGACTTCAACCAGCGTTCCCTCAAGCGCTTGCATACAGGCGAAATTGTGGTAGGGGGATTGTACGGGCTGAACCGTTTCAAACCTGGCAATATAAAGTACAATCGTACGTTGCCCAAAGTAATGTTCACCGGCTTCCAGTTGTTTAATGAAGATGTGAAGGTGGGCGAAAGTTATGCGGGGCATGTGATATTGCAGGATGCCCTGAATGAAACGAAAGAAATAGTCCTGGACTATAAGCAAAATGTATTCACCGTGCTGTTTGCGTCGGATAACTACGTGCTGCCCGAGAAGACCCGGTATTTCTATAAACTGGAAGGGTTCAACGAAGACTGGCTGATGAGCGTGTCCGATATGCACCGCGTCACCTATACGAATCTGGCTCCCGGCACCTATTCCCTGAAAGTGAAAGCTACGAATAGCGACGGATATGCCGGAACGGAAGAAGCCAGCCTGAAGATTGTGATTCTGCCGCCTTTCTGGATGACCCCGTGGGCCTATACCTGCTATATCTTCTTGCTGATTGGAGGTCTGTTTATGGCTCTCTATACCATACAGCGCAGGGAGCGCAACAAATTCAAGATACGCCAGATGGAGCAGGATGCAGCGAGGAATGAGGAGGTCAATCAGATGAAATTCCGCTTCTTTACGAACGTAAGCCACGAGTTGCGTACTCCTTTGACGTTGATAATCTCGCCGTTGGAAGGCATGATGAAGGAAACGACGGAAGAAAAACTACTGGATAAGATGAAGATGATGCATCGTAATGCGTTGCGTTTGCTGAATCTGGTAAACCAGTTGCTCGACTTCCGCAAGAACGAAATGGCGGGTTTGCATCTAAGCCTTTCAGAGGGGGATATTGTATCTTACGTGCGTAATATTTGTAGCTCTTTCCTTATGCTCTCGGAGAAGAAGAATGTACACCTCACTTTCTTTTCGGCAATAGAGTCGCTCAATATGGCATTTGATGAGGACAAGGTAGGTAAGATTGTGATGAACCTTTTGTCCAATGCCTTCAAGTTTACTCCCGATGGCGGACGTGTGGACGTTTCGCTGGAAGTATTGAAAGGAAGTCCCGAAACATTGGAGATAAAGGTTTCCGATACAGGTGTGGGCATCAAGGATGAGGACAAAGAACATATTTTCGAGCGGTTCTATCAGGTGGAGCATGAGGGCGATGGTAGCCAGCCTGCCGGAAGCGGCATCGGCCTGAGCCTGGTGCGCGATTTTGTTACGCTGCATGGCGGTGCTGTGCGTGTGTTCGACAATGTGGGGGCGGGCAGTGTGTTTGTGGTCGACATTCCGGTGAAGCACTCTGTTGTGAATGTGGCTACGCCCTTGTCCGAGGAAGCTGCGGAAGAAGATGCCGTAGCTCTTGAAACACTTGAAGATAAAGATATGGAAGACAAGGCATCGGCAGGAGAGAAAAAGAAACCTCTGGTGCTGATTGTGGATGATAACGAAGACTTTGTTACTTTCATGAGAGACAGTTTGAGCCTGTACTTCTCGGTGCAGTCAGCCGCTAATGGGCGGATAGCCTGGAAGATGATCCCCGATTTGATGCCCGACCTTATTGTCAGCGACCTGATGATGCCCGAGATGGATGGGAACGAACTGTGCCGCTGGGTGAAGGCAGATAAACGGACTGAGAATATTCCTTTCGTCCTGCTCACCGCCAAGCAATCGGTGGAGAATAAGGTGGAAGGGCTGACTATCGGTGCAGACGACTATGTGACGAAGCCGTTCAATATGGAAGTGCTGATACTGCGTATGCGCAAACTCATCGACTTGAGCAGCAGAAGCAAACTGCGGACACGTATCGACCCCGAACCGAGTGAAATCGTTATTACCTCGCTCGACGAGAAACTGATAGAGAATGCCATCAAGTATGTAGAGGCGAATATATCCCGCAGCGATCTGTCGGTAGAAGAACTAAGCCATGAACTGGGCATGAGCCGGGTGCATTTGTACAAGAAGCTACTGCAGATTACAGGCAAGACGCCTATCGAGTTTATCCGCATCATCCGCCTGAAACGTGCGGCGCAGTTATTGCGTGAGAGTCAGCAGAATGTGTCGGAAATAGCCTATCAGTTGGGCTTCAATAACCCCAAGTACTTCAGTAAGTATTTCAAGGATGAATTCGGTGTTTTACCCTCTGTTTACCAAGAAAGAGAGGGGAAATAACAAAAGATACCCAATACAGAAACATATCGTCTTTTAGGTAATCAAATGAGCCCTTTCGTTTCAACATCGGAGGGGCTTCTCTTTGGATGAAACTTCCTACTTTTACACCAGAGAAAATAACTTTAAAAGCAGTAATATGAAATTGAAAAACACTTCAGTTTGTTTGCTTACCGGATTGTTGTTTGCAGCGTGTGCCGGAAGCGGATACCAAAAAACCGGAAATGGTGTGGTTGTGGAAGTCAAGCAACAACAACCGACGGATGTACGTAAAGTACGAGTAGAAGTAATGGGAGAGAAACTTATCCATGTATCGGCTACTCCCGAAAAGAACTTTTCACAAGAAAAGAGCCTCATTGTAGTTCCCCAACAGAACAATACAGATTTTAAGGTAGAAGAACAGGGTGATGAAATCTCTGTAAAGACATCACAGATATGCGCTATCGTGTCTAAGACTACCGGTGAAGTTCGTTTTACGGATGCAGCCGGCAAGCAGATCCTTGCTGAAGACCAAAGAAGTTTTGAACCGGTTGAAGTGGAAGGAACGAAGGGTTATACCGTTCGCCAGGTATTCCAGTCACCGGAGGATGAAGGCCTCTATGGCTTGGGACAGCACCAGGCGGATGAATTCAATTATAAAGGTAAGAATGAAGAGCTCTTCCAATATAATACGAAAGTTTCCGTGCCATTCATCGTTTCCAGCAAGAACTACGGTGTGCTTTGGGATAGCTATTCACTTTGCCGCTTTGGCGACTCGCGTGACTACTCACAGTTGGGCGGTGTGTTCAAACTCTATGATAAAGAAGGAAAAGAAGGGGCTTTGACCGGAACATACGTTCCGTCTCCCAGAACGAAGGTGGAGACATTGGTACGCCGTGAAGATTCCCTTTACTTCGAGCATCTGAAAAGAGGAGATCTGTCTAAAGTAGTGAACTTGCCGGTAGGATTCCCGCTCGGAGGTTCGCAGGTAACTTATGAGGGCGAGATAGAGCCGTCGGAAAGCGGATTATTCCGTTTCATCCTGTATTATGCCGGATATATAAAGGTATATATCGACAATGAACTTGTTGTTCCCGAACGCTGGCGTACTTCCTGGAATCCTAATAGCTATAAGTTTGCCGTTAAGCTCGAAGCAGGCAAGCGAGTTCCTTTAAAAATTGAGTGGAATCCTGATGGCGGTGTATCCTATTGTGGATTGCGTGTGATGGACCCCGTACCCGAAAATGAACAGAATAAGCTGGTTTGGTGGGGTGAAATGCAGAATGAGATAGATTACTACTTCGTATATGGTGACAATATGGACGAAGTGATTGGCGGTTATCGTACACTGACCGGTAAATCACAAATTATGCCGAAGTGGGCAATGGGTTACTGGCAAAGCCGCGAGCGCTATAAGACCCAGGACGAGATAGTAGGAACTTTGAAAGAATTCCGCAAACGTCAGATTCCTATCGATAACATCGTACAGGACTGGAATTACTGGCCCGAAGATTCATGGGGTAGCCACGAATTTGATAAAGCACGTTTCCCCGATCCGAAAGGAATGGTTGATTCTATCCATGCACTGAATGCCAGAATCATGATTTCAGTTTGGCCCAAGTTCTATGCAACTACAGAACACTATAAAGAGTTTGATAAGAATGGTTGGATGTATCAGTTGGCTGTAAAAGACAGTATTCGTGACTGGATTGGCCGTGGCTATATCGGTTCATTCTATGACGCTTATGCAGCAGATGCCCGCAAACTCTTCTGGAAACAGATGGAGGATCATCTCTATACGTTGGGTATCGATGCCTGGTGGATGGATGCCAGCGAACCGAACATCCGTGACTGTGTAGATATTCAGTATCGTAAAGACCTTAGCGGTCCGACGGCTCTCGGCCCTTCCGCCAAATTCTTCAATGCGTATGCTTTGATGAATGCTGAAGCTATCTATGACGGACAGCGCGGCGTGAACAACGATCAGCGTGTATTCCTCTTGACCCGTTCGGGCTTTGCAGGATTACAACGTTACTCTACTGCTACCTGGAGTGGCGATATCGCTACCCGTTGGGAAGATATGAAAGCGCAGATTTCTGCAGGTTTGAACTTCGCAGTCAGCGGCATTCCTTACTGGACAATGGATATCGGCGGTTTCTGTGTAGAGAATCGTTACGTTGCCGGACAGATGGAGTTTGACAGAACCGGCCGTGAGAATGCAGATCATAAGGAATGGAGGGAGTTGAATACCCGTTGGTATCAGTTCGGTGCTTTCTGCCCATTATATCGTGCGCATGGTCAATTCCCATTGCGCGAAGCATGGAACATTGCTCCCGAAGGACATCCTGCTTACAACTCTATTCTTTACTATACGAAGTTGCGCTATAACATGATGCCGTACATCTATTCATTGGCAGGTATGACTTATTTCAATGATTACACTATCATGCGTCCGTTGGTGATGGACTTTGCGGCAGATGCGAATGTGAATAATATCGGTGACCAGTTTATGTTCGGTCCTGCCATGATGGCTGCTCCGGTTTATGAATATGGTGCACGTAGCCGTGAAATGTACTTCCCCGCAGGTTGTGGCTGGTACGATTTCTATTCAGGCAAATATACGGAAGGCGGACAGAAGTTAAAGGTGGATGCTCCGTACGAACGTATGCCGTTGTATGTATGTGCCGGCGCTATTGTTCCTTACGGTCCCGATATGCAGTATAGCGATGAAAAGCCTGCTGACAACATCACTCTTTATGTTTACGCAGGTAAGGACGGTGCATTCACTCTTTACGAAGATGAAGGCGTGAACTACAACTACGAAAAAGGACAATATGCCACTATTCCGTTCACTTACAACGATGCTGAAGGTACTTTGACTATCGGTGACCGCGCTGGTGAGTTCCCCGGTATGCTGAAAGAACGTACGTTCAACGTTGTGAAGGTAAGCAAGGACAAACCGCAACCGTTCGATTTGAAAGCGAAGGGTACGGTGGTGAAGTATGACGGAAAGGCGCAAAGCGTACAAATCTAAATGATAATTTAGCGGCGGAGCCGCTAAATTCCCATTTATCTAATTCAATACCATGAAGAAACTATTAACTATACAACTATTAACGTGCCTGTTCCTTTTGTTATTAGCAGGTGCCTGTACTTCTCAAAAGGAAGTAACTGATACTCGTCAGCAGAGATTTACTGATGACTGGGCTTTCCGTTTGGGAGACGACGCTGCGGCAGCCAGTCCGGAATATAACGATGCAGATTGGCGAAAACTGAATCTGCCCCACGACTGGGCCGTGGAAGGAGATTTCGATAGGAAGAATCCTTCGGGAACGGGTGGAGGAGCTTTGCCCGGTGGCATCGGCTGGTATCGCAAAACGTTCATCGCCGATAAAGCCGATGAAGGTAAACGACTGCGCATCGACTTCGACGGAGCTTATATGAACTCTACCGTTTACATCAACGGACATGAATTGGGCACGCGTCCTTATGGTTATATATCATTTAGTTATGACCTGACTCCGTACATCAAGTGGGGAGAGAAGAACGTGATTGCCGTGCGGGTGGATAATGCGGAGCAACCCAACTCCCGTTGGTACTCCGGTTGTGGTATCTACCGCAATGTGTGGCTGACAAAGATGAATCCGGTGCATGTGGCACAATGGGGGACTTACGTCACTGCGGACGAGGTATCGAAGAACAGTGCCCGCCTGACGGTTCGCACCGCTTTGGAGAACGAACTCGATACGGATGCTCCGTTGGAACTGATATCCCGCTTGATAGACGAAAAAGGGAAAGTAGTAGGCGAAGTCACCAGCCAAGTGACTGTGGAGAAGGGCAAACTGCTTGAAGCAGTGCAGGAGATAGCTGTTGAAAACCCGGAACTGTGGAGCGTGAAGCGTCCTTATCTTTATAATGTAAAGACGGAAGTTCGCATGGCCGGTGAGCAAGTTGATACGTATAATACGCCTTTCGGCATCCGCACCTTCCGCTTCGATGCACAGAAGGGATTTATCCTGAATGGCGAGCAAGTGAAGATTAACGGTGTTTGTATGCATCACGACCTGGGCTGCCTGGGCGCTGCCATCAATGCCCGTGCCATTGAGCGCCAGTTGGAGATATTGAAGGGAATGGGTTGCAACGGTATCCGTTGTTCACACAATCCGCCTTCACCCGAGTTGCTCGATCTTTGCGACCGCATGGGCTTCATCGTGATGGACGAAACCTTCGATATGTGGCGTAAGAAAAAGACTCGTCACGACTATTCACGCTATTTCAACGAGTGGCACGAACGCGATTTGACCGACCTCATCGTGCGCGACCGTAACCATCCTTCCATCTTTATGTGGAGCATCGGCAACGAGGTGCTGGAACAATGGACAGATGCCAAGGCCGATACCCTCAGCCTGGAAGAGGCGAATCTTATTTTGAACTTCGGACGCAGTGCAGATATGCTTGCCCAAGATGGCGAAATGTCTGTCAACTCTCTGCTGACGAAGAAGCTGGCGGATATGGTGAAAGACCTTGATCCCACACGTCCCGTAACATCGGGCTGCAACGAACCGAGTCCCAATAACCATCTGTTCCGTTCGGGAGCGCTTGATATTATCGGTTTCAATTACCACGACGACTGGTTTGCGGGTGTTCCCGAAAACTTCCCGGGCAAGCCGTTTATTGTGACGGAGAGTGTATCCGGGCTGATGACGCGTGGCTATTACCGTATGCCGAGCGACTCGATGTACATCTGGCCTGAAAGCTGGGACAAGCCGTTCCGTGAGGAGTCCCTCTCCTGTTCTTCCTACGACAACTGTCATGTGCCTTGGGGCAACCGCCACGAGGGTACGCTGCTCCATGTGAAGCAAAACGATTTCATCAGCGGACAGTACATTTGGACCGGTTTCGACTACCTGGGTGAACCTACTCCCCACGGTTGGCCGGCACGCAGTTCCTTCTTTGGAATAATAGACTTGGCAGGCTTCCCGAAGGATGTATATTATATGTATCAGTCCGAGTGGTGCCCCGAAAAGAAGGTGCTGCACCTCTTCCCGCATTGGAACTGGACCCCGGGCCAGGACATCGATATGTGGGCTTACTATAACAATGCCGATGAAGTGGAGCTCTTTGTCAACGGCAAGTCGCAGGGGGTACGCAGCAAGGGCAAGGACGATTTCCATGTGATGTGGCGCGTGAAGTACGAGCCGGGTACGGTGAAGGCTGTTTCTCGCAAGGACGGCAAGGTAGTGGCCGAACAGGAAATCTATACAGCCGGCGAGCCTGCACAGATTCGCCTGACACCGGACCGCAGCACTATTCAGGCGGACGGCAGAGACTTGAGCTTCGTCACGGTAGAGATACTGGATAAGGACGGCAACCTCTGTCCCAATGCCGAGAACGATGTTACCTTTGCGCTTGACGGCCCCGGCTTCATTGCCGGCGTAGACAACGGTAGCCCCATCTCGCTCGAAAGATTCAAGGATAACCACCGCAAAGCTTTCTACGGGAAGTGCCTGGTGGTGATACAGAATAACGGTCAAAACGGTAGCGTCAAGGTGACAGCTACGGCGGACGGACTGAACAAAGCGACGGCAGCTATTAAGGTAAAATGATGATTTAGTGATTGGATACGCGGGCTACACGGACTAAGCAGTTAGTTCCATGTAGTCCGCGTATCTATCTTTTCGCATATTTAATTATACTACAAACATGAAGAAGCAATTTTTAGCAACCTTTTTATTTGCCTGTTCGATGGCAACTTTATCGGCACAGACACCTGTCTATTTGGATGACAACCAACCTATCGAAGCACGTGTGAAAGATGCCCTCGGTCGGATGACATTGGAAGAGAAAGTGGCCTTATGCCATGCACAGAGTAAGTTCAGTAGCGCAGGAGTCCCCCGTCTGGGCATCCCCGAACTGTGGATGAGCGACGGGCCTCACGGAGTGCGTGCCGAAATAAATTGGAATGACTGGGGATATGCCAACTGGACTAACGACAGCATCACTGCCTTCCCGGCACTGACCTGTCTGGCTGCCACCTGGAACCCGGAGATGTCTGCCAAGTATGGCAAGGCTATTGGTGAAGAAGCGCGTTATCGCGAGAAGGATGTCCTGCTGGGGCCCGGTGTCAATATCTATCGCACCCCGATGAATGGGCGCAACTTCGAGTATATGGGCGAAGACCCTTACTTGGCAAGCATCCTGTGTGTGCCTTATATCCAAGAGTTACAGAAGAACGGCGTGGCAGCCTGTGTAAAGCACTATGCACTGAACAACCAGGAGCTGTGGCGCGGACATATCGACGTGAACCTCAGCGACCGTGCCTTGTATGAAATCTATCTGCCGGCATTCAAAGCCGCGGTAGAGGAAGGCGGCGCATGGAGCATCATGGGCTCTTACAATAAGATACGTGGCCAGCATGCGTGCCACAACGACTTTACTCTGAATAAGATTCTGAAAGGCGACTGGAAGTTCGACGGTTGCGTCATTACCGACTGGGGTGGTGCTCACGATACGTACGAGGCTGCGGTCAATGGACTGGACATCGAGATGGGCTCTTATACCAATGGACTGACGTCAGAAAGTGCTTTCACGTATGACGACTATTACCTGGCTCATCCTTATCTTAAGATGTTGAAGGAGGGCAAGGTGCCTATGTCTACGATAGACGATAAGGCATCGCGCATTCTTCGCCTGATATTCCGCACGGCAATGAACCGCGAGAAACCTTTTGGTTCGGTAGCGACGGAAGCGCATTATGCTGTTGCCCGCGAGATAGGCAACGAAGGCATTGTGTTGTTGAAGAATGCCCCGGTAGAGAAAAAGGGAGCTTCGTTGTTGCCGATTGATGCCGACCGGTATCGGAACATTCTTGTAGTAGGCGATAATGCGGTGCGCATGCTCAATCAGGGAGGTGGCTCTTCGGAGTTGAAGGTAAAAGATATGGTGTCTCCGTTGGATGGCCTGCGTGCTGTTTATGGCGATAAGGTGGAGTATACACAGGGTTATGCGGCAGGACGTCCGATGTATGGCCGTGCGGATAATGTTCCGCAGGCTGTAGCGGATTCTCTGCGGACTAAGGCTGTGGAGATGGCAGCGAAAGCCGACTTGGTGGTGTTGGTAGGCGGTTTGAACAAGAACCACTTCCAGGATTGTGAAGGTGGCGACCGTTTGCAGTACGACTTGCCTTTCGGTCAGAATGAGTTGATAGAGGCTCTGCTGGGTGCGAACAAAAACCTGGTGCTGGTGCTCCTTAGTGGTAATGCGGTAGAAATGCCGTGGGTAGCTAAAGTTCCTGCCATTGTTCAAGGTTGGTACCTGGGTTCCATGGGTGGCAAGTCCTTGGCAGATGTGCTGAGTGGTGCGGTGAATCCAAGCGGCAAGTTGCCGTTCTCTTTCCCTGCCAAACTGACGGACTGCGGCGCGCATGCTTTCGATGCACTGAGCTATCCGGGGGACAGCATCCGCCAGGAGTATAAGGAAGATATCCTTGTAGGTTATCGCTGGCACGATACAAAGAAGATTCCGGCTTTGTTCCCCTTCGGCCACGGTTTGAGCTACACTACCTTTGCTTATGGCAAGCCGGTAGCATCGGCTAAAACGATGAGTGCTGACGGAACGCTGACTGTAACCGTCTCCGTGAAGAATACGGGCAGTGTAGCCGGGAAAGAGATTATTCAGCTTTATGTAGGGGATGATAAGTGCAGCGTGCTCCGCCCCGTGAAGGAGTTGAAGCATTTCACGAAGATAGCCCTCGCTCCGGGTGAAGAGAAGATGGTAACGTTCACCCTCACTTCGGATGACTTGAAGTTCTACGACGAAACGACAAGTACATGGATAGCCGAGCCGGGCAAGTTTAAAGTTTATGTAGGTGCTTCTTCTACGGATATCCGTGGGATAGTGCCGTTTGAGTTTAAATGATAATATTTATATGAAAACACTTCTTTCCTCTCTTCTGCTTCTTGTTTCGGCATCGCTCGGCGCTTCCGAAATACCTGCTGACAGTTGCAATCATCAGCTTTACTACACCACCCCCGCTGCTATCTGGGAAGAAACCCTTCCCTTGGGCAACGGCCGTCTGGGGATGATGCCCGATGGCGGTGTCTCCCGTGAACACATCGTCTTGAACGAAATCTCCCTGTGGAGTGGGATGGAGGCGGATTATAGTAATCCCGATGCTTCCCGTAGCCTGCCCGCCATCCGCCAATTGCTGTTCGAAGGCAAGAATCTCGAAGCGCAGGAACTGATGTACAGCAGCTTCGTGCCCAAGAAGCAGGAGACGGATGGAAGATATGGGGCCTATCAGACATTGGGAGACTTGAATATTGATTTCAGTTACCAGTCACAATCCAAAATTTCCGACTCTCAGATTCAGAATTACCGGCGCTGGCTCAGCCTTCGCGATGCCGTGGCATACACCACTTTTACTCAAGATGGTGTCACTTACCACCGCGAATACTTTGTCTCCCGCAACCGCGATGTGATGGTGGTGCACCTGACGGCCAGCCGCCTAGGCGTCCTCAACTTCTCCGCCCGCCTGAGCCGTGCCGAGCGCGCCACCGTCACCGCCGACGGCCGTACCCTCTTGCTGACCGGCACCCTCGATAGTGGCAAGCCCGGACAAGACGGCATGAAGTACCGCGCCGCCATGCGTCTCGTCTCCCGAGACGGAAAGCAAACCACTACCCCCGAAGAAGGCATTTGTCTCTCCGGCGGGCAGGAGGCCTGGCTGATTCTCTCCGCCACTACCTCCTACACCGCCGAAGGCACCACCTTCCCCGGTACGCGTTACGTTGAAGTATGCGACAGCCTGCTCGACGCCGTCGCTCGTCCCGATTCCCGCTTCTCCGCGCTCAGTTCTCAACTCTCCGCCCTCGGCCCTCAACAGAAGGAGAGCCACCGCGCCCTCTACGATCGCGTCTCTCTGGCTCTGCCCGCCACTGCCGACGATGCCCTGCCCACCAACGAGCGTATCCTCCGTTTTACGCAGCAGGAATCTCCCGCCTTGGGCGCACTCTATTACAACTATGGTCGCTATCTGCTCATCAGCAGTACCCGCCCCGGCAGTCTGCCCCCCAACCTCCAAGGTCTTTGGGCCAACGGCGTATGGACTCCCTGGAACGGCGACTACCACACCAACATCAACATCCAGATGAACCACTGGCCCCTGGAACAAGCCGGTCTTTCCGAACTTTACCAACCGCTGACCACGCTTATAGAGCGTCTCCTCCCTTCGGGCCGCGAAAGCGCCCGCACCTTCTATGGCGACAGTGCCCAGGGCTGGGTGCTCCACATGATGACCAACGTATGGAACTACACCGCTCCCGGCGAGCATCCCTCCTGGGGAGCCACCAACACCGGCGGAGCCTGGCTCTGCGCCCACCTGTGGGAACACTATCTCTACTCGCAAGATAAGGAATATCTGCGTCGTATCTATCCCATTCTGAAAGGTGCTGCCCAATTCTTCAGTTCCACCACTGTGCAAGAACCCAAGCACGGCTGGCTCGTCACCGCCCCCACTTCCTCACCCGAGAACAGTTTCTACTTGCCGGGCGACAGTCTGACCCCCGTCAGCATCTGCATGGGTCCCACAATGGATGTGCAACTGCTTACCGAACTCTATACCAACGTCATCGCTGCCGCCCGCCTGCTGGACTGTGATGCCGACTACGCTGCCCGCCTTCAGGCCGATTTAAAGAAATTCCCGCCCATGCAGATTAGCAAAGAAGGCTATCTGCAAGAGTGGCTCGAAGATTATCGCGAGGTCGATGTCCACCACCGTCACGTCTCCCACCTCTACGGACTACATCCCGGGAACCTTATCTCTCCCGACCGCACGCCCGAACTGGCTGAGGCTTGCCGTGTCACGCTGAACCGCCGCGGCGACGAAGCTACCGGCTGGAGCCGTGCCTGGAAGATGAACTTCTGGGCTCGCCTGGGCGATGGCAACCGTGCCTGGAAACTTTTCAAGAGTCTGCTGCATCCGGCAGTCGACCCCAAGACGGGACATCATGGTAGCGGCACCTTCCCCAATCTCTTCTGCTCGCATCCGCCCTTCCAGCTCGATGGTAACTTTGGCGGTGCTGCCGGTATCGGCGAGATGCTCTTGCAAAGTCACGAAGGCTTCATCAACCTGTTGCCCGCGCTGCCCGACAGTTGGAGTAGCGGCAGTTTCCGCGGTATGCGCGTACGTGGCGGTGCTTCCGTAGACTTGGACTGGACGGATGGGCGAGCTGTGAAAGCCGTCATCACCGCATTAGTTCCGGGACGGTTCGTCCTCAAGATGCCTGCCGGCGTCAGTCGTGCCGAGGTAAAGGCAGGGGGAGAGGTGCACGAATATACGGCAAAGAATTTCCCGGTGGAGTTGCTGCAAGGGAAGGCGTGTGAAGTTCTCTTTTACTGATTTGGCGCATGCGCTGAATTAATTAGCAAGGTTTTAGCTACAAAAGATAGTTGTTGTTTGGCTTATTCAGGCAGATTCTGTACTTTTGTGTCAAAGTATTAATTAAATATAAGAATAAGATATTGTATTTAGAATAGTATATTGATATAACATATTGATAAAGAAGCGTTAGCTTCGTTCTTGCTTATAGAAACTTCGCAACTTTTTATTTGCTGTCAAGAACAAGAAGACAACGCTCACGTAGTGTATCCTGCGTGGGCTTTTCTTGTTTGGCAGCAGTTGGTATTGCGAAGACCTCTATAAGCGAATGAGATTAGTCCACGTTTTTTTTGTCTCTATGCTTGATAGATGGAGGGTACACAATGAAAAATATTCATATCGGTAGCATTATCCGTAGCAAGCTTGAGGAAAGCTCGTTAAGCATTGCTGAATTTGCGGAACGTATCAACCGTACCCGTCCCACTGTATATGATATCTTTAACCGGAAAAGTATTGATACGGACTTACTGGTTAAGATTTCCGAAGTTCTGGATTATAATTTCTTGCAGGAAGTCTATTTGGAAAAGGAGAAGGATTTGCCCGAGATTGTATCTTTCCCACGTTATATTGTGGGGGTGGAAGTTGATGAGAAAGATTTAAAAGAGTATTTGAATGAAGAGCATCCAGTTGTATTGAAGGTTGTTGATGTAGCCGCCTTGAAGCAAGACAAAGTTACTTCAAATAAATAAGAATACTGTCCAGATGTAAACTTATAGGGTTTTATCCGGACAGTATTCCTATTATTATATTAATCGTATCAAGGGGTCAGGCACGGATATTTGATAATAAACATAGCAAAATGGTTATTATCAGCAGCAGTAGTACCTCTATCAGTTTGTAGACGACGCCCTTAAGTCGATCTTTAAGGGG
>JAUUPT010000122.1 GCA_030843315.1 Bacteroidaceae bacterium | reverse complement strand
GTCCCTATTCCGGATGCTGCGGAGAGCAAGGCCATAGCCGTAGTCCCGCAAATAGCTGCTCCGGTCTCGCGTGAGAACAAACTCAATGTCGGCCTGCGTTTCGATACCGAAGAACTGGCGGCATTGCAGGCAAATACGGACTTCTACCTGGGCAAACAGAAAGACTCGCAACTCAGTCTGACGGCACGGCTGGGCAAACGCACCTCGGCGCGCATCGGCTATAATTACCAGTGGAGCAGGGGATGGCAGACGGGCATTGCCTATCAGTTCGACTACAAAGACATCAACATCTACAATGAAGGCAAACGCACGCTCGACCTGACGTTTACCCACCAGTTGGTGCGCGTCGGCATGGCGAAGGACTGGAACCAAATCCAGGTAAGTGCAGGTATCAACTTCGATAACTACCGTTACCACGATCTGCTGTCATTGGAGCCGGTGGATGCGGTGAAGTTCAAGAACGGGTCTTTGTTCAACTACTATGCAGGTTTGCTCTTCAACAACCTGAACGGGCGCAGTGTGCCCACAAAGGGTATGTCGTGGGCAGTGACTTACAACTTATATACCGACAACCTGCTCCGCTATAAGGGCGATAACCCGATTTCCGCCTTCTATGCCCATTGGCGCGGCTGCTTCACCCCAACGAGGGACTTAACGATTATCCCTTCTGTCGACGGGCGTGTATTGGCAGGTGGCGGAGCCGACTATACTTTTGCCATAGACAACCTGCTTGGCGGCAGCATCGCAGGCCGCTATATGCCGCAGCAAATCCCATTTGTAGGGATTAACCGTGCGGAATTGGCTTCGGCTACACTGATCGTTGCCGGCTTGCAGTTCCGGCAACGTATCCTGAAGAACCAATACATACTGGTGACGGGCAACTACGGACGAAGCTCCGATAAACTGAGCCAACTGTTTGAGTCAATGCAGTCCTATGATTTAGTAGGTACAGGCATCGGCTATATGTACAACAGCTTCCTGGGGCCGCTGGAAATACAACTGAATTGGTCCAATCAGACCAAGAAACTGGGTTGGTATGCAGGCTTCGGTTTTGTATTCTAAGTCTCCTACTTATTCAGCTTCCATTCGCATCCGTCCTTACCGTCCTTAATCTCGAATCCGAGTGCGGTAAGTTCGTTACGAATCTTGTCAGAAGTAGCCCAGTCCTTATTGGCTTTTGCCTTCATGCGCTCTTCCAGCAACATGTCCACTACCTTGCCGAAGGCGGCTTCGCGCTCCTCGTTGGAGGCATTGTCCTCGCTCAATCCCAAGATGTCGAAGCTGAAGAGGTGGAACGTTTCTTTCAGTTCCTTCAGGTCGTCGGTGGTGATGGTGTCGTTTCCGGCAATGATATTGTTGATCATTCTTGCACCGTCGAAGAGGTGGGCGATGACTATCGGAGAGTTCAGGTCGTCGTTCATCGCCTCGTAGCACTTCTCGCGCAAGGGCTTCACGTCTACCGTCGAAGTGGCGGCAGGCGTAATCTTTTCCAGTCCGTGGATGGCGTCCATCAGTCGTGCCAGTCCCTTTTCGGCAGCTTGCAGGGCTTCGTTGCTGAAGTCCACCGTGCTGCGGTAGTGCGCTTGCAGGATGAAGAAGCGGATGGTCATGGGGCTGTAGGCCTGCGTCAGCGACTTGTTCGTTCCGGTGAAGAACTCTTCCAGCGTGATGAAGTTGCCCAGGCTCTTGCCCATCTTCTGTCCGTTGATGGTAATCATGTTGTTGTGCATCCAGTAGTGCACCATGTCGCTGCCTTGCGAGGCTACCGACTGTGCAATCTCGCATTCGTGGTGCGGGAAGATGAGGTCCATGCCGCCGCCGTGAATGTCGAAGTGTTCACCCAGGTATTTCTTTCCCATCGCCGTACATTCGCAGTGCCAGCCGGGGAAACCGTTTCCCCAGGGTGAAGGCCAGCGCATGATGTGCTCCGGCTGTGCATTCTTCCACAGGGCGAAGTCGGCGGGGTTGTGTTTCTCGCTTTGTCCGTCCAGTTCGCGGGTGGTGTTCAGTACGTCGTCCAGGTTACGCCCGGAGAGTTTGCCGTAGTGATGGTCTTTATTGTATTTCTCTACGTCGAAGTATACCGAACCTTCGCTTTCGTAGGCATATCCGTTCTTCAGAATCTCCTTCACAAGCTCTATCTGCTCTATGATGTGCCCGCTGGCGTGCGGCTCAATGCTGGGGGAGAGTACGTTCAGCGCTTCCATTGCCTTGTGGTAGCGGTTGATGTAGTATTGTGCCACTTCCATCGGCTCCAACTGTTCCAGGCGTGCCTTCTTGGCAATCTTGTCCTCGCCTTCGTCGGCATCGTGCTCCAGATGGCCCACGTCGGTGATGTTGCGCACGTAGCGCACCTTATATCCCAACTGGGTGAGGTAGCGGAAAAGCAAATCAAAAGTAATGGCAGGACGTGCATGCCCCAAGTGCGGGTCGCCGTAAACAGTCGGTCCGCAAACATACATGCCTACATGCGGAGCGTGCAGAGGCACGAATAACTCCTTTCTTCTATCTAAGGTGTTGTAAATCGTCAGTTGATGTTCCATAACGTTTGAATATTAATTCTTTTAAGAGCACAAAGGTATAATAAATCTGTGAAGATACGTTTCTTGGTAAGATTTTTTAAAGCTAAGAGCCTGCTGCTTCCCCTTCTTTTGCTATTTCTTTGTATTTTTGCCGCTATGAAAGCGAAAGAACGTGTAGTATTGGGTATGAGCGGCGGTACGGACAGTTCCGTGGCTGCCATGAAGTTGCAGGAGGCGGGCTATGAAGTCATCGGCGTGACTTTCCGTTTCTATGAAGCGGAGGGGCGGACGGAGTATCTGGAAGATGCGCGTGCACTGGCTGCAAGGTTAGGGATAGAACATATCACTTACGATGCACGGCAGGTGTTCCGCTCGCGCATTATTCGCTACTTCCTCGATGAATACCTGGCGGGGCGTACTCCTGTGCCCTGCACGCTTTGCAACAATGAACTGAAGTGGGCGCTGCTGGCAAAGATTGCTGATGAAAAGGGAATTTATTGGATTTCGACCGGACACTATGTGCGTAAAGTCCTGTCAGATGATAAATACTACATAGCTCCTGCCGCCGATAGGGACAAAGACCAGACATTCTTTCTGTGGGGATTACGGCAGGACATCTTGCGGCGTATGCTTCTCCCGATGGGCGAACTCACCAAGAACGATGCTCGTGCCTATGCCGCTGCCCGTGGCTTTGAGCGTGTGGCGACGAAGAAAGACAGCATCGGCGTATGCTTCTGCCCCCTGGACTATCGTTCTTTCCTGAAACGTGAAGTACCGGTAGGGCAACTGCCCGGAAAGGGAAAGTTCCTTGATGAAAACGGGGACTTCCTGGGTTGGCACGAGGGGTATCCTTTCTATACCATCGGCCAGCGTAGGGGCTTGGGCATCCAACTGAACAAGGCGGTATTCGTCAAAGAAATCTCTGTCGAAAGAAATGAGGTGGTGCTGGCTCCGCTTTCTTCCTTATATAAGGGAGAAATGTATCTGAAAGAATGGAATCTGGTGGAGGATAGCCGTGTGCTGGGTGCTACGGAAGTAATTGTGAAAATCCGCTATCGCAAGCAGGCAAACCGTTGCCGGGTGGCGCTTACGGCGGAAGGGCTGCTGCACGTGCGGTTGATAGAGCCTTTGGAATCTATTGCGTCGGGGCAGGCGGCCGCTTTTTACGATGAAAGCGGACTGTTGCTGGGTGGGGGAATTATCGTGTAATCTTCCCCCTTCGGTTGAGGATGAAGCTACTTGTTCAGCCTTAGCATCTCTTCGATGTACTTTCTTGTATTGCTGAGGCGTGGCACTTTGTGTTGTCCGCCCAGTTTCCCTTTGCTGTCCAGCCAGTTGTGGAACAGGTCTTTGCGGGCAACGACTACTTCGAGCGGTTGCAGTGCCAAATTGTTCTGGCGTTTGGCTTCGTAGTCGGAGTTGACTTCCTTCAAAGTGTCGTCCAGTATCCGGGCAAAGCGTTCCAGGCTGTCCGGCATCTGCGCAAACTCTATCAGCCATTGGTGGCGGCACTTGGCGTGCTTATCCATAAAGACGGGGGCGGCAGAGTAGTCCACAATCTGCGCACCGGTTTCCGCGCATGCTTTGGCAAGTCCTTTTTCTGCATTGTCCACAATCAGCTCTTCGCCGAAGGCATTGATGTAATGCTTGGTGCGTCCTGTGATGACGAACTTGTAGGGATTTTTATGGGTAAACCTTACCGTGTCTCCAATCATGTATCGCCACAGACCGGCAGAGGTGGAGATGACCATTGCGTAATTCTTGTTCAGTTCTACTTCTTCGAGGCAGCAGGTGCGGGGATTCTCTTTCTCGATGTCTTCCATCGGGATGAATTCGTAGAAGATACCATAGTCTATCATCAGCAGCATGGACGGGTCGTTCGGGTCGTTCTGCGTGCCGAAGTAGCCTTCGGAGGCATTGTAAGTCTCCACGTAGTGCATATTGCTGCTGCGGATTACCTCTTTATATTGCTCGCGGTAGGGCGTGAAGGCTACACCACCGTGGAAGAATACTTCCAGGTTGGGCCATACCTCATCCAGGCTTTGCTTGCCCGTCTTTTCGAGTATATGCTTGATGAGCACGAGCATCCAGGAAGGCACGCCGGAAAGGCTGCTGACGTTGCTATGGATGGTTTCCCGGGCGATGGCTTCCATCTTCGGTTCAAAGTGCTCCATCAAGGCGGTTTGCTTGCTCGGTACGCGGGCAAAGTTCACCAGCGGGTTGATGTTTTCTATCAGGATGGCGGAAAGGTCGCCTACAAGGCTGTGGTTGGTATTTAGGTTGGGCGCATGGCTACCTCCCAGGATAAGCCCCTTACCGGAGAAGAAACGGCTCTCGGGATTCTGTGCCAGGTAGACGGCAACGGCATCCCTGCCTCCTTTGTAATGTGTGTCGTGCAAGGACTCCCTGCTGACGGGCAGGAACTTGCTTTTATCATTGGTTGTGCCCGACGACTTGGCAAACCACCGTATTTCCGACGGCCAGAGCAAATTCTGCTCGCCGGTGCGGAGACGTGTTACGTAGGGCTTTATTTCTTCGTAGGTTTGTATAGGGAGACGATTCTTGAAATCTTCGTAAGTACGGATAGAGGCATAATCATATTTCTTTCCCCATTCAGTGCCTGCCGCCATGCGGAGGAGGCGCTGTAATACGCGTTGTTGCAATTCACCGGCGTGGCTGGTGTATTGTTCGATTTCTTTCAGACGGGGGGTAAAATATACCTTATTCAGAAACTTTGTTATATTCATCGTTCTTGTTGAAATCTAATTTAAAGCGCAAAAATAATCTTATTTATTGGCATCTCTATCTTTTTTCTGTTTTTTTTCTATCTTTACGTCCGTATAAGTAAAAAGAAACGCCATTTAAACATATTTGCCATGAGAATAGGTATATTGACTTCAGGAGGCGACTGTCCCGGCATCAACGCTACGATTCGTGGTGTATGCAAAACAGCCATTAACCATTATGGAATGGAAGTGATTGGTATTCACAGCGGTTTCCAGGGATTGCTGACCAAAGATGTGGAGTCTTTTACCGATAAGTCTTTGTCGGGATTATTGAATCTCGGAGGCACCATGCTGGGCACTTCCCGCGAGAAACCGTTCAAGAAGAACGGAGTGATATCCGATGTAAACAAACCGGCGCTGATAGAAGAGAATGTAAAAGAACTTGGATTGGACTGCATTGTCTGCATCGGCGGCAACGGCACGCAAAAGACTGCGGCAAAGCTCGCCGCTATGGGGCTGAATGTGGTTTCCGTACCCAAAACCATCGATAATGATATTTGGGGAACCGATATCTCCTTCGGCTTCGATTCTGCCGTCAGCATTGCCACGGATGCCATCGACCGACTGCACTCTACTGCCAGTTCGCACAAGCGTGTGATGGTGATTGAAGTGATGGGGCATAAAGCCGGATGGATTGCCCTGTACTCCGGTATGGCAGGCGGCGGCGACGTTATTCTGATACCGGAAATACCCTATAATATCCATAACATCGGCGAAACCATCCTGAACCGCTTGAAGAAAGGAAAACCCTATTCCATCGTAGTTGTTGCCGAAGGCATCCTGACGGACGGCCGGAAGCGTGCTGCCGAGTACATTGCGCAGGAGATAGAATACGAGACAGGCATCGAAACCCGCGAAACGGTATTGGGATATATTCAGCGTGGTGGCTCGCCTACGCCTTTCGACCGCAACTTGTCTACCCGTATGGGCGGTCATGCCACGGAGTTGATTGCGACCGGACAGTTCGGGCGTATGGTTACACTGAAAGGAGATGAAATTTCTTCCACACCTCTGGATGAGGTTGCGGGCAAATTGAAGCTGGTAACCGAAGATACTGATTTAGTCGTCCAAGGGCGTAGGATGGGAATCTGCTTCGGCTGATTCCTGTTCTGAAGGGCATTCTTGTTCCAACAGATTTTCTTCTTCCGCAGCAACCTCTTCTGCGGAAGTTTCTATGGGATGGTTGCGTTCCTTGGCAGCCTGTATCTCTTCCTTGAACGCATCGTCGTTCTTGATTTTCTTTAGAGCCATTTGTGCAGCGTTCTGTTGCGACTCCTTTTTGGAATATCCTGTGCCGGTGCCTGCCGAAATGCCTTCGACGTGTACCTCGGTATGGAACATCGGATTATAATCGGCATCCAGGAACTGCTCGATAAGTTCAAAAGATACCTTCATCTTGTTCTTTTGGCTCCACTCAATGAGCTTCGACTTGAAGTTGACCTCTTTGCGCGACATCTTGTCGAGGTCGATGTAATTCTTGAATATCTTCTTCACCATAAACTCCATGCAGCGGTCGTAGCCCTGGTCCAGATAGATGGCACCGATGAATGCTTCGAAGGCATTGCCGTACATATAACTGTTGTGTGAAGAGGAACGGGTGGAGTATTTCACCAGTTTGTCGAGGCCGATCTGCACAGCCAGCTTGTTCAGCGTTTCCCGCTGCACGATCTTGGAGCGTGTATTGGTGAGGAAACCTTCGCGGCGGCCTTCGAAATGCTTGAATACAATATCTCCCACGATGGCGTCGAGTATGGCATCACCCAGGAATTCCAACCGTTCGTTGTTGATGGGGCGTCCTTTTTCAGAACGCAGGGAGGTGGATTTATGCAGTAGTGCCTGCTGATAAACCCGGATATCACGTGGAAAGAAGCCGAGTATCTTATAAAAACAAAGATAAGACTCTCTATCCTTATGGAATAGGAGCCTTATCTTGTCTATTTGATTGCGTAACACGACTATTATTCTGCGTATTTCTTGAAAATAACACATGCGTTATGGCCACCGAATCCAAACGTATTGGATAAAGCCACGTTCACTTCGCGCTTCTGCGCTTTGCCGAACGTGAAGTTCAGGTCATAGTCAATGTTCTCGTCATTATCACCCTCTTCGTGGTTGATAGTCGGAGGAATGATACCATTCTTGATAGCAAGAATACTTGCAATGGCTTCTACGGCTCCGGCAGCACCCAGCAAGTGACCGGTCATGGACTTCGTAGAACTGATGTTCAGTTCATAAGCGTGCTGACCGAATACCTCTTTGATGGCTTTAGCTTCCGAGATATCACCTACCGGAGTAGA
>JAUUPT010000121.1 GCA_030843315.1 Bacteroidaceae bacterium | reverse complement strand
CCGTGAGCATTGTAGCAACCTCACATATATAATAACTTCCCTGCTTTAAACGGAGTCAACTCAAAAAGACTATTGAATAGCTACCTAATTATCCTATATGTGAAATAGCCAATTATCCGATATAATTATTTGGTACATTGGAAGTCGATGTCCCAATTTATATCGCATAAGAATAGCGTGTTTATTTTCATTTTTGAATCACGAATATGGAACAGAAGCAGGCTATCATATCTCGAAAAAGCGTTCCTGCTCAGCGAGGAGTACCAGCGTAATAGCCCACGTGCCGAACGTATGGGTCGTCATCTCTACGACTTGATAGGACTGATGAACATCCCATTCGCTGCAGTAGCTCCCTGCGACAAAATGCGTACTATTGACAGCGAAAAGGGGTTGCTGTGATACCCTCTCCTCTGAACTCAAGCGGCTGGCCGTATCGCCAGTGCCTACCGTACCGTAACGCACGGTCTTATCAAAGAGCGGGAATCGGACAACGCTAAACGCATCGAACTAAAAAATAGAAAGGTAAGTTGCTGAAATATAGGGTGCATATACATCTTTATTCCCAATCGGTTAATAGATGTATTTATAGAAGGATAATGTATAATTAAAACGTGCCATGTGGACAATAGTTCCCAATAAGCCCTACATTTGATAAAAAGCAATCAAGTTTATCTTGCTCTTTCTCTTCAATGCACCACCTGGTCTCAGGATTAGGTTTTTTCATCGTCGAAATCGGTCTCCTTTTACTTCCTTGTTTGCCTCTCCCGTCATTTGTTTCAGAAAACAACGTGATGGAGACAGGCGTAGATACTCAAAAATCAGTACAATTACTGTGATAACAATTTAAAAGAATGAATTATGAAAGGTAAAGAACAGAAAAAAGAGAAGAAAAAAGACAAAGGTGAGTCTACTAAAGTGAAAGTCCAAAGTGACTACCAGAGAGACAAACAAAGAAAAGGAGATGCCGGTTTAGACATCAAATTGAAGTAGCCCATGATTGCAGTAAAAAGAGAAGGGGTGATTCTTGAACCCACCCATCTTACTTTTGAGAATGAGAGTGTGATGAACCCTGCCGTAATTGCCGAAGGTAATACCATACATATGTTTTACCGGGCAACACAGGAGAGAAACCGTTCCACTATCGGTTATTGCCGGCTGGAAGGACCTCTAAAGGTTGTCCACCGCAATAAAGAACCCCTTCTGAGACCGGAATTCGATTACGAAAGTCAAGGAGTGGAAGACCCCAGGATCGTAAAGATAGACGGTCTCTACTACATGACCTACACAGCCTACGATGGTGATAGCGCAATGGGGGCGCTCGCAGTTTCGAAAGACCTGAAACACTTCGAGAAAAAAGGAGTCGTTACTTCGCAGTTTACCTATCCGCAATTTGTGGAACTGCTAAAAGAAGATGACCATCCGCATACTGCAAAGTATTATCGCTCCTACAACAACCGGGAGGCGACAACGCGTGAGGGGAAACCTCTTTATCTTACGGATAAGAATCTGGTATTCTTTCCCCGTAGGATAAACGGGAAGTTGTTTTTTATGCACCGCATCAAACCGGATATCCAATGGGTTGCAGTAGATACACTGGAGGAACTGACTGCTGAATTCTGGACCGACTATTATTCGGACTTTACGCGGTATATCTTTTTTGAACCCCATTTCGCACACGAATCAAGTTATATTGGTGCAGGCTGCCCGCCGATAGAGCTTGATGAAGGGTGGCTAATGATTTACCACAGCGTTCGCGATACTCCTGAAGGATATATCTATTCGGCCAGTGCAGCGTTGTTCGACAAGAATGATCCTACCATTGAAATCGCGCGGTTGCCTTATCCGCTGTTTACTCCTGAAACAGATTACGAAACCAAAGGAGTGGTCAATCAGGTTTGTTTTCCCACAGGCGCTATTATCCGGGAAGACAGGCTCTACATCTATTATGGAGCGGCAGACACCTCTATTGCCTGCGCTTCTGTTTCCGTAAAAGAACTCGTTGATGAATTACTAAGCTATAAAAAAAGAAGGGATGAAGAGTGAAGGAAATATTATTTATAACCACCTATCCACCGAGAGAATGTGGCATCGCTACCTTTTCGGTAGACCTCATACAAGCTATCCACCAGAAATTTGACCGCAACTATGCGGTTAAAGTCTGCGCCATAGAATCTGCTGTAGAACAGCATACCTATACCGATACGGTAAAATACAAACTAAATTCTTCTGTAGCAGAGGAGTTCACCACCATTGCTGAAAAGATTAACAGGGATGCCGATATCGAACTGGTTTGTATTCAGCATGAATTCGGACTTTTCAGCGAACATTCCGCATTATTCCTACAATTTGTTCAATCTTTAACCAAGCCCGTCGTTATCGTTTTCCATACCGTATTGCCACATCCGACCGATGCACTGCACGATTATTTGCAGCAACTCGTGAAAGCCTGCCAGGCCATAGTCGTCATGACCCGGACATCATCCGTCATATTACAGGAAAAATATCAGGTTGAATCCGGTAAAATAACGGTTATTCCTCACGGTACCCATCTGGTATCGCAAGGGAATAAACGAATGCTGAAAGAAAAATATGGCTTTACGGGAAAGCGGATTCTTTCCACGTTCGGATTACTCAGTCCGGGCAAAAGTATTGAAACTACATTGGAAGCATTGCCTGCTATCATTAAGAAGAATCCTTCGGTACTGTTTCTTATTATAGGAAAAACACATCCTACCATCATCAAAAATGAAGGAGAGGCATATCGCAACAAGCTCAAAGAAAAAATAATGAAATTGCAATTAACCGACCACGTCCGGTTTGTTAACTTCTACCTTGACTTGCCTGTTCTGCTGGAATATCTGCAAATGACCGACATCTACCTCTTTACCTCTTCCGATCCCGACCAGGCAGTAAGCGGCACATTTGTTTATGCCCTTAGTTGCGGTTGCCCTATTATCGCAACCCCTATCCCTCATGCCCTGGAAGTATTGCAGGATAAAACCGGAATCATTTTCGACTTTCTCGATTCCGGGCAGTTGGCCACAGCCGTAAACCGCCTGCTCTCCAATGAAAGACTCCGCGCACAAATGGGAATGGCAGGTATGCAAAAAACAGCTTCCACGGCCTGGGAAAATGCGGCGATAGCCTATACCCGGCTTTTCCATAAAATAGCAGGAGTTACGGAAATGCTTACTTATTCACTGCCCATTGTCAATGCGGAACATATAAAACGCATGAGCCGACAGTTGGGTATTATCCAGTTTGCGAAAGGAAACCGCCCTGATATCGATACCGGATACACCCTCGACGACAATGCCCGCGCCCTTATTGCTTTATGCAGGGTATACGTGGACAAAAAAGACCTGACGTGCGAGAAATATATTAAACGCTATCTGGATTTTATCCGTTATTGCATTCAGCCGGATGGCTCTTTGAAGAACTATGTGGATAAATCAGGGACATTTACCCCTCAGAATGAAGATGTATTGTTGGAAGACAGCAACGGGCGTGCCGTGTGGGCGCTGGGATATTTTATCTGTCATGGCGATAGTTTTCTTTACCCCTGGACAGGCGAAGCGATAAAAACGCTGCACTTGACTTACCCGATGATTCGCCGCTTGAAATCTCCCCGAAGCCTTGCCTTTGCGATAAAAGGATTAAGCTATTTTTACGGGAAAGAACCTTCTTCCGAGGTCCGGTCGCTTATTGAGTCGTTGTCCGATAAATTGACGGATTTGTACCGGGCAACAGCCGATAATAGTTGGAGATGGTTCGAACCCTACCTCACCTACGATAATGCCGTATTACCCGAATGTCTGCTATATGCTTACGAAGTTATAGGAAATGATGATTACAAAAATATTGCCAAAGAATCATTCGATTTCTTACTAGATAAAATATTCCTGGACGGGCAAATCAAGGTTATCTCCAATCAGGGATGGTTGCGAAAAGAGAAAGGAAGCGGAGTGTTATATGGCGAACAACCCATTGACGTAGCGGGTACCGTAATGGCATTGACTACCTTTTACAATTGTTTCCACCAGGAAGATTACAGACAAAAACAAACAAACGCCTTTAGCTGGTTTCTTGGAAACAACCACCTTGGTCAAATAGTCTATAATCCGGTAACTGGCGGTTGTTACGACGGTTTGGAAGAAAACAATATCAACCTGAATCAAGGTGCCGAATCATCGGTATGCTATCTGATGGCCAGGCTTTCGCTATTAATTTAATTACATTCCAACATCTAAGCAGGTATGCAAAAGTATGTCATTGCTCCTGAAAATGATATGCGCAAATAGTTGTAAATAAGTGAAATAGGAGGATTTTAGTGGCTTTTTTGAGGGACTCTGGGGAAACCACCGGATGGGAAACTCCCAAATGCTCAAATCGGCGGGAAATGGTATGTGGGTATAAAAGAAAAACCCACTGAAATATCTGAATTTCAATGGGTTTCAATAGAAGAGAGCTCTACTTCGTGGTGCCACCAGCAAGAGAACTATTATTGCATCTCTATTGATAGTCAACCTTTTATCTTGTTTCAAATTGGAAATCCCACACGATTTAGCACACGATTATTTTTCATCGTTTTGCTCGCTATTGGCATGATTTCAAGCGCAAATATACAAATTTATTATAAATTCAGAAGCCATTTCCACACTGGAATAACTTCAATCGTTTTATTATCAACCTCTAACACCAGTTCATTCTCCTGTGTGATAATCATCAACTTATTGCATTCTAACACACTTGATAGCTTCAATAAAGCACCAACTTCTCGGTCAAATGTACCATCGTTGTTATCAAGATTATAGCAAACCTGAATAGCGGTTGCTCCATCAGGGATATAAAAATCTACCTCAACTCCTTTGTTGTAGAAGAAAACCGCATCATTACGCCCGTATTTACGCAGCAGGTTAATGGCAACTAAGTTTTCCAGTAAGGAAGTGTTGCCATCAAGCAAAAATAAATTCAGAATCCCGTTGTCAGTAAAGTAATACTTGGGATTAGTCTCCTTATCTACAAGTTTGCTTGCTATATTTTGTATTGAGGAAATCAGCCACGCATCTTTAGCGTATTCTATATAATTGATAATAGTAGTTTTGCCGACTTTTGCTCCGGTAGAGGACACAATATTAGCAATTCGAGAAAATGACATAGGCTGTTTTATGCTTTCAGCCAGTTTTTTAAATAGGATGCGCAACGCGAAAGTATTATCTACTGAATGACGAGTTGCTATATCGCCCAGATATATTTTCTGATAGACACTGGTTAGGTAATCACGTTTAGCTGTAAATTCGGCACTCTCGGGAAATCCTCCGAAATAGAAATAATCATTGAACTTCCGAAGTACTTCTGCTCTCCCCTCGGTTGAAAGTAAAGTTTCTTTAGTAATACCAACTTCATTTGCAGTTAGGAACTCCTTAAAATTGTAAGGATAAACATCAACCGGAATATAACGTCCTCCGAGAGTAGTTTGAATATCTTGGCTTAACATCTTGGCATTACTTCCGGTAATATAAACCCGATGTTTGGTATCAGCCATACGGCGAGCGAATTTCTCCCAACCAGCAATGTTCTGTATCTCATCAAGAAAAAGAATCGGTCTCTTTCCGTACATCTCCAAATGAATTTCCAACAATAGGTTCAAATCTTCCGAAGACATACCAACCAAACGCTCATCTTCAAAGTTAATATACAGCATCTCATCCCACTGTACACCTTGTGTAAGTAGCTGTTGCATCCTCTGATAGAGTAAGAAAGACTTCCCTGCTCTTCGGATACCGACAAAAACGTAGTTTCCAAATTCTTCAAAGGTAAAATCTCTCGGAATTACCTTGTATCGAGGGACTTCTATCTGATTGTCGGCAATAACGGTTTTTAGAATATTTTTATCCATAATTGCATATCGTCTTGTTTACAGGACAAATATACTACATTTTTGTCTTGTTGACAAGACGAAAATAAAAATTTATTGTTTCGTTTACAAAATACAAATCTCATATTGACTTGTACTGGTAAAGGTTGACACTTTTGGGCGATTAATACTAAGATGGTTTACACCCTTTACTTACAATAACTAATTTAGTTTACAGTATCCCTATATAGGTTTACAGTTTCTGATACCACTCACTAAAAAGGTTTACACACTTCCCCTTCTCTGCCTAAACAGGTTGTCATCCCATCCCTGTTGGGCTTCAAGCCCTGGTCGGGGAGCGCCGCGCGGCAAGGGGCGGGACCACCCGTCCCGACGAGCGCAAAGATATTATAAGATTTTTGCTTTATTGCTATCTTCCCAAGGATTTCTCCAGCATCGTTGCTGCTTCCCTGCCTGCCCATGCACCTCGTCAGGAGTCTTATAACCGATACTCATATGCGGTCTTTTCCCATTATAGAAGTCTACAATGCGCTTTAACTCGCTTCTGCATTTCGTTATCGTGGATATTTGCATACGAGAAATCCATTCGGATTTGATTATCCCGTTTACTCGTTCTGCGACGGCATTTTCCAACGGGTCACCACTTTGGGTCATACTGATTCGGACGTCCCGTTCACGCAACAACCCGGCATATGCCTGGCTGCAATACTGGCAACCCCGGTCCGAGTGATGTATCAGCCCCTTCGACGCTTCCTCGCCAATAGTACCCAGTCCCATCCTTAATGCTTCTATCGGATAGATAGCCTCTAAGGTAGGCCCGACTGACCAGCCCACTATCTTATGGGAGTAAAGGTCCGTTACCAGGGATAGATAGCAGACGCCTTCACCGGTTTCCACGTAAGTTATATCGCTCACCCACACCTTGTTGGCGGAAGTTACTTCCAAACCTTTTATAAGATTGGGGTATTTGCGATAATTATGTTCAGAATCCGTGGTACGATAATGGCGTCTGCGCCTCAAATGGACCATCAGACCATGGCTGCGAAGCAGGTTAATGAAAGCGTCACGACCGGGGAAACAGCCTGTACCCTCGAATAAGGCGCGGATAACCATATACAGCTTGACACAGCCCATACCCGGATGCTGCGAACGATACTCACGGACCTTTTCTATGATGAGAGGTTCTAAGGCGTCGACGGTAAAGTCATCCTTCTTGTCACGTTTATAATAAGATTGTCTGCTATAACCAAACAGCCCACACAAGGTACCCATGGAAGCGGAAGGGTACAACTGGTGGAGCAGGCTTACTGTTTGGTGCCAGATTTTTTTCTTATGGGAATGTTAAACTCCTTTTCCGCAAGGTCAACCATAGTCTTGTAGGCTTGAGAACGGAGCTTCTCCAGTTCCAAAGCTTTCTTCAGACGTATAATTTCCTCATCCTTGCTCTTTCCCTTATTGCTTTCAAATTCCTGTGTCATGGCGGATTCTTCTGATACAGCCAAAGATAGGCAATCTTCTTGATTCAGATACTTGTCCATCCAATTAAATAGGACTTGACGGTTACTCAGTTCATACTTCTCAAGAATACTTTGAGAAGAACAACCGCTTTCCAGATATTCACGGACTATCATTATACGATCCTCATCCGTGAATAAAAAACCTTTTACTTCTTTCTCTACTTCTTCATACCAACCCATATCATGGTTGAAGACACGAGTTTTGACTGTTCTACGTTTCATTGACAATTACTGGTTAGCCCGGAGGTGTCAACTTTTTCCAGTATAAGTCA
>JAUUPT010000120.1 GCA_030843315.1 Bacteroidaceae bacterium | reverse complement strand
AAGTCCGGGCTTTGTGCATAAAAAAAGGTTGTGCCAGCATTTTGACACAACCTCCCTAACCCTATCCAGTATTATTCCAATTTACTTGGTGCAGCTCTTGGTGCTGAATGCAATGAGCATCCAAACCATCTTTTCCTGTTCTTTCAGGTAGCCGGTCATCAAGTCGGCAGTTACGTCGTCGCCGGCTTCGTTGGCAAGTTCAATCACTTTTCTCTCTTCTTCGATCAGATAGCCGTAAGTTCCGAGGATATGCTCCACCGCATCGCTGCTGCAAGAGATGTCGGATACTTCTTTAATCTTCGCTACCTTCAGGTATTCGCTGAACTTATTTTCGGGCACGCCACCCAGCATCAGGATACGTTCTGCTATTTCGTCTACCTTCTCGGCAGCACCGTCGTACATGCTCTCGAACTTTTCGTGCAATACGAAGAAACCATGTCCCTTGATGTTCCAGTGGAAACCGCGAAGGTTAGTGTAATGTACCTGGAAGTCGGCCAATAATTGTTGCAATGCTACTACTACGTCAGCCACTTTCTTTTCATTCAAATGTAAGTAATCTAAAGTTTTCATAATTCTTTTATTTTAAAGGTTTATACTATTTTCTTTTGTTCTGAGATGCAGCCTTTCTTCGTTTTTGTGACAAAGATAAGGGGTAAACCAACGCTTGTCAAACAGATAATTTCTATCTTTGCATAGACGATTTCTATATATAACATTCAAAAGCCTTGCCCATCATGACTTTACAACAATTAGAATACATCCTTGCCGTCAACCAGTTCCGCCATTTTGCCAAAGCAGCCGAGTATTGCCGCGTGACGCAACCCACACTGAGCGCCATGATTCAGAAACTGGAAGAAGAACTGGACACCCGCATCTTCGACCGCAGCCAGCAACCCGTATGCCCCACCCCCATCGGCATCCACATCATAGAGCAGGCACAGAACATATTGGTTCAGACCAACCGCATCAAGAGCATTATAGAAGAAGAGAAGCATTCCCTCACCGGAGTGTTCCGCCTCGGCATACTTCCCACCATCGCGCCTTATCTCCTTCCCCGCTTCTTCCCCCAACTGATGAAGAAATACCCCGGACTGGACATAAGAGTGGTGGAGATGAAGACCAACGACATCAAGAAAGCCCTGCAAACCGGAGAGATAGACGCCGGCATCGTGGCAAGCCTGGCAGGTATGGAAGAGTTTGGGCAGACAGCATTGTTCTACGAGCAGTTCTTTGCCTACGTGGCCCGCGAGGATGCGCTTGCCGGCAATGAAGTCATCCGCACTTCCGACCTCAATACAAACAGCGAACAGCTTTGGCTGCTCGACGAAGGGCATTGCTTCCGCGACCAGTTGGTGCGCTTCTGCCAGATGAAAGCCGCCCGCACCAGCCAGCTTGCCTACCATCTGGGCAGCATGGAAACCTTTATGCGCATGGTGGAGAGCGGCAAGGGAGTAACCTTCATCCCCGAACTGGCCGTGCTGCAACTGAGCGATGCACAGAAAGAACTCGTACGTCCCTTTGCCATCCCCTGCCCCACCCGGCAGATAGTGATGTTGACCAATAAGAACTTCATCCGGCATACTTTATTAGAAACATTAACGAAGGAGATACAGAACGCTGTACCTAAGGAAATGCTCTCCCTAAAGGCAACACAAGTAGCTGTATAGATTTTGTCTATCAACCCATAAAACTTTTCAATAGGAATTCTTGTTCTACCGGGAAAGATTGCTATATTTTTGTAGCGGTAAAACAAAGTACTAAACCTATTAAAAAGTAATGATTATGGAATCAATTATCAACTCTCAACTCCCTGAATTCAAAGTTCAGGCTTTCCAGAACGGAAGTTTCAAAACAGTATCAAGCGAAGATGTAAAAGGCAAATGGGCTATTTTCTTCTTCTATCCGGCAGACTTTACCTTCGTATGTCCTACCGAATTGGTGGACATCGCTGAGAAATACGATCAGTTCCAAGCAATGGGCGTGGAAGTGTACTCCGTAAGTACCGACTCACACTTCGTGCACAAGGCATGGCACGATGCTTCCGAAAGTATCCGCAAAATCAAATACCCGATGCTCTCCGACCACACCGGCGCCCTGAGCCGTGCATTCGGGGTAATGATTGAGGAAGAAGGCGTGGCATACCGTGGTACGTTCCTCGTGAACCCCGAAGGAAAGATTAAACTCGCCGAGATACAGGACAACAGCATCGGACGTAATGCCGACGAATTGCTGCGCAAAGTAGAAGCTGCACAGTTCGTTGCCACTCACGACGGCGAGGTTTGTCCCGCCAAGTGGAAGAAGGGAAGCGCAACGCTGAAGCCGAGCATCGACCTGGTAGGCAAGATCTAAAAGGACGGCATTCCGTGTCCACAAGTAGTAACAGCCGTTTCCGCAAATGGGAACGGCTGTTTCCGCAAATGGAGACGCGTGTCTCCCCAAGCGGACACGCGCGTTTCTTAAAGAGGGAACGCCCGTTCCTAAAGGCAGAAACGCTCGTTTCCAAAGGAGGGAACGCCGGTATCCTACCGGTAGGAAACTACAATAGACTATAGTTCAAAGCATTAACAACATCCTTTCATAGGATTTTAACCCCATTTATCATGTTAGAAACAAGCATATTAGACCAAGTGCGGAGCGTATTCCAGCATCTGGAAGCCCGCTATACCTTCCGCATCGCCTACAATCCCGGACACGAACAGGCACAAGAACTGGTGACTTTCCTGGACGATATAGCCGGTTGTTCCGGCAAATTATCCTGCCAATTGGTGCAGACCGAAGAACCGAAGCTGGAGTTCACTCTCCTGAAAGACGGTAAGGAAACCGGTATCAAGTTCCGTGGCATACCCGGCGGGCACGAGTTTACTTCCCTGCTGCTGGCAGTACTCAATGCCGACGGAAAAGGGAAAAACCTGCCGGACGAGGGTACGAGTAGGCGTATCAAAGCCCTGGGTACCCCCATTCGCCTGCAAACATATATATCGCTGACCTGCACCAACTGCCCGGACGTGGTACAAGCCCTGAACATCATAGCACTGCTGAACCCGCAAATCACCCACGAGATGGTGGACGGCGCCCTCTATCAAGAGGAAGTGGATGCGCTGAAGATACAAGGCGTGCCATCGGTTTATGCCAACGGTAAACTGCTACACGTGGGACGCGGCTCCCTGGGCGAACTCTTGCAGAAGTTGGAAGAGACTTTCGGCAGCCTGCCGCAAGCAGGCGAAGGGCCTGTTCGGAGAGCATTCGATGTCCTTGTACTGGGCGGCGGACCTGCCGGAGCATCGGCAGCCATCTATTCCGCCCGTAAGGGATTGCACGTAGCCATCATTGCCGAGCGCATCGGCGGACAGGTGAAGGAGACGGTAGGCATTGAGAACCTTATCTCCGTGCCGCACACCACCGGCGCACAACTTGCCGACGCACTCCGAAGCCACATTGAGCACTACCCGGTAGAGATCTTTGAAGACCGCCGGATAGAGAAGGCAGAACTGGAAGGAAAAGAAAAGACAATCACCGTAGTTGGCGGCGAAACGTTTACTGCCCCTGCTATTATAATAGCAACAGGTGCCAGTTGGCGCAAACTGAATGTAGAAGGTGAAGCGGAATACATCGGCCGTGGCGTTGCCTTCTGCCCGCATTGCGACGGGCCGTTCTATCAGGGCAAGGAAGTAGCCGTTATCGGCGGTGGCAACTCAGGCATCGAAGCAGCTATCGACCTGGCAGGCATCTGCAAGAAAGTAACTGTTTTCGAATTTGCCGATACGTTGAAAGCCGATCAGGTGTTGCAGGAGAAAGCCAAGAGCCTGCCGAACGTGGAGATATTCACTTCTTCGCAAACGACCCGGGTGATAGGCAATGGCGACAAGGTAACCGCCATTCGCATCAAGGACCGCACCTGCGACGAGGAACGGGATGTAACACTGGATGGTGTCTTCGTACAGATAGGATTGGCTGCTAACAGCGCTCCTTTCGGCGATATGCTGGATAAATCGCCGATAGGTGAAATCAAGATAGATGCTTTCTGCCGCACTACACTTCCGGGTGTTTATGCTGCAGGGGATGTGTCGAACGTACCCTATAAACAGATTGTCATAGCTATGGGCGAAGGTGCCAAAGCGGCACTGTCGGCATTCGATGACAGGATTCGGGGAATCGTATAAAGATAATATCCGTCAGTCTGATAGCTCTGAGTGACGGATATTATTATATAGACTTAGACAGAAATTCTGCAATATCCTCTTTTTCTTCCATGCCGAGCTTTTGCCGGATGACTGTCTTACGTTGATAAACCGTCCGGATGCTCTGCTGGATAACGACACTGATCTCTTTGGTAGAGAAATCCGACTTCAGCAGGCAGCAGAGTTGGAGTTCCTTTTCATTCAGGATATTGCCATACTTATTGCCGATGCGGGTATAAAAGCCGTCGTATACCATGTCAATCGTCTTATACAAATCTTTCCAAACCAGCAAATCGTCTGCTGCGACATCTTTATTGGCTATCCGCCCCATCTGTACCAGCAGTTCCTGATGGTCGGAACTGGGATTGGTTGCCACCATGCGTATCAATCCCAATTGCTGAAGCAGCATCTTTTTGACAAATTTATCGTTGCCGCTGCCGTCAGCCCCTTCCGTCTCTTGCAACAAGCGGCGCAGTGCTTCCAGCTCTTCTTCCTTCTCTATAAGCAGGCGCTTTCTTCTTTGCAGATACCAGATGACAGCTGCCAATAACAAGATGCAGAGGGAAATCAGTCCGACGAAGACAGTCCGTTCTTTCTGCTTCTCCAGTTGCAGGTTCATATTCTGTTGCTGGAGCAGCAACTGTGTCTTCCCTTTCTGCATGATTACCCGCTGGTCGCGTATGAAGTCATTATACGTCCGGTTTGAGAAGAACGCGACGTCCCGAATCGGAAAGGAACGGGTATCGATATAGTCCATCAGCGTCTTCTGCACCAGGTAATAGATGCTGAACCACAAGTCCCGGTCCATAGATGGCAGGCGGACGCTGTCACTCTTCTGCATATAATAGTGGGCGGAGTCCATCTGCCCCATGTTCAGGTAATAGCGTGCAAGTGAGAGATAAGATACGCTCAGAAGAGGATCACCGTTTTCTTTGAACTTCTGCAAGACGCGGCGTTGCAGGTCGGCGGCTTCCCGGTTCTTTCCCGAATCACTCAGCATATCGGCATAGTTACGCATCACATAGCCCCATACCAGTGCAGAGTCTCCGGGTGCATATTGGTATTCGGATGCTTTGCGAAGGGCAATCAGCGCGGAATCGGTCTGATTCGTGCAGTAATAAAGCACCGCCAAGCTGTTGTACTCGTCAGCATAACGGGTGGAATCACGGTTTATCGCCGTCAACCGCTTCTGCAAGCGCAGCAATCCTTCAAAATCGTCATTGCCTTCTCCTATATTCAGTACAGACTGCAACAAGCGGATGCGGGCAGCCGTATCACTCTGCAAAGCGGCGATGCTATCGCCTTTGGCAAGCATTTCCGTGGCTTCTTTATATCGTTCGCTGTCGTAAAGATGATAGGCCAACAGCTTATAGACACGCATCAGGTGCAGGGTGTCTTCCACATCCCGACTTCCATAATACTGTAAGGCATACGGCAACAGGGTATCTTCGTTCATCACCCAATGGGCATCGCAATGGGCTTGTCCCAAGGCAAGGGCATAGCGTACCCGCAGGGAATCGGGCAGGGTTTCAGGATTCTTCACCGACTGGAGCAGGACGATGGCTTCTTCCGCATTCTGCCGTAACGTCTGTTCTGCCTTTTCTATCTGCACAAGCTGCGACGGCACACCCTCTGTACATGCCGACAACGCCCATACACATACCAAACTTATCAAGCCGTGCTTCAATGCTTTCATACCGTTTCCCATCCTCTTTAAATGAACCCGACCTTGGATTCTCTGCAAAAATAGATATTTACTGATTAACGGGGGCAAAGACAGGCTGTTTTTTTGCATTTTCCTTTATGCATAAACCCGCGGCGGGCACATATAAACTTTTCTCTTGAAACACGTCGCAAACACATTCATTACCAGATGGTTGCAAAAGGTGTTGCATTTTAACAAGTGGCGGATATAAACCGTATTTAAGGCTTTTACGCTCTACCTTTGTCATGTTCGAAGAACGAAAATAATCACTATAAAACATAAGAAGAAATGAAAAAGTTAAGTATTATTTTAGGATTGTTGCTCCTTTGTATCTCTTTAAAAGCAGCAAACAGAATCAGCGGTAAAGTTACCGACGAGAGTACCAACCAAGGCATCGAATATGCCAACGTCAGCCTGATGGCACAAGACTCTACCTTCATCACCGGAGTTGCCACAGACAGTAACGGCAATTTCTTGCTGAAGGAAGTGAAGGACGGGGATTACATCCTGTACATCTCGTGCATCGGTTATGATAACTCCTACCTCTCCATCCGCAACCTGAAAGCAAACCTGCAACTGGGAGAGCTGCCTTTATCCGCCAACAGTGTGCTTCTGGAAGGAGTTACCGTCACGGCAAGCCCCGTAACCAAGAAAATCGACCGCCAAATCATTCTTCCCACCGAGATGCAGACCAAAGCAGCTTCCAACGGACTCACCCTACTGAGAAACCTGCAACTGTCCCGCATCATCATCAACCCGATAAACAATAGTATCAGCGCCCCCGGCGGAGATAACGTACAGCTCCGCATCAACGGCATAGAAGTAACGCAAGCCGAAGTCATTGCCATCCGCCCCGCCGACGTTGTCCGCATAGAGTACATTGACAATCCCGGAGCGCGTTACGGAAACGTTGCCGCCGTGCTGAACTATATTGTGAAGAGAAGGGAATCGGGTGGAAACGTCTCGGCAGATTTATCCAATGGAGTATCTCCCAAGACGGGATATGGTGAGAACAATCTCTCCGCCAAGTACAACTTCAATAAGTCGGAAATCAGCACCACCGCCTATTGGGGACGAAGAGACTTGAAGTGGACGCGCGAGAACTATGAGAGTTTCCGCTTCCCGGAAGCGTTTCAGGAGAACAAGGAGATAGGCGAGCCTACCAAGATAAAATACGATGCCCTCAACCTCAACCTTAATTACAGCTACCAGGACAACGATAAGCAGCTTCTCAATATTGCCCTGAGAAACAATTACAACGATACACCCCACTCCATGTCGGACAGATTCAGCACGCTGCACGAAGGAGAAACGGTCTACTCCATATCCGACCTTTCTTCTTCCAAAGTCATTATTCCCTCACTGGACATCTACTACCAGCGGAATCTGAAGAACAAACAGACCATCTATGCAGACGTGGTAGCTTCCTACCTGGACAGTAAGAACGACCGGACTTTCGTACAGAAGATGCAGAATGACGACGATACGGACATCTGCTCGAATACCAAAGGACGGAAGTATTCCGTCATCGGTGAAGGAATCTATGAAAAGCAATTCGACGGTGGGAAGTTTACCGGAGGAGTCAAGCATACGCAGGCGCATCTGCAGAATACGTATTCCGGCAATGTAGATGATAAAGTTACGATGAACACGGCAGAAACTTATCTGTTCGCCGAATACCAATCGAAGATAAAGGATTTGAGTTACACCGTAGGAATCGGCGCTATGAGAACTTATAACAGCCAGGACGAGGCTTCCACCGAGAAATATATATTCAAGCCTACCTTGAGCCTGTCCTATTCGATAAACGGGCAGTGGTTCTTCAGATATAACGGATACGTATCGGGCTACGCTCCTTCCCTCTC